>JAFLDH010000013.1 GCA_017302505.1 Burkholderiales bacterium
TTTTTGGCAGTGGACACCGGGCCCTTGCGCGCGGCCTTGGCCTTGGCGGCCGCCTTGCCGGCGCGGTCGGTCTCGTGCACCGCCTGCAGCTCGTCCACGGCACTGGCCGCACGGCCGCGCGCGCGGCCGGCCGGCAGCAGCACATCGCTGTCGCGCACCAGCCGGAAATCGATGCGCCGGCTGTCCAGGTCGACGCGGCTGACCTGCACCCGCACCCGCGTGCCGACGGTGTAGCGCGCGCCAGAGCGCTCGCCGCGCAGCTCCTGGTGCACCTCGTCGTAGCGGTAGTACTCGCCGCCCAGTTCGGTGATGTGCACCAGGCCTTCGACATACAGCGCGTCCAGCGTGACGAACAGGCCGAAGCTGGTGATCGCGCTGACGGTGCCGGCGTATTCCTCGCCCAGGTGCTCGCGCATGAAGCGGCACTTCAACCAGGCCTCAACATCGCGCGAGGCCTCGTCGGCGCGGCGCTCGTTGGCGCTGCAGTGCGCGCCGGCGGCTTCCCAGGTCTCCAGCTCCTTGCTCGCCGCCTTGGGCGCCTTGGCAGGCGTCTTGGGTGGACGGCGCGGCAGCGGCTGGCGGGCCACCATGGCGGCATCGAGCTGGTAGCGCTTGTCGCCCAGGATGGCCTTGATCACCCTGTGCACCAGCAGGTCGGGGTAGCGCCTGATCGGGCTGGTGAAGTGCGCATAGGCCTCGTAGGCCAGGCCGAAGTGGCCGACGTTGGCGCTGGTGTAGACCGCCTGCTGCATCGAGCGCAGCAGCATCGTATGGATCTGCGTCACATCGGGCCGGTCCTTGGTGGCCTGGGCGATCTGCTGCAACTCGCCCGGCGACGGGTCGTCGCTCAAGTGCAGGCCGATGCCCAGCGCGCGCAGGTAGTTCTGCAACGTCACGCGGCGCTCGGGTGTCGGGCCCTCGTGCACGCGGAACAGCGCGGGGTGGTCGGCCGAGGCAATGAAACCGGCTGCGCATTCGTTGGCGGCCAGCATCGCCTCCTCGATCAGCCGATGGGCGTCGGTGCGCGTACGCGGCACGATCTTCTCGATCCGGCCGTTCTCGTCGCAGACGATCTGCGTCTCGGTGGTCTCGAAGTCGACCGCGCCGCGGCGCGCGCGCTGCTTCAGCAGTGCGCGGTAGACCTCGTGCAGGTGCAGCAGGTGCGGCACCAGGCCGGAGCGCTTCTGCGCCTCGGGCCCGCGGGTGTTGGCCAGCACCGCGGCCACCTCGGTGTAGGTAAGCCGAGCGTGCGAGCAGATGACCGCGGGATAGAACTGGTAGGCGTCGATGGCGCCGTCCTCGTCGATCACCATGTCGCAGACCATCGACAGGCGCTCGACCTCGGGGTTCAACGAGCAAAGGCCATTGGAGAGCTTCTCCGGCAGCATCGGAATCACGCGCCGCGGGAAATACACCGAGGTGGCACGCTCATAGGCGTCGGCGTCGATCGGCTCGCCCGGCTTGACGTAGTGGCTGACGTCGGCGATGGCGACGATCAGCCGCCAGCCCTTGAAGGCGTTCTTGCCGCGGCCGCGGCTGAAGGGCTCGCAGTACACCGCATCGTCGAAGTCGCGCGCGTCCTCGCCATCGATGGTGACCAGCGGCACGTCGCTCAGGTCGATGCGGTGGCGACGGTCGCTGGGCCGCACCTTGTCGGGCAGCGCCGCGGCCTGCGCCAGGGTCTCGGGCGAGAAACGGTGCGGCACCTCGTACTTGCGCACGGCGATCTCGATCTCCATGCCGGGGTCGTCGATCTCGCCCAGCACCTCGACCACCCTGCCCATCGGCTGCGAATACATCGATGGCGGTTCGGTCAGCTCGATCGACACCACTTGCCCGACCGCGGCATTGGCCGTGGCGTTCTTGGGCACCATGATGTCCTGGCCATAGCGACGGTCCTCGGGTGCTACCAGCCAGATGCCGGCCTCATGCAACAGTCGGCCGATGATTGGCGACTTGCGTCGCTCGACGATCTCGAGCACGCGGCCCTCCGGGCGGCCCTTGCGGTCGTAGCGCACGATGCGCACGCGCACGCGGTCGCGGTGCAGCACCGCGCGCATCTCCTGCGGCGACAGGTAGATCGGCGGCTGACCGTCGTCGCGGCGCACGAAGCCGTGGCCATCCTGGTGGCCTTCGACCTGACCCTCCAGCTCACTGAAAAGCGCAGCGCCGGAGGTGGCGGTGTTGGATTGAAGGTTCTCTTTGATGCTATACTCTCGGGTTGCAGTGCCCAGGTGGCGGAATTGGTAGACGCACTAGTTTCAGGTACTAGCGGGTAACTCCGTGGAGGTTCGAGTCCTCTCCTGGGCACCAAGTTAGGTTCACATAGGTGAACAGCGTTGCGAGACACAGCGTCTCGCAACAGGATGCGAGACAGAATCGTTGGTCGTCTCGCAACTTGTCTCGCAATGCGTTGTGGGGCATGTCTGGATGCTACGGCATCACACGCAGGTGGCCGCCCCCGGGGCGGCCATTTCGTTTCTGCGCTGCCCTTGCAACTGGCACAGCGGCCCAGGGCTACAGTAGCCTGAATGAACACCTCGCTGATCGATGCCCTGCGCTACCGAAGCGAGGGCACGGACCTGGACTTCAAGCGAGCCCAGTACCGCTTCGTAGGTGCGTCCGACGCTGAGAAGGCCGAACTGCTGAAGGACATCTTGGCCATCGCAAACGCGTGGCGCGAAGGTCCCGGCCACATACTGCTCGGCTTCCGGGACGCCCGCCCGCATCCCGCGGAGGTGACCGGCATCAGTGAGCATCTGGACGATGCACAGCTGCAGCAGTTCGTGGGCAGCAAGGTCAAACCAAAGCTGACGTTTCACTATGAAGAGTGCCTGCACGAGGGCAAGACCGTCGCGGTCATCTCAATACCAAAGCAACCCCGTCCGTTCTATCTCCAGCACGCATACGGCGGGCTGAAGAGCAACGTGGTCTACGTGCGGCGCGGCAGTTCGACGGCCGAGGCCGAGCCGCCTGAAGTTGCCAAGATGGTGGCCGCTGATGCGGGTCGAGGGGATGCTGTCGTTGACCTGGTGGTCACACACCCCGGCGACGTGCCGCTGCAAGCGAAGTTCGAGCGGCAGTTCTTCACCTTCGACCGGCTGCCGGACTACGCACTTCCAGCAACCAAGGACGACCCCTTCGGGCTTGCAGCGAACCTGACATACACGGCGAACTCCAGGTACTGGAGGGAACTGGCAGAGTTTGCGGGGGTGCGGGCTTCAGCCGTCGTGCTCTGCTACAGCCTGACGAACCGTTCGGCGTATGCGTTGACTGGCACGAAGCTGGAGGTCTCGGCAGTGCCGCTAGACGGCCAGCAGGTTCAGCTATCCCTCGGCACCAAGCTCCCGTCTAGACCAGTCGATAGGCGCAGCATGGTTGAGCTGATTGACCATCGTCCCTCGTTCGCCGAAGCCCTGCGCCAGCGCGAGCCGGTCATGGTGATCGACGCGGCGGGCGGTGTGATGACGTGTCATGTTCGACTTGGAACCCTGCTGCCCGGCGAAGCAGGACGTGCACCAGACAGTGTCGTCCTGCGCGCGGCGGGCCCTGGTAGGGTCGAGGTCCGATGCCGAATCCTCGCAGCGGAATTGGCAACGCCCCTCCAGCGCGCCGCAGAGCTCATCGTCGAAGGCCCGAGTCAGCATCTCGGCGTTGAAGGCCTGATGGCTGCGATGAACGACCCGCAGGTTGCGGCGCTCCTTGGCATGCCGAAGACCCAACGCTGACGCGACTAAAGAGACCATTGCCTGGCAACGACACGGGTTTCGTCACCGAAAGTCGCGAGCGGTACCGACGGTGCCGACCGTCAAGCCGAGGGATCCAGGTTGAGGGCGACGGGCGGCCCTACCCGGAACGGCCACCCGAGGCCCCCAGCTTGGATCCCCTGACAGGCCCCTTCGGCACCGACTTGACACTTGACACTTTTGACATATCAATTCCGACTGTACGCCTTATAGGAAAACGAAAAAATTTCGCGAAGTTTTCTTCACTCTCCTATGCGTGTAGTCTCTTGATCTCTCCTGTCAAGGTGTCAAGCAGAAGAAAAATACTATATAGAACAACAACTTAGGACTTGACGCGTGCTTGACACTTGAGCTTTTCAACTGTCAAGACAGGTCCGAAGTGTCAAGTCTGGGCAAAGCGAAGGCCTCCGCGCGGGAGGCCTCCTGTCAAGTGCGATGCGTCAAACGGCGAGCTCGGCTTGCTGGACCGGCCCCTCGGCCGGCTCGCGCGGCTCATCCCAAGGTGCCACCGGCGCCGTACCGCGCAGGCCGATCCCCCGGAACCCGCGGCGCTGCTTTGGCGGCACGCCCAGGACGCCGTACTTGAACCCGCGACCTTCCAGCAGCCGCTTCATCGTCTTCGTGCTGTAACGGACCTTCGAGCCGTGCCGCTGCAGGAACTCGTTGTATTCGTCCGTGATGTCCACCGACCCGACCTGCGCCGACGGCGCCACTTCGCACACTTCTTCCATGAACAGGGCCAGGTAGTCGTCGTCGTGCCGCATCGCATCCCGCCGCTCGTACAGCTTCGCCGGTACGCGCAGGCCAACCCGCTGGTATTCCAGCGCGCCTTCTACGGCCCAGGCCAGGATGCCGTCGATTTCCTCGCGCAACTTCGCGGGGCGGTCCAGGTCAGGAGTGCGGCCGCTGTCTAGGTCGAATCGCGTGTTGAACGGCAGCGGCACCAGACGGTCCCACACGGCTTGGTCGTCGTTCGGCACGGCCGGCAGAACGTTGGTCGGGCAGAACACCACGCACGTCGGCTTGAACTCGACGCTGTTGCGCCCATGCACGCCACGAGCCACCAGCGTGTCACCACCTGAGGCAAGGTCCTTGACGACCTCGTCGTTGAACGACGTGCCCTGCTTGATCTCGCTTGTCAGCACAAAGCGCTTGCCCCGCAGGCGCAGCAGGTCCTCGCGCGGACCTGCGCTGTTGCCATGGGCGTTGTCGTCACGGCGGCTCGTGACCGTCTGCGAGGACATCTTGGCGGCATGCTCGCCCAGCACTTCCTGTAGCACGTTGAACACCGTGGACTTGCCGTTCTTGCCGACACCCGGCATGACGACCAGGATCCGCTCTTTCGGGTTGCCCAGCAGGCTGTAGCCGATGAGGCGCTTGAAGAAGGCCACAAGCTCGGTGTCGCCCTGGAACACGTCGTTCAGCGTTTGCTCCCACGTGGCGCGCGGCGCGTCGGGCACGAACGCAGCCCTTGCTGCCATAGTCAGCCGGTGTTCCGGCTGGCTCGGCATCAGCTCGCCTGTCTCCAGGTCCACAGTGCCGTTGGCCACAACCAGGTATTGCGTCGAGACATTGAACTCATCGGTCGTGCAGGCAACGCGGCCTTGCAGGCGCCGGACCATGCCGTTGACGACTGACACGCGCTGGAGCTGGGTCGCGGCGTCCACCAGGTCCTGCTGGCGTTCGGGGTCCGGCACGCGCAGGGCCTCCTCCTTCATCATCAGCAGGACTTCCTCCGCGGCATTGCCCAGCACGTCACCGCTTGGCTGTGGTGCCCAGCGCAGGCCGTCGAACGAGTAGAACGCACCTTGGTCCATGGCATACAGCGTGTGGTCGCCCACGCGCCGGAACAGCCGCTCGGTTGCGCCGAGCTCGGTGAACTCAAGTTCGCCCGGCGCGACGGCGCGGGCCCGGGTGCGCTTCGGAGACGGAAACAGGCGCTCCAGGTCTGCGACCTTCAGCGTGCCGCCGCCGAGTGCCTTGAAGCGAGCCTTGAACGCGGTGACCACCTCTGCGCGCAGCATGACGTTCTCAGCGCCCAGGGTCTCTGCATGCAGCACCGGCACCTGTGCCTGCAGGGCTTCCATGCCAGCGGCCCCTGCGATGCGCCCGAGAAGGTCGGCGCGGCGGTTGATTGCGACGACTGCGCTCATCACGCCACGTCGCTGGCGTTGGCGGCAATCTTGGCAGCCAGCTCTTCGGCCTTCGCGGCCATGCCTTCGAGCGTCGCGCGCAGCGACGAGCCGCGGCTGAGCAGCCCGAGCTCGATCCGCAGCCGAGTCTCGGCCATCGTGAATTGCGGGGTGTAGCCGCACTGCTCGACGGCATGCACTTCAGCGTAGCCGTCGCCGCGCGGGCGCAGTAGAGTGACGCGCACCTTGCCCGGCTGGGCCACGCGGCGTACATCGATGTCGAAGCCAGCGGCACAGATGCGGCGCGCGGCGGCTGAGAAGCGGGGATTCATTCGTCTCGGTGTTGTTGTCACCGGCTTCTGGCCGGAGCAGGTGCGGAAACAACATCGCGCACTTTGGGTGTAGCTAGCGTTTCCCTGGCGTCAAGCTCTCTGGCACAAGAAGAAAGAAAATTGCTACAGCATCACACTCAACGAAAGAAAATTGCGTGAACCCTCACCCACCCCTCGTGACGACAGACCCTGAAATCCTTGGCGGCAAGCCCGTGTTCACAGGTTCTCGTGTGTCCATCGACGTCGTGCTGGCATCTCTCGACAGCGGCGTGCCGTTCGACCGCTTGAAGGAGCCCTGGCCGTTCCTCACCATGGAGCACATCCAGACCGCGCGGGACTACGCGCGGGACAGTGAGTGGGTCCGAATGCCGCCTGTCGGCAAAGAAATTTGGTGAGCCCTGATTTCGTTCGCTATACAGCCTCGTGACGCCCTGAGAGCACGTCACGTCTCCTGTTGTTGTTGGCCCCGGGCAGTTCGCTGTCCGGGGTTTTTTTCACAGTGCCATCCGTTTGATGAGACCTACCCCGCGATTTCTGGTTTCGCGGGGTAGAAGCGCCACTCCTGCCCCGCCCCAACCCTCGCCCTGTCGGGCTCGGAGACCCAGCCTCCGACTCCTACCTCCCGCACCCTTCACAGCGCCGCGGCCACCCCGTTGCCTTTGCCCCCAAGGCAGACCGCGCCTCCGGCACCGACCGTCGTTCACCGCACACACCGTCCGGTCGCCCTCAGCCCTTTGCAACCAAGGGATGCCCTGGCGTGCCCGGGGTGTTTGACCGTCAAGCGGCCACCTGCGACCATACCAACATGAGCCTCACCGTCGGCGAAGCCGTGCTCGTTGAAGTCGCCCCTGTGATGGGCCTGGCGCAGCTGCACGCAGAGGACGGGCGCGTGCTGCGGATGACGCGCGAGACCTCGGGCGTCGCGCTTGATGACCTGAGAACGGATGGGCGGTACCGCTGCGCGGTCGTTGAGCCCTACGCTGATGTCATCGAGTGCCGCGAATGGACCGATGGGCCATGGGACGCCGAGTTCGCGGCGCAGGTGGGACGCATCAGCCGCATCCTGGAACACCTCAGGTCTGGCGAGCAGTTCGGGTTCTGGGCCCGGCCGAAAGGGTCGCTGGGCGGCACTCGGCCGCTGGAAGCGCTGCGGCGCGGCCTGTACCGGCAGGTGCGGGTTGCCGCGGAGGGGTTTGCTGAGCGTTGAGCGTTTGACCGTCAAACAGCCTTCCGTGGCTCCGATACCGGCACGACCTCGCGCATCCCGCGCGGAGGCAGTTCCAGGCGGCCGTCAACCACCTGCCCGTGCCACGCGAACCACTGAGCAGCCGACCAGCCGCGGCCGAACGGGTCTGCCGGACTACGCGATGTCGCATGCCCGTTCTCGAGGTGGTTGAACGCGAACGAGCCGCCCATCGCTGAGCGGTCCAGGCGGTACTAGGCTGTCACGTCGCAGCGCATCCGGCACCTCCGACCAGCGCCGCTAGGCGGCGCCGGGCCTCCGGCGTCAGTAGCCCGAGCAGGTGCTGCCGGACGTAGGCCGTCAGCTCGTCCTGGCTCGGCTCGCTGTCGATGCGTCGGTACGGCTGCATTGCGTAGTCGAACGCATCGGGCGGGCCTTGCTCTGCCTCGACGCTGAACGAGCGCAGGGCCCCGTGCGGGTTGATCTCGACGACGGCGATGTCATTGAACGGCGCCCACGTTCGGACTCGGGCAGCTGCAGTGTCCCCGTCGCCGAACCAGACGTACAGCTCGGCGCCGGTGGCTGTCACGCGGCCCACGTGCAGGCACATCGCATCGACCGCCGACACCAGCTCGCCGCGGACTGTTGGCATCGGCGCGGGCCGCGGCACAACCGGCACCTGCTCCTGGAGCACTACGGCCGGGCGAACCGGCTCAGGCTCCACGATGCGCGCCGCGGTTGGGCGGCCAGGCGGAGCATCCAAGACGCGCGGTTGTGCGACGGCTGCAGGCTCCGGCTGCCCGCGGCGTTGTTGTCCGAGGACTCGCTGCAGGGCCGCGCGGGCGGCGGCCAGCTCGGGGGTGTCGCTCGGGAAGGAAGGCTTGCTCATTGCGCCCCCTGCTCGGTAGCACGCGGGAAGGCCCAGGCGCCCGCCAGTGGCGCGGCGGTACAAGCATGGCCTGACGGTTTGACGGTCAAACACCCAGCGGCTTGCTGGTCATACCAGGCTTCGGCGTCGCGAGCGGCGTCGCTCTGCTGCGTGGT
Organism: Burkholderiales bacterium; assembly: GCA_017302505.1. Taxonomy (GTDB): domain Bacteria; phylum Pseudomonadota; class Gammaproteobacteria; order Burkholderiales; family Burkholderiaceae_C; genus Rubrivivax. The sequence continues at coordinate 8,438 of JAFLDH010000013.1, forward strand.
GTCGTCGGCGCGGAACTCGGTCCATGACTGAACCGGCCGAGTGGGGGTTGTAGGTTTCTGCATTGCGGTCTCCTGCAGGTGAGAGGGTTGCTGGAGTTCCGTATAGCGAATCCCGAAGCGGCCCGCGGCCGCTTGAAGCCGGCCGCGCGGTTCCTATACACAGAACTACCACCACCCGCCAAGGAGCCCACCATGAAGTTCAAGCCCATCACCTGGGATCGCCGTCCCGATCCCGACAGCCCATCGGTCCAGGCGCTTCGCGGCGCCGTTGCTGCCCTCGCCGACACCGCGCCGGACTACGCGCAGGGCTACGCGATGGGTCTTGACCGCGCGCTGTTCGGCGCCGACCGGGTGCCTGATGACGTGCACAACGGCCTGCGCCTTGCGGCGCGGCTGCACGTCAGCGACCGCGCGCAAGGGGCCGCCGTCGAGCGCGGCTACCGCGACGGGCTGGCCATGCGCATGCCCGACCCCGACGCACGGCGCGAAGTCCTGTCTTCCGGCGGCCGGCCGCCGCTGCATGGGGCTGACAGCACGACGGTGAGCCTCCGACTGTCCCACGAACAGCATGCGCTGTACCGCGAGCTCGGCGGCGCGCTGTGGCTGCGACGCTTGCTCGATGAGCAGGGCAACGGCGCGAAGCGTGGTGGTGCGGTTCGGCAGCCCCGGACCCTCGGCCTCGACGACCTTCGCTAACGCGGCCTCGCGTTCGTGAGTTGAGCCCGCCGCCCTCGGCGGGCTCAGTCACGTGTGCGGGGCCGCCTGCGGTCCCGCGCACGGATCAGCTGTGCACCCGCGGTTCATCTGTGTAAGCCAAAAGAACACCGCTGCGGGTGTTTAACGGTTAAACACCCAAGCTGCCTCACCGCACCGTGGCGTCCAGTCACGCCCAAGGGGTGTTTAACCGTTAAACACCTGCCCGGGCGCTTCGTGATTGACCGTAAATCACTTCTTCCGGCCGGCGGGTGATTAACCGTTAGTCACTCCGGCGCGGCACCGGGCTTCAGGGCGTTCCAGGCGCAGCTGGCAGGGGTAAGGTGCCACCCGTCGCACTGCGCGGCGCCCAGCACGTCTCCACCCTCCCGCCACCTGCTCCCTCTTGCCCCTAGGCGCAGCCCAGCCCTGCGCAGTCCCCGCGGTGTGTCCGCCGGTGCGCCCTCCGCAGTCCTCTTTGCGCCCAAGGCGGCCAGGTCGAACCACTGAGCTGTGTCGGTACCGGTGCGGCTGCTCGCACGGGCTTGGCAGCAGAGGGGTTCCTGCAGGTCGATGCGCTCCGCCGTGTGTCAGCCGGTGCGCCAGTCCGAGTGCTGCCTTGCGACCGAAGAGGCCCATCGAGGTGCTGCGGCGTGTGGGTGGCCGCGCGGTCGCCAGCATGGGCTCGGAAGCAGAGGGGATGCGGTACTCACAGCAGTTGTCGCGATCGCAGCAATGAACAGCAATGAAGGGCAGTTTTGTCGGCAAAACCGTTCACTATGCATAGGGTGCGCGATGTCGTGCACGACAACCCCCGCCGGCAGTGGGCCGGTGGCAACAACGTGGACTTGAATGCAATCCACCACCACCCCGACCCGCGTCAACTATTCCGACGCGGAGCTCCGGGCCCGCCTGCGTGCAAGCGCGCAGCAGCGACTCACCGAAGCCGAAGCCGAGCTCGTTCGGCTGCGCTCTCTGCTCACGAAGGTCGAAGCCGAGCTGCAAGACCCCGGGCTCGATGCCGCTGTCCGCGAAGGCTGCCGCGAGCAGCAGGCCCACTTGTTTGCAGAGTTCGACGTGGCGCAGTGGCAGGCCGGCGAGGCCCGCAACGAACTGCAGTTCTACAGCTGAGCGGGGTTGACCATGGAAGCAAAGACTCAGAGAGCCAGGCCCGCTGAGCTGACTGCCGCGGAACTGGACGCAGTGCTCACTGACCCTGCCGCCGAGGGCTTTCGCATGCTCGGCTACACGCTGTGCTTCATTGACACCGGCGAGTTCGTCGGCGGTGGCCGGCTGCTGCCAAAGGCTGTTCTTCATGAGCGCAAGGCGGGCGAACGCCCGTGGCTGTTTGCAGAGACTGCAGGCTGGGCTTCTCGGCTCATCGAGCGCAGTGCCCGAGCCGTCGAAGACGTCGAAGACGTCGAGTTATGGGAGCGGCCAGAATTCCCGGGCTGGGCTCGGGAGATCTGGCGGCCGGCGACTGATTGACGGTTAATCACTCGGGTCTCCGCTGACGAAGGCCCTTGAACGCAGGCCCACGCAAGGGGGCATGCATTCGGGCGGGTTGCGTGGCGTGAGAGATGGTGGGGGTGGAGGGATACGCCATGCCGTTTCGCTGCCCCTGGGCGAAGCAATGGATCGAACGTAAGCCGTTGCCGTGCTTGGTGTTTGCGCTACCGGCGATGTTGGTCGCGGGCTGTGTACCCCTCACCAACATGGAGGACCCCTTGCGGGGGCCTCAAGAGGGAGGAGGCTTGTGTGCTGCGAAACGCAGCGACTGGCAGGGTTTCAAGCTGGTCGCTGGGCCAGCGGGTTTTCTGTCAGTTGCTGCGGATCGCGCGCCGGTACTTCGCACCGCGCTTCTCGTCGCTGACGATGTGGCGTATCACGCTGAGTAGACCCGGCACGACGATGGCTGCGACGACGATCACTGCGGTGACCGTGATGCCGATCCTCGGGTACCAGTGCGACAGTGCACCGAGCATGCCGCCGGCAGCGACGAGTCCGAGAAGGATGGCGACCGTGCGACCTACAAGCTTGCCGGTGTCGACCAGCAGCGCCGGCCAATTGATGTCGCGGAGACGAACGGGGTGTTCCATGGAAGGGCCTGTGAAGTGGATGACACCCTGTATAGCGATCGAAAACGGGACTTCCGCACGACGCAACCCGCGTTCTGTGATCGCAAACCCGTGGCCTGCGCTACATTACTGTATGGAAACCCAGCTCTGGTTCTCGTTCGCCTGCCTGGCGATGGCGGTCTGTCTCTACGTCATCTGCGACGGCCTGAAGCCCCGCAAGCCGTTCCGCCTGGCTGACTACATCCGCCGGCGCGACTGAGCGGTGCGCGGCGGTTCGGCCTCGGCCGGAAGTAGCATCGCCGCGTGTCCGCCGCCACTGCACCCCGCACCGCACCGACCGGCGGCGCCGCCGTCACGGTGCTGCCGTGCGTCCGGTTGGTCCTGGCCGATGCCCTGAACTGGATGACCGAGCGTGACGAGCGCTCGGTCCATGCGATCGTCACTGACCCGCCGTACGGCCTACGGGAATACGATGAGGACGACCATGACAAGCTGCGCGAGGGGCGCGGCGGGATCTGGCGCATCCCGCCGGTCTTCGACTGCATGCAGCGCAGCGCGCTGCCCCGGTTCACCGTGCTCATCGCTAAGTAGCGCGAGCGGCTGACGACGTTCCCACGCCGCCTCAGCGACAGCAGCCTGCACCGCAGCAGCCCACAGACTTCTGGGGGGTGGTAGGCTGGCCTCTTCAAGTAGCTCCAAGCGGAAATGCTCCTCCGCGGGGTGCGGGCTGCGTCAATCAGCTACTGCTCTTTACAAAGCGGCGAGTAACGTCAGTCCCGGGAGGCGATGCCGAGGACGGCGACTTCAACGCCGGTCAAACTGTCGTCGGTGATGTCAGTTTGCTACGAGTCTATGAAAGTGAACAACCAGCGTAGAGGGAGCCACATATTGCGCCGAATCTTCTTGCAAGCGGAAATTCTCTGATCAAGGATCCCTCCGTTGCTGTCGCGTTGTGCGGTGGCCATGACGAAAGGAAGTTCGAGATGAAGATGCTGAAAGCAAGCCGACAGGCGCGTGATGAGGGCGAAAGTGCGTTCATCCGAGGCGTCAAGTTTCGGCGCGGTTCAAGCTTGGTGGATGGCTATGCAGGCCAGGCGATGCCCGGGGTGTATGTCATCGCATTGCTGGACACGTGTGATGTCTATGTCGGTCGTTCTGGACAGCTGCTGGTGCGTGTCGACGCGCACTTGGCCGGCTGCTCCAGCGCGCCTCACGCGCAGCGCATCAGTCTGACGCCAGTAGAGGACATTGCGGTTTACTACGTGCCCGGATGCTGGCTCAAAGGCGACACCGGCGAGCAGGCGGCCCGCGCTGAGAAGCTGTTGGCTGCCGTGCTGCAACCGTCTCTGTCGCGCTCGACGACCAAGGGCCGGTTCTCGGTCAAGGCACAGCATCTGGGGAGGGCCACACGGGATCGGCTGTCGCGCGTGGCCTGCTTCGCCGAGTTGCGGCCCGACCTGTGCGGCGATCCCCTCTATCGCCTCGAATGGATTGCTCGCATCGCGAGAAGAGGCGAGCTAGACCACCTCAGCCGAGAAGAGCGCCTTGATGTCGCTGTTGGATCCATCGTGGGGAGCGCGAAGCTGAACCGCCCGCTGCGGGACATTCTCGAGCGCCAAGGGTACGGCGTGCTCTGACGGCGGCAGGCGGCCGACCTTACTTGCACTGAACTAGAGCGATGCGGTTTCCAGGGGCCTGCCATCGTCGTTCCCCGTCGTGCATGTGACCGCATGGCCAGCTCTGGCGAGTCCAACGGGCGACGCATCCTTGCAATCGTCGTCCAAGTCCCGTGCGGCAGCGTAGGCGACTACGAGTTCGCGTTTGCCGATGCTAGGCACTCCGGACGTGTTTTGACTGATGACCTCGCACATCGCCGCACCGTCGTTGGTGTCGTTCTTGCCGCACTTGCCGACCGTGCGGTACGGGGTGATGAAGTGGCCGCCGTTCAGCCGGGCATCCAAGCCCTGCAAACGAAGTCGCCGCGCCGCATGGTGGGCACCCCCGCAGGCTTCCATCGCCACCAGGCAGCCGGCGGGCAATTCGGCGAACCAGGCGAAGAACCGCTCCGGCGAAAACGCCTTGGCCAACACCACCCGGCCCGACCGGTCCACTGCGTGCACCTGGAACACACGCTTGGAAAATCTACTCCTACCCGCGCCACTGCGCCGCGTGTAGTCTCCGCCATGGACTTCCACTTTCCGATCAGATTGAACTTCCGCGAGTCAATCTTGGCACCTCGATACCGTCATAGGACTGGGGAAGTCCCTTCGTATTCTGTCAAGCGGCGCGCCGTCGTCGTCCGCTTACCTCCAACGTTGAGCAGCCGGTGATATTCCGGCATCGGCGTGTCGACCGCCAGGTCAACAGGGGAACGAAGACGAATGACCGGAGGCGGTAGGAGCGGCCATAGAACCGGCCCAGATGAATTTCCGAAGATAGCCGGGTGCGCGGGTACACGACTCGGCCAGTTTGCCGACCTGCATGTGCCTTACCTTGCCTCGAAAGTCAGCGGTCGGGTGCGGCGTCGAATTCACGGACCCGGCCAGTTGCTGACCTTCCCACCATTGATCGAGAGCGGACGCTCGCGGTTCCAAGTGGGAGCTCGGTGACTAGGTTCGAGAAGTATATATTTCTAGTATCGTAGCGTATGCTTCGCATATGTGGAGCGTGCTCTTTCTCACCTTACCGACGCAGCCCAACGCAGTGCGGCTGCGTGTCTGGCGTGCGCTGAAGACGCTGGCCTGCGGGTCGATTCGAGATGGCGTCTATGTCCTGCCTGACTCCAAGAAGGCTCTCTTCGATCCCCTGGTGACTGAGGTCCGTGCCCATGGCGGCCAAGCCAGCGTGCTCGAGCTGTCCGCCTCCGACGAGGTCCAGCGGGCCGAGATCGTGGCACTGTTCGACCGCACGGAGGCCTACGGTCAGTGGCGCACGGAAGTGCAATCCGTGGCAGGCGCCTTGCCTGGGCTGCCCGAGACTGAAGCCCGTCGTCGTTGGCGCGCTGTTTCCGAGTCGCTGCAGGCACTCGTGGGCATCGACTACTACCCGGGTGCCGCCGCCGAGCAGGCACAGGCCGAACTCGATGCGCTGCGTGAAGCGCTCGATGCGCGCTTCTCACGCGGTGAACCGGCGGCACAGGCGCCGCACGGGATCCCGCGGCTGGACCCGCGCAAGTTCCAAGGCAAACGCTGGGCTACACGAGCGCGACCCTGGGTCGACCGCCTGGCTTGCGCCTGGCTGATCCGCCGCTTCATCGATACGGAAGCGCGCTTCGTCTGGCTGGCCGACCCCGCCGGGCCCACGCCCGCACCCCGCGGTGCATTGGGCTTCGACTACGACGGCGCGCGCTTCACGCACGTCGGCGCCCGCGTCAGCTTCGAGGTACTGGCCGCGAGCTTTGGCCTGGACGCGGACCCACGGCTGCAGCGCATCGCACGCGCCGTCCACTTCCTGGACATCGGCGGCATCCCGGTGCCCGAGGCGGCCGGCCTGGAGGCGGTGCTCGCCGGTCTGCGCGAGGTTCATGCCGATGACGATCAGCTGACCCTGGCGGCGGCGGCGGTCTTTGACGCCCTGCACGCCGCCCCTGGAGCCCCGGGATGACAACCACCACAACGCCAGTGTCCGAAGCGTCGGCAGGCCATCCCGCCGCGCCGACCGCGCCTGCCTCGGTGAGCTTCGCCGAGGCCTTCCGCTTTTGGCTCAAGCTCGGCTTCATCAGCTTTGGCGGGCCGGCGGGCCAAATTGCGATCATGCACACCGAGCTGGTCGAGCGCCGCCGCTGGATCAGCGAGCAGCGATTCCTGCATGCCTTGAACTACTGCATGCTGCTGCCCGGCCCCGAGGCGCAGCAGCTCGCCACCTACATCGGCTGGTTGATGCACCGCACCTGGGGTGGCATCGTGGCCGGCGCGCTGTTCGTGCTGCCGTCCCTGTTTATCCTGATCGCGCTGTCGTGGGTCTACCTGCGCTTCGGTGACGTGCCGCTGGTCGCCGGCATCTTCTTCGGGCTCAAGCCAGCGGTGACGGCCCTGGTGCTGCATGCCGCCCACCGCATCGGCACGCGAGCATTGAAGAACCGCTGGATGTGGGGCATCGCTGCCGCGTCCTTCGTGGCGATCTTCGCTTTTGACACGCCGTTCCCGGCCATCGTGCTCGCAGCCGCGGTGTTCGGCCACTTCGGCGCACGCCGCTGGCCCCAGGTGTTCGCGCTGGGTGGCGGGCATGGCAGCGCTAAGGCCAGCTACGGGCCTGCGCTGATCGACGACCACACGCCGACGCCGATGCACGCGCGCTTCTCGCGCAGCCACTTGGCCAAGGTGCTGGGTCTCGGGCTCGGGCTGTGGCTGCTGGCGATGGCAGCCCTGGTCGCTCTCTATGGCCTACAGGGCACGCTCACGCAGATGGGGTGGTTCTTCACTAAGGCCGCCTTGCTCACCTTTGGCGGTGCCTACGCGGTGCTGCCTTACGTGTACCAGGGTGCGGTCGAAACGCACCAGTGGCTCAGCGGCCCGCAGATGATCGACGGGCTGGCGTTGGGTGAGACGACACCCGGCCCGCTGATCATGGTGGTGGCCTTCGTCGGTTTCGTCGGCGGCTGGCTGAAGCAGGTGTTCGGTCCTGAGGCATTGTTCCTCGGCGGCGCAGTGGCCGCCGCGGTGGTCACCTTCTTCACCTTCCTGCCGTCTTTCGTGTTCATCCTGGCGGGCGGCCCTGCGGTCGAGGCCACGCACGGCAAGCTGGGATTCACGGCACCACTGTCGGCGATCACGGCGGCGGTGGTCGGGGTGATCCTGAACTTGGCCATGTTCTTTGCGTACCACGTGCTCTGGCCTCAGGGCTTCGACGGGCGCTTCGATGCACTCTCGGCCGTCATCACGGTCGCCGCCGCAGTGGCGCTGTTCCGGTTCAAGGTCGGCGTGATTCCGCTGCTTGGTGCCTGTGCAGGCATCGGTCTGTTGTCGACCTGGCTGCTGCCCTTGATCCGTTGAAGGAATTTCCATGACTGCTCGCCTGCAAGACCTGCCCTTCGACCCGGCCGCGCTGAAGCGCCTGTCGCCGGCACTCATCAGCAGCCACCACCAGAACAACTACGGTGGCGCGGTGAAGCGACTGAACGCCATCCGCCAGGACCTCGCGGCGATGCCTTTCGCCACGGCGGCTGGCTTCCAGCTGAACGGCCTGAAGCGCGAGGAGCTGATCGCGACGAACTCGATGCTCTTGCACGAGCTGTACTTCGCCAGCCTGGGCGGCGACGGCGTCACGATGGAGCCGGCAGCGAAGCTGATGCTGGAAGCCAGCTTCGGCAGCGTCGAGCGCTGGCGCGAAGAGTTCATCGCGATGGGCAAGGCCCTGGGCGGCGGGTCGGGCTGGGTGCTGCTGGTGTTCCAGCCGCGGGAGGGCACGTTGGTCAACCAGTGGGCCGCCGACCACACGCATGTGCTGGCGGGTGGCGTGCCGATCCTGGCGCTTGACATGTACGAACATGCCTATCACATGGACTTCGGCGCGGCGGCGGGCGCCTACGTGGATGCCTTCATGGACAACATCGACTGGGCAGCCGTCTATGGGAGGTACCAGCAAGCGGTTCACGCAGCCAGCGAGCCCTTCGGCGCGAATCAGGACGAGGTGGGCGACGCGCTGGTCTTCGACGTGCGCCGTGCCGGTGTGTTCGAGAAGGCGCGCACGATGATCCCCGGCTCGCGCTGGTGCGACCCCACCCAGGTGCCCACCTGGGCCGCTGAGCTGCCGCGAGACCGCGAGCTGCTCGTGTACTGCGTCTACGGCCACGAGGTGGGCCGCGCCACGGCCCTGCGGTTGCAGGCTGCGGGATTGATTGCGCGCTACCTGATCGGGGGCATCGACGCCTGGCAGGCAGCGGGCAGGCCGCTGGTGGACAAGCCCGGGAGCCTTGCGCCATGACCGGCACCGCGCGTGTCGCGCTGCTGTATCCCGGCGACTGGGCCGCCCGCGACCGCGCAGACCCCGCAGCAAGCCGATTCGCGGCCTTGTTTGAAGCGCTGGCTGCCGCCGGCGTGAACGCCGAGCCGGCGGTCTATCACGACGACTTCGCCGACGAGGTGACGGCACAGTTGCGCCACGTGCAGGCCGTGCTGGTGTGGTGCAACCCCATCGAGGATGGCCGCCGCCGCGACCGGCTGGATGCGCTGCTGCGCGACTTGGCGCAGGCGGGTGTGTTCGTCAGCGCGCACCCGGATACGATTCAACGCCTGGGTACCAAGGACGTGCTGTTCGAAACCCGCGACCTGCCATTCGGCAGTGACGTTCACCGCATCGACAGCCTGGCGCAATTGGAGTCCGAGCTGCCGCAGCGGCTGCGGCGGGGCGCGCGAGTGCTCAAGCAGCACCGTGGCCACAGCGGCATCGGCGTGTGGCGCGTGGAAGCTTCCGGCGACGGCGCGCTGACCGTGCAGCACGCCCAGCGCGGCAGCACGCCGCAGCGCATGGACTTGCCAGCGCTGAAGGCGACGCTGGCGCCTTACTTCGAGCCGGAAGGCGGCGGTCACATGATCGACCAGGCCTGGCAGGCGCGGCTGCCCGAAGGTATGGTGCGCGCCTACCTGGTGGAAGATCGCGTCACCGGCTTCGGCCTGCAGGCCGTGAACGCGCTGCACCCCGACGCGCCCACGCCAGGGCCTCGTCTGTACCACGGCCCTGAGCTGCCGGGCTTCCAGGACTTAAGGCAGCAACTGGAGTCGACCTGGGTCGCGCTGCTGCGCGAACGCGTCGGCCTGGCGCACGAACAACTGCCGCTGCTGTGGGACTGCGACTTCATGCTTGGCGATGCGCTTGTCGACGTTGCGCAGCGCTACGTGCTCTGCGAAATCAACGTCAGCAGCGTGTCGCCGTTCCCGCCGTCGTCGGTGGCACCGCTCGTGGCCGCGACGATCCGCAGACTGCGCCCGATGAATTGATGAGGCGCGACCGGCCCTGCTCGAGCGTCCAGCCCGTCGTTGGCCTGGCCCTTTCGCTGGCCTTGCATGCGCTGGTGTTCACTCTGGCCTTCAAACCCTTCGGCGCACTCACGGTCAAGCCGAACCCACCGGCACACGAACAACGGGCCACGGTACTGGTCATCCGGCCGCCTGAGCCCGAAAAGTCCGCGCCGGAGCCCGCGCCTGCAGCCCCCAGGGCGGAGGGCTCCGCCTTGCCGCGCACGCCCAATCCGGCGCCGGAAGTTTTCGCACTGGTCGAGCCCGGCGCGCCGGTTGCGCCGCACGAACTTGCGTCGCTGGCTGCACCACCCGCACCAACGGCAGCGGAATGGGCCTTTGCCTCAACGTACAAGCTGAAGAACAGCAAGGCCTACCGCTACACCTGGGGCCAACAGGTCCGCAGCATGATGGGCACGGCGGTCGAGGGCCCCGACCAGGGCATGGTCCGGTTCCGGATCGAGATCGCGCCCGATGGCAGCTTGACGCGGCTCGACACGCTGTGGTCGACATCCGCTGTTGCCGAGCGACTGGCCCGTCAGGCCATCAACAGCATGCCGCAATGGCCGCCCACGCCGACCGGCAAGCCCTTGGTCTTCGAGAAGACCATCTCGTTCTCGCCATTTGCATCGGACGGTCCCCCGCTTTACAAGGACGACTGCCTGCCCGACCCGCCGGTTTTCAGCAATCCGTTTGCCTGGGATGGAACCTCAGCCCGGACGCCGGTCCAGGCCAAGCCACCGGACAAGCCGGACCCCCAGGCACTGGAGGATTGCATCAAGCAACTGCCGCAGGATTCAATCGAGGCGGAAAGCGCACGCGACCAGCGTGTGATGGACCAATGGGGATGGGGATCTAGCAGTGTCCGTCGATGACCAGTTGAAGTGGTTTCGCGCAATCAATTCGACTTGGTCTTCGAAGCCAGGCCTTGGCGCTGCCACGCGGTGGACGTCTGCTTCTCGAACGAGTGAAATTCAGCAATGGGTCGAGACGTTGAGTCCGCCGAATGGAAGGCCGGTCGCTCGGTGCCCAGCTGATTGAAAGGCTGATGTCGGCATTGGTGGCGATCTGGCAATCCCGGCCAAGAGGAGCCGCTCGCGAAGGGCGGCTTCCTGTCACTCCACCCAGACATGCTGACGCTGGCGGCGCCGTGGAGTTGGCCCCCACCCGAAGGTAGGCACCTGCAACTTGGCACTCACAGGTAGGGCTTCGATTCGGACTTGCAATAGGGCAATTGCGATGACGTGAAGTTCAATTGATCGACCTCGCGGCCGCTGCCGAAGGCCTACCTGCCGCCCGCTCCCTGGGCCAGGAACTCCAGCACCGACACGGTGCCGACCTTGGCCCCCAGCGGGATGGCGTCCAGGTCCACCTGGTAGTCCGGGTTGTGGTTGGAGTACGGCAACAGCTTACCCTGGGCCTGCGCCCTCTGAAAGTGTTCGGGCTTGGCCGAGCCCACGTACATGTACAGGTAGCGGCGCGTCTCGTTGTCGATGACCAAATGATGGAAGTCCTCGGACCCCATGACCTTGGGCACGTCGACGATGACGGCCTTCTCGCCCAGCAGAGACTGCAGAGCCGGCATCACCGTCTTGGCCATGCCCGGGTCGTTGGACAGCACCTTCGAGCCGCCCTTCATCACCGTGGTGGGCTTCAGCTCGGCGGGCAGGCCGTAGGCCGAGGCGATCGACTGGTTGATGCTCTCGATGCCGTCGAGCATGCGCTTGCGGTCGGCCTCGTCGTACCAGCGCAGGTTGATCTTGACCAGCGCCGACGACGGGATGACGTTGTTGTCCGACCCCGCCTGGATGGAGCCCACCGTCAACACGGCGGCGTTCAGCGGGTCGATCGCGCGGCTGACGATGAACTGGTACTGCACCACGGCCGCCGCCGCCATGAGTACCGGGTCCTTGGTGAGGTGCGGCGCCGAGCCATGCCCGCCGATGCCGCGGAAGGTGACGTCCAGCTGGTCGGTGCCGGCGTTCACGTCGCCGGCCTTGAAAGCCACGACGCCGGTGGGCACCGGGCTGGTGTGCAGGCCCACCAGGTAATCGGGCTTGGGCACGCCGTGCCGGGTGTAGAGCCCGTCGCGCACCATCTCTGCCGCGCCCAGGATCTGCTCTTCGGCCGGCTGGGCCACCAGCACCAGCGTGCCCTTCCAGTCGGCCTTGAGCGCGGCCATCGCCTTGGCCACCCCCAGCAGCCAGGTGACGTGCGCGTCGTGCCCGCACAGGTGCGCCACCGGCACCTCCACGCCCGACGCCAGCTTGACCCGCGCCTTGCTGGCATAGGGCAGGCCGGTGGCTTCCTCCACGGCATTGGCGTCCATGTCGGCGCGGAACATCACCACGGGCCCCGGGCCATTGCGCAGGATGCCCACCACGCCGGTCTTGCCGATGCCGGTCTTGACGTCGTAGCCCAGCGCCTGGAGCTCCTTCGCCACGATGGCGGCGGTGCGCGTTTCCATGAACCCGAGCTCGGGGTTCTGGTGGATGTCCTTGAAGATGGCCTGCAGGCGCGCGCTGTCGCTGTCCACCGTGTCGGTGACCTTCTTGACCACGGCGGCGGGCACCTTACTGCCCTGCGCGGGTGCCTGGGCGCAGACCGCGGCGCTCAGCGTGCAGGCGCTCAGGGCGGCGATGAGCAGCGAGGTGATTCGGTCGCGGGGTGAGAACTGTCCCAAGGGTGGCTCCTGCGGTGGCGTCTTGCTGAAGCGTAACGCTGACACGCCGTCTGGCATTGCGGGCGGACTACAACCCTATGTGACTCATTGGAAGTCTCGGGCGGACGTTGACCAAGCTGGGACGAATGTATGGAGTTGGCCGAGTCCCGCCCTACGGAGCCTTGGCTGACAGCTGCCATTGGCCGAAGGGCAACGTCGTCGCCAGCAAAATCAAGGTCACCGGCGCAGGCTCGAACTTACGGACCCGGCCACAACCAGCCATAGAACAACGGTAGCTTCCGGCACTTCGATTGGCCCGATTGAGCGCATGCTCTGGACACGGGTGTGGCTTCCAAATCGCACGGTGTTCGTCTCCAGCTACCTTCGACGTATCCGCTTGAGTTCAGGCTCTTGGTCCGGCATCTACACGGGAGATACTGTCCGTGGCATCCTTGCTTCAAGTAAGCCCGTCGGAGACCCAGCATGGCCGAGATGATGAAAGCCGCCGTTGTGCATGAGTTTGGCAAGCCGCTTGTCATAGAGGACGTGCCCTTGCCCGAGGTGCCCGATGGCCAGTTGCTCGTCAAGGTGGTGGCCTCGGGCGTGTGCCACACCGACCTGCATGCGGCCAACGGCGACTGGCCGGTCAAGCCCAGCCTGCCGTTCATCCCCGGCCATGAAGGCACCGGGTTCGTCGCCCGCGTGGGCCGCGGCGTCAAGCTCGCCAAGGAAGGTGACCGCGTCGGCGTGCCCTGGCTGCACACCGCATGCGGCCATTGCGAGCACTGCATCACCGGGTGGGAGACGCTTTGCGACTCACAGCAGATGACCGGCTACAGCGTCAACGGCGGATACGCGGAGTACGCGCTGGCCGATCCCGGGTATGTCGGACGCCTGCCCGACGCGCTGGGCTTCGAGGCCGCCGCGCCAGTGCTGTGCGCTGGGGTCACCGTCTACAAGGGATTGAAGGTGCTGGACTGCAAGCCAGGCGACTGGGTGGCGATCTCCGGCATCGGCGGGCTAGGGCACATGGCCGTGCAATACGCCAAGGCGATGGGCTTCCATGTCATCGCGGTCGACATCGCCGACGACAAGTTGAAGCTGGCCACGCAGCTTGGCGCCGACATGGTGGTCAACGCGGCGACTCAAGACGCGGTGGCAGAGGTTCAGAAGCATGTGCGCGGCGCACATGGCGTGCTGGTCACAGCGGTGTCGCGTGCGGCCTTTGCGCAGGGCATTGGCATGCTGCACAAGCGCGGCACGATGTCACTGGTGGGCCTGCCGCCGGGGGACTTCCCATTGCCGATCTTCGACGTGGTGCTGAACGCCAAGACAGTGCGTGGCTCGATCGTCGGGACGCGCGCCGACCTGATCGAGTCATTGGCCTTCGCGGGCGACGGCCTGGTCAAGTCGCACTACTCAACCGACCGACTGGACAACATCAACGCCATCTTTGATCGTATGAAGGCCGGCACGATTGACGGGCGTGTGGTGATGACGCTGTAGTCCAGGGTGGCTACCGTTTCACGATTAGAAACCCCAGAACAACGAGACCTGCGCAGTTGTCCACGGCCGCGCGGTTCCTTGAGCGCGTGTCTGGATCAGGTTGCCCGGCCAGGCCTGGCCGGCGACGCCCAGCAAGAACAGCCGCTCGGTGAGGGACCAGCGCACGATCAGGTCGATCTCGTTGCCGTAGCTGCTCTGGCCAGTGGCCAGCGGCACGTCGGCCCACAGGTGGTAGTAGTCCAGTGTGAGATTCAGCCGGTCGGTCGGCGCCAGGTTCAAGCGCACCCGGCTGGAATTCAGATTGGTGTTCGTCACCACCTTCTTGAAGTTCACGCCCTGCACCCATTCGTCCAGCCCGCTGGACAGCGGCGCATCGAAGGCCTCATAGGTGGCGCTGCCGGGCTTATCGCCACTGAAGGTGGCGTAGCGGTACAGCAGGCTGGGCTTCCATGGCAGTGCCGCCGCGGTGTAGGCAAGCTGCGCATACCAGGCGCGTGCCGACACGTCAGCATCGAGGTTGTCTTGGAAGGCCGCTTCCGCCAGAGCACTGAAGCCGTCGCCGAAATCGCGGTGGCCGGCGCGCAGGTTCAGCGTACGCTGGCCTTCGCGCGGCACGCTGCCCCCACCGGGGCTGCGCAGCACTGTGTTCGATTCGGGCACACGATAGGCCGCCAAGCCCAGGTCCCACCCTTTCGACTCCAGCCAGGCTGCGCGCAGACCCTGGAATCGGGTGTTGCTGTCGAAGGCCTTCAACTCAGCCGGGTCGAGATCGAAGAACTCGGCCTCGAAGGGTCCCATGCGCGCCTCGGCCAGCACCGCCATCTGATAAGTGGTGCGTGGGTTCAGGTACAGCGCAGGATTGGGCCCAGCGTTGGCGCCAGCGGCATAGCGCGAGAACAGGAAGCCGTTGTTCAACTGCCAGTTCTGCCGGCCCACCGACAGGCGCAGCGCGCGCTGCTCGGCGGCCTGCGCCCACAGCACCCCGCCGTACACCTTCTCCCACATCGTCTCGGTCCGCGTGTCCGAGCGGAACAGGTCCTGCCCGGTGGCGCCCGAGGTCATGCCGGTCAGTTCGCCGAAGACGTAGAAGTCCGGACCGAGCACGCGGCTGGCGCCGGCGATGCCGAACTCGACCATGCCTTCGGCCCAGCTCGTCCAGCCCGGTCCGGGTGGGTCCAGCGCGATCGGGCTTTGCGCGGTGAAAGCCGGCGCGGCGCCGAACCAAGGGTTGTGGTCGGCATAGGCGCCGGCCCAGACATTGAGCTGCAGCCGCAGCAGCGCATCGGCACTTTCGTACAGCACTGGCAGGTCGGTCGCCGAGCCGCTGACGAATGCGCCACGCAGCGCCGGCTGTGCCTCAGCGCCCAGCGTGGCGGAGATCACCAGCACCACCGCGCCAGGGCGTTCGCTGGCATACAGCGTGTAGCCGACATCCGACAGGCCGTCTATGGCGCGTATCGCGGCCACGGCGCGGTCGGTCAACGGCTGGTTGAAGGGGCCGCTGGCCAGTGGGGTGCCCAGTGCCTCAATGCGTGCACGCAGGTCGCGGTCGCGCTCGGCCGAACCGGTGCCGCCGAGCAGGTCATAGAAGACGCGGTTGATGGCGTAGCCGTCGAACTGCTGCGGTGGCAGCGCCACGCGGCGCACGCCCGGCGCCGGCAGGTCCGACACCGCAGCGCGTTGCGGCTGCGCGGCGGCCAAAGCCGCAATCGCCAGCAGCGATGCCGCGGCGGCGAGCCGGATGCGCCCGCGCATCAGTCGGCGGTGGGCATCTTGCTCTTGTAGCTGCCGCCGCCGTCCACATGCAGGTGGATGCCGGTGACCCAGGCCGCCGCCGGCGACAGCAGGTAGTTGAAGGCGTAGGCGATGTCGAAGGGCGCGCCGCGGCGCTTGAGTACGAAGGAGTCGGACAGGCGCTTCAGCATCTCGGGGTCATAGCCGGCATTCAGCGTGGCCTCACCGTTGTCGACCGAGCCGATGACGATGGCATTGCAGCGCACCTCGGGGCCGGACATCGCGGCAATGCTCTTGCTCATGTGCAGCAGCGCGGCCTTGGCATTGCTGTAGGAGATGAACTCGGGCGATGGCGAGGTGCCCACCGCCGAGCCCGAAATGGTGATCGACGCGTTCTCCTGCTTGCGCAGGTGCGGCATGCACAGCTTGGACAGGTTGTAGGCGCTGACCGTGTTGAGCAGATAGGACTTCATCATGTAGTCCACGGTCACGTCCCAAAGCGGCGTGTACTCGCCCCAGCCGACGTTGTTGATCAGCGCGGTGATCTTGCCGAACTTCTTCAAGGTGGCATCCACCAGGGCCTGCTGCTCGGCCTCGCTGGTGACGTCGGTGCGGATCGCCAGCGTCTCGCGCCCGGTGGACTTCTGTACCTGGGCCGCCACCTTCTCGGCGTTCTCCAGGTTCAGGTCGCTGACCACCACGTTGGCGCCGGCTTGCGCCAGCACGTGCGCGGTGGCACCGCCGATGGCGCCACCGGCGCCGGTGATGATGACCGCATAGCCTTCCAGGCTGAACGGGTGGGCAAGGATCTGATAGGGATCGTGGGCCATGAGGGCTCCTGAAGAAGGGGTTGTAGACAGTGCGGCGTCAGTCGAGTTCCTGCACGCCGCCACCGCTGACGGTGAGCACCTGGCCGCTGACCCACGAGGCCGCGGGCGAACACAGGAACAGCGCGGCCTGCGCGATATCGCTCGCCTCGCCCAGCCGGCCGAGTGGCGTGTGCTTCAGCATCGCCTTCTCGATCTCGGGCGTCAGCACGCTGGCCAGCGCCGCGGTCTTGATGGCGCCCGGCGCGATGGCATTGACGCGGATGCCCATCGGCCCCAGGTCGAAGGCGATGTTGCGCGTCAGGTGGTTCTCGGCGGCCTTGGACGACGCGTACGAAGCCATGCGCTGGTTCTTGTTCTCGCCGGCCATCGAGGTGATGTTCAGCACCGCGCCGCCGCCGGCTTGCTGCATGTGCGGCGCGCACAGCTGCGTCAGGTGGAAGACCGAGAACACGTTCAGCTCGTAGGCCCAGACAAAGGTGTCCATCGGCATGTCGAAGGGCTTGGGCCCACCGCCGCCGGCGTTGTTGACCAGGATCGTCACCTTGCCGAAGGCCGCCAGCGCGGCATCGACCAGGGCCTGGCGGGCCTCGGCGCTGGTCACGTCGCAGGCCATGCCGATGGCACGGCCGCCGGCGGACTTGATGGCCGCGGCCGCCTCGTCGGCGGTTTCTATCTTCAGGTCGCTGACCACCACCGCCGCGCCGGCCTGCGCAAACAGTTCGGCGATGCCCCGGCCGATGCCGGCCCCTGCGCCGGTGACGATGGCCACCTGGCCGTCGAGTGAGAAGGGCTGCAAGGCCTGCATCGGTGTGGTCTCCCAAAAAAGTCCGCGAAGTATCGGCGGGCCGCGGGCCGTGCGGCAAGGCGTCGAACCCGAGGTCTGCCCAAAATGGGCAGCCCCGGTGGGCCCGGTGCCGCGCCGGCAATGGACAATCGCGCCCGCCGCCAGCCTAGCGGCGCGACCGCCTCGACGCATGAAGTTCACGACCGAACCCCCGCACCTCGCCGACGGCCTCATCGGCGGTGTGATCAACGGCGTCATCAACGGAGCGATCGCCTGGTCGGCCTTCAAGGGCATGGCGCAGGTACCGCTGTCGGTGGACAGCATCTCCTCGACCGGCATCACCGCGCTGGGCAATGCGGCCACATTGGTGTTCGCGCTGACCTTCATCCTCACCACCATCACCTTCTTCACCTACCGCTCCGCGGCGCGCAAGTCCGGCAACGCCCCAAAGGCATTGACCGAACAGGCCTACTGGCCGCAGGGCCTGGGCATCGCGCTGCGCAACACGCTGCTGGCCTTCGGCGCCTTCATTGCGCTGGCGGTGTTGTGGCAGCGCTTTGCCGGCACGCTGCTCGTCGGCCCGCTGGCGGCCACCGTGGTCGTCGGCCTGGTGGCAATGGGCGCGACGATGTTCGCCGAATGGCGCACCCGCGGCGAGATGCTGCAGGCCGCCGCCGCGGCACGCTGAGCGCCGCGCTCAGCCGTCGGTGGGCCGCTGTGCCTCGCCAGCAGGCTGCTGAATCGCCCCGGCGGGCCCCTGCGCCAGTGCCCGTTCGGCATCGCCCAGCGCGTCCTGTATCAGCCGGGCGGCGGCGAGGAAGCGCTTGACGCCGTCCAGCGTCAGCACGTGCATCTGCGGGTCGACCGAGGCCACGTTGAGCACGTAGCCGCCGTCCACGCGCAGCACCCGGCCCTGCGCCAGCAGCGCTTCGAGCTTGCGGCGCACAGTCTCGCGCGGCCGGCCTGAGATCAGCGTCAGGTCCCGCAGGCGCACCGGCCGCAACTGCGGCTGCGAATCGGGTACGCGGCCCTGCGCATCCAGCGCCTGCGACGGCCGGCTGCCCGGTGGCATCAGGTGCGAGACGTTCAGGTGCGAAAGCATCCCGAACAGCATCATCGTCTCGATGTCGTTGTCGAATTGGCGTGCCGAGCGCACAACATGGTCAACGATGAAGCGGTTCATCGTGAAGGCCACCAGGCCGAAGGCGCGCCAGTAGGCCGGCAGCAAGCCGGCCACGTCGGCCGGAGCCTCGCCGGGCAGGCCGGGGGCGTTGTAGTCCAGGCTTGCCGCCGTCCGGCTTTTCGGGGAAGTCCTGCGCATGGGGATGGTGGGGCGAAGGTCGAAGGATTCTGAGGCCTCGAGCTTGCGGGCTGTGCGCACGTCCGCCGATAGCCACCGCCGGGCCTCTACCCGCTTGCCCAAATTGGGCCGATGTGCCCCACCGCCCGCGCGGCGTCGGCGTGCGCAGCGCGGGGCCGCGGGTGCATTGTTGCGGGCATCGCACCCGCGGCGGCGCTCCTTCGTCCCGGTCACCTGAACCCGAAAGCCCCAACCCACGCGTATCCACCTTCTCGCCCTTGCCATCGCCGCCTGGTCGCCCGCCTTCGGCATCGCTCAGTCGAACGCCGAGTCGGCAGACGACGAAGACCTGAAGTTCGAGGAATCGAGCCGCAACTTCGGTTTCGTGTCCGGCGCGTCCTACCGGTGCCTACCCGAAGCCGACCGCATCGCCCACGACCGCGCGGTGCTGCGGGCCTCCAGCGGCCTGGTGCAGCTGTTCGGCAGCGACCGCGCCTTCTTCTACACGGCGGCTCTTGGCGCCGGCACCGGCACCGGCATGAGCATCGACAAGGCCAAGTGCAGCAGCTGCATCGCGGACTTCCGCGCCGCGATGAAGTCCAGCGGCCGTGCCCGGTGAGGAGAAGGCCATGAGCAACAGAATCGTCCGACTGGCGCACGGCGCCGTGCATGGTGTGCTGCTGACTGCGGTGGTGGCAACGTCGATGCAGGCCGCCGCGGCCAACTGGGGCGCACGCCGTGAGTACCGCGAGGGCATGCGCGAGATCGCCCGCTAGCGTCGCGAGGCGCGCCGCGAGGTGCGCCGCCGCCGCCGCCACCGGCACCGGGCCTGTGCTGGTACTGGTCCGACCCTTACCAGGAGCGCGGCTACTGGGATCACTGCGGCGCCTACTGACCGCTTGGCGCCCCAACGGGCCAAGCCAAGGTGCTCGAGGACAAGCCCATGCCCAACCGCAAGGAAGTCATCAAACGCATCGATGCCGCCGTCCGGCGCCGCCGCATCGACCACGGCAATGGCTTCCGCCTGCGCGACCAAGACCCTGGCAAAACCGGACGCATGGGCAGCGAGGACAAGGCCGAGCCCAAGGAGATGTTCGCGCGGGGCGTCGAGTGGCTGGCCGTGGAGCAGGACAAGCTCGACGCGCAGAACCGCCGTTCGCTGCTGCCGGCGCATCCTTGGCGGTTGTAGACCCTCCGGTGTCGAGGTCAAGACTTCGGGTTCACACCGGGCATGCCTGTCGCGTCGGCGCAAGCCAGTTCCGTCGCGCACAGGAGCGGAAGGACCGGCAGAACCCTGCCTGCGCGTCGTTTGCGCGGGGCCATGCATTTCTTGCCCCGGGCGGGCGCCTCGGAAAACGGACGCTTGGCAAAGTCACGTGGCCGATGTTGTTGCGTCGGGTTGTCTGAGCGGCGCAGGCTGCGCAATGACTTTCATGCGCCCTCTATATTTCAAGACATGAGAATCACGCTCCACCCTGAACTGATCCAAGACCGGCGAGTGCTGCGCCTGGTCGCGTTGTGCACCCTCTCTGCCGTGCTGGCGACCTTGTCGTTCGCCACATCGGCGCAAGAGTTGGGCGACCGGGTGTATGTCGGTGGCGCCATCCTCACGATGGAGGATGCGCAGCCGCGCGCTGAGGCCTTGGCCACACGCAATGGCCGCATCCTTGCGGTCGGTTCGAAGGCCGACGTGATGCGCCACGCCGGGGACAAGACCGAAGTGGTCGATCTGGCGGGGCGGGCGCTGCTGCCGGGCTTCGTCGACAGCCACGGCCATGTGGTCGGCGGCGGTTTGCAGGCATCTTCGGCCAACCTGCTGGCGCCGCCGGATGGCGACGTGACGGACATCCCGTCGCTGCAGCGCGTGCTGCGCCAGTGGCACGCGGCGAATGCCGGCGCCGTCAAGCGGCTGGGCATGATCATCGGCTTTGGCTACGACCCGGCGCAGATGGCCGAGCGCCGGCACCCCACGGCGGCCGAGCTCGACGCGGTCTCCGCCGAACTGCCGGTGTACCTGATGCACCAGTCCGGGCACTTCGGCGCAGCCAACTCGCTGGCGCTCCAGCGCGCGGGCTTCACCGCCAAGACGGCCGATCCCCCCGGCGGCATCATCCGCCGCTTGCCCGACGGCAGCCCCAATGGCGTGCTGGAGGAAACAGCGCATTTTCGGGCACTGGGCACGATGATGGGGAGCCTGGGTGACGAAGGATTCGCCGAGTTTGCCCGCGCCGGCGCGCGGATGTGGACCCGCTATGGCTACACCACGGCTCAGGAAGGCCGGGCGGACACCAACAGCGTTGGCGTGATCCGCCGGGTGGCCGCGCAGGGCGGCTTCGACATCGACATCGTCGCCTACCCGGACGTGCTGCTGGACCGCGATTTCATCGCCAGAAACGTCGCCGACCAGTACGTCAACGGCGTGCGTGTCGGCGGCGCCAAGCTCACCATCGACGGCAGCCCGCAGGGTTTCACCGCTTGGCGCGACCGCCCCTACTTCAACCCGGTGGGCGACTACCCTCCAGGCTACGCGGGTTACGCCGCGGCGACCGAGGCCCAGGTCAACGACGCGATTGCGTGGGCATTCAAGCACCGCATCCAGATCCTCACGCACGCCAACGGCGAGCGCGCGTCGGACGTGCTGCTCAGCGCCATCCGTGCGGCCCAGAAGCAATACGGCGCGGGACGGCGACCGGTGCTGATCCACGGCCAGTTCATGCGCGAAGATCAGGTGGACAGCCTGAAGGAGCTGGGTGTGTTCCCCTCGCTGTTCCCGATGCACACCTTCTACTGGGGCGACTGGCACCGCGACCACACGGTGGGGCCAGTGGCGGCCGACGACATGTCGCCCACCGGATGGGTGATGCAGCGGGGCATGATGTTCGGCACCCACCACGACGCACCGGTGGCGTTCCCGGACTCGATGCGGGTGCTGGACGCCACCGTCACGCGCCGCTCGCGCTCTGGCGATATCCTCGGCCCGCGACACCGCGTCCCAGTGGAGACGGCGCTCAAGGCAATGACGATCTGGCCGGCCTGGCAGCACTTCGAGGAAGACCGCAAGGGCTCGCTCGCGCCCGGCAAGCTGGCCGACCTGGTGATTTTGTCGGGCGACCCGACGGCCATCGACCCCGAGCGACTGGACACCCTGCGCGTGGAGCAGACGATCAAGGAAGATCGGGTCGTCTACCAGGCACCGCCCGCGCAGGCCCGCAAGGCGCAGCGATCGCCGGAGTCGCCGGGCCTCGGCAGCGACGGCGGGCAGGCCTTCGCCCTGGCGCTTCAGCAGGTGGCGACTTACTCGGAGCTCATGGACCTGCCGGCGGCGGACTACCGGCGCCGCGCCGCGTGGCTGAAGGCGGCCGGGCCGATGCACACCGGCGCCTGCCTGTCAGGCTACCTGCTGCGCACGATGTTGCCGCGTCAGCCTACGGTGCCCAGCCAGGTGAATTGATGTGGTGAGCGCACCGCTCTAAGGGGCAACTGCCGAGGCTGCTTCGTGACTTGCACCGTGCAAAGCCGGCGCCTTCCGGTGGGTCCAAACCCCACCTGGCAACCGCTCCAGCCGGCAGCAACCGGAACAGTCATGGAGGTAACGCTATGGCTGAAGCCTTCCGATGGCACGTCACGAGATACCGTGTCTGGCGTTAGTGCAGGTCTTATATAGGTGCATCCCGGATTGCAACTGACGTGGTCGAGTGAAGAAGCAGGAGGCAGGGCTGCAGTCTTATGTCCGGCCTGTTGTGCAGGGGTTTGAGTCTGGCCCTGAGTGGCATTCGCAGACGAGGTTCCCATCTGAACATCGAGCTCAAAGCTCAAGTTGCCTATTGAAGTGTCCCTCGTCTCGGTCGGACCTGTCTGGTCCATCACACGCGCGTGTCGCTTGCTCTCCTCAATGCAAGTTGTTCGTTCACTTCATCGTCAGGCTACTTGCCAAGCTACTCCCAGCGTCTTTCCTCAGGTAGGCAGCAACGCGCGCCAAGCGCAAGCATCTTGTCGCATGTCGATAAAAATCATGCTCTCGCAGGTTCACCATTCGATTCCTTGTTCTTACAGCCGGAGAGAGAGCGTGCCTCGTCGCCTAAGAATCTACTTGATCGTCTGCGCAGTCAGCTTCGCAATTGCATTTCTGGTTCAAACCGTCTTTCAGTCGCTTGGCGCGAATCGGTCTTTCTGGGGCGGTAACCCGGGCTGGCAGCGAGAGATTGCGTTCTGGAATCTCTTTGCGCTCGTAGTCATCGGTCGCGCATTGATGTTGAACCGAACACCTTTTGCCACCTCCGTTGCGCAAGCTTGCGTTGTCCTCTTCTTCTTGCTCGGCACGAATCACCTCTTCGCGTTCCTGGTCCTGCCAACAGCGTCGTTTCACTGGCCTCCACTTGCGCTCAACTACGCAGGCTTTGTCTTCGGCATGCACACGCTATTCAGCCTACAGCCAAGGTGAGGCGCACCCCCCCAACCGGGACTTCCCCGCCAGCCAACGGGACGTTGAGCATTGTGTTCTCCTGGTTGGTGTGGCGGATCGCACACGCGTATCACTTGCTCGCATTGAGCCGGATGCTCGTTCACTTCATCGTCAAGCCGCCTGCCAAGCCTGTTCCTCCAGTTGTCCGCCACCTCAGTGCAGTACGTCTGGCCAGGTACGTTGCGTCTAGGGATGGCCACATTGACCATACGCGCCGGCCATGTCGATCACCCGTCAACGGCACTCCACTGCCAACATGCTCGGCGCGCTTGTGCAGGCAGGCGGCGTCGTGGCACAGCCGATGGGGCCCCAGCCACTTGCCGTGCTTATGGCGCAGAAGCCATGGACAAAGGACAAGGCCGATCTCACCGTCTACAACGCTGTTTTCAGTATCTCAGGTGATCCCTCTCCGACGATCATCCTGACACCGTCGACGGCGACGCACCTCGGTTCAGTTCAAGTCAATGTGCGCAAAACGACGGCCGGGAAGATGTTCGTAGTCGAGTTTCTGGGTCATTCACAGACCGGAAACGACTTCGAGGTGCAACTGGGTCCCACGCTCAAAGTACCCAAAGGCGACTTCAAGTTGCCGATCGCGATTACGGCATCCAGGGCATCAGGATACTGCCGGGCTTCCGCCAAGAACTATGGCCCACCGGCCGCATCGATCGCTGCGAGGATCGACTCCGTCAAGATTTGGGCGGTGAACTGACTTTCGGCTGCGCAGGAAAGCTGAAAACGAGAAGTGCTTCGCCGTGCTCTCGATCGCTTGGTGCAAGCGCTAAACGGCTGCACCTACGTCAGCGGCGCAACCTGCACGAAAGTGGCATTTAGTGGTTCGCGACAGTCAGGAGCAGACAGATCGATGCCCGACCCGCTACCTCCGATTGCCAATTTCCATCATGACCGCCTTCTGAGGGAATCGAGATGCCCCTGCTGCTTCTGAAACTGCAATGCTGCCTACAGGGCGCCGTGGCCGAGGGTCGGCGGCGTCGTCGTGAGCATTGTTAGCACCCATGTTCAGGGTCGCCCGGCGCGTGCATTCACGAAGCCAACGATCTCGCCCAGCACCATCGGTCCCTCGGGTTCGTGCAGCAGGCTGTGTAGCGCGGGGTCATAGACGACGAGTTTCTTGTCCTTGCTGCCCGCCCGTTGCGCCAGTGTGCGGCTGCCCTCGGGCGGCGTCACGACATCGGCTCCGCCGTGCAGGATCAGGAGAGGTACGGAGATGCCAGGCATCAGCGGCTGCAGCGCGACGACGCCGTCGAGGATGGTGTCGATGGTCCGTGCCGGCACCTTGGCGCGAAGGATCGCCGGATCGCGCGCCAATTCGGCACGCGCCGCACCCTCGCGCACGACCTGCGCTTCGTCCACCGCTTCGAGCGGCAAGCCTGGGGCCAGGCGACTCAAGGTACCGACCACTGCCAGCGTGCCGCCACTGGCCGAGGCTGGCAGGGCCAGTGCTGCGCTGCTGAGCACCACGCCGGCCAGCCGCGGTTTCGCGCCGTCGGCCGCCGCGACATACGCCGCAACCAGCCCACCCATGCTGTGACCGTACAGAAATAGCGGCACGCCGGGGTTGCGCTGCGTGGCCTCGGCAATCACTCGCTCGGCGTCGCCGACGAGCTGCGCGACCGAGTCCACACGCTGGCGTGCGCCACCCGAGGCGCCATGGCCGCGCTGGTCGTAGGCGTAGACGGCAATGCCTTGGGCGACCAGCGCCTGCGCCAGAGCTGCATAGCGGCCGGGATGGTCGTGAATGCCGTGCACGAGCACGATGGCTGCGCGCACCGGCGTGGCCGCAACCTTCCATTCGTAGCCCTGCAGGCAGTTACCGTCCGCGGTCCGGGCAGTCCAGGTGGCGGCGCCCGCCGCGGTGGCTCGGCCCTGGCAGTCGCCGACCGAAGGCCTCGCGCCAGCGAAGGCCGCAAGCGCCGCGGCGGCCACCAGTGCGGCCATGACGAGGATCGATGCTTTCAACCACTTGGACATGCTGCCTCCCTTGCGCGTCTTGCTGCTTCAGGCGGCGCCGGCGCGGCGCGCCGCCGCGTCGAGGTGTTCGCCGCGTCCCAGCCGTCGGTACTGCCGTCCCGGATGAGCCGGCTCACCTCGCGCGCTTTGGCCAGCGTGTGGCCACGCGCATGGGCTGCGGCCGCCAGATGTATCAGCCGCCCAGGGCGCGGCTGGTCGCGCGCAACAGCCAACGCAAGCATGTCTTGCTCGGTCGGGTCGGGCTGCGGCATGCCGAACGGGATGCCTTCGTGCTCGGCGATCTGGCGGCTGAATGGATCGATGGCCAGAGTCATGCGCTGCATTCTTCGCGCCCAACCTCCACGGAAAAAGCCCGCCGCATAGACTTCACCGGTATCGCCATCCATACCAATCCGCACCGACATGACGCTCGAGCAATTGCGCATCTACGTCAAGGTCATCGAGATCGGCAGCTTCACGGCCGCAGCCGAACGCCTGGATACGCCGCGCAGTCACGTCAGCCGGGTGATCGCCCAGCTGGAGGCCGAGCTGGGCGTCGTGCTGGTGGAACGCACAACGCGCTCGCGCTCGATCACCGAGGCCGGCCGCGAAGTCTATGAACGGGCGGTCGGCATCCTCGGCGCGGTCGACGACACACTGCGCGCCACGCAGCGCCTGCAGGACGAGCCACAGGGCGTGCTGCGGCTGACCTGCAGCGTCGAGTTCGGCCAGGTGCTGCTCGGCTCGTGGATCGAGGACTACCTGGCCCGCTTCCCGAAGGTGGCGGTCGAAGCCGAGTACACCTCACGCGATCTTGACCTCGTGCACGAGGGCTTCGACCTGGCGATCCGCAGCGGGCCGCTGCCCGATTCGCGCCTGGTGGCCCGGCCCCTGGGCAGCTTCGACTACGGCCTGTTCGCCAGCCCCGGCTACCTGCAGGCCCACGGACATCCGCGCGAGCCCACCGAGCTGGAAGCGCACAGCCTGGTGTTCTTCACTGGCGGCGCGGTCAAGGCCGGCTGGACCTTGCACCATGCGGCACGAGAGACTCCGGCGGCCGTGAAGGCCACGGCGCGCCTGCGTGTGAACGCAGGCACTGGCGTACGCAGTGCGCTGCTGCAGGGCCTGGGCATCGGGCAACTGCCCTGGGCTATGGCTGCCGAAGCGGTGGCGCAGGGCCGCCTCGAGCCGGTGCTCACGCCGTGGGCGCCGCCTCCGGTGGCCGTGCATGCCGTGTACCCAAGCAGCCGCTACCTCACGCCCAAGGTACGTGCGTTCATTGACCTGGCGCTGGAGCGTTTTCCTGTTGCAGAGGGCCACGCAGCCAACGGGCGCCGGGACGGCGAACGAGCCGAGAAAGCGCGCGGAGCGCCACGTTGAGTGCCGTTCTGGTCATTGCATTGCGATGGCAGTTCAGCACAATGTGCTGATTGATGGCAAAAGAGCAGCGCGGCGGCAAGCCGATGCATTGAACCGAGTGCTTGCGCGCCACGGTTCGCTGAATTTGGTCAGCCCATTCCTCGACTCATAGCATCCTCACACCATTGCCGGTTCCTATCCACTTCGGAGACTGCCTTGACCTCAATGCTTCCAGCGCAGCTTCCGACACTGCCACCCAGCGTTATCGACTGCGTCATGACGGGTGTCGAGCTGCACCCCTGCACGATGGCCACCCTCGCTGGTGACGTGCCGGGCTACCAGTGGCGGCTGACCACGCTGGTGCTCGAAAGCGACGATGGCCAGCCGCGGCCCCATGCCACCACCTGGATGTTTGCCTCGCTGGACGCCGTCGCTGGGCTGCTGCGCACTTGGCAGGAGCAGTTGCAGCTGCATGGCCACCTGCCGGACTTGACTACTCAGGGCCTGCCGAGGCACTGACGCACCTACAGCGATGTCAAGCCCGCTGGCGTCACTTGGCAAGTGTCAACACGCGGTGTTGTGGCCAGCGGGCTCCTCGGATTCGGAGTCGCTGTGTGGTCCTGACTCCGTCGGAGCACGCCATCATGCAACTGAAGATCTGTTTCGTTGGCAAGGCCGAGGTGCTTGCGGGCCTCTACGACACCGGTGATGGCCCTGGCTTCATCCTGAACGACCATACCAGCGGTGCCAGCGCCCTGACGCTACCCAACATCGGCGACAAGCTGCTGCTGCGCGCAAAGGTCGGCCCGGCCATCCGGCATTTCCGCTGCATGGGCCGCACTTTCGACTTCTCTATTCCCAGCGAGCCCACGCTCGAGGTGTACTTGGACCTGGCCTAAAGTGCTGCGCAGCCTGGCAGGTGTCCGCGCGATGCCGTCACCTGCCAGCCTCGGCAAAGGCCCGCCGGCATGGACAGTCCCTCTTCAGAGAATGCTCAAGCCAGCGCCACTTGATTGCGCCCTGCCCGCTTGGCCTGATAGCAGGCGGCATCTGCGGCCGCCATCACCTCGGCCGCATTGGCATGAGAACCGTTCACCCGGACCAGGCCAATGCTGGCGCCCACCCGGTGGGTCAGACCTTGCCATTCGAGCTGGTAGGCATCGACGGCGTCGCGCAACTTCTCGGCCACCGCTTGTGCCTGGGTCTGCGAGCAGCCGGGCAACACCACCACGAATTCGTCGCCGCCGAGCCGCGCCACGACGTCGCCACTTCTCAGTGCACCTACCAGGGCCTTCGCAATGCCGCGCAGCAGGGCGTCGCCGGCCGCATGGCCACCGGTGTCGTTGACCTGCTTGAAGCGGTCCAGGTCGATGAAGAGCGCGCAAAAGGGCCTGGCTGCCGCATCGGCCACGGCCAGCTCCAGATGCGCCTCGAAGGCTGCGCGGTTGGTCAGGCTGGTCAACCGGTCATGACTGGCGGCCCAGTTCAGCTGCTCGCGCTGCCGGTGCGCCTGAGTCACGTCAGCGATGACCCAGATCGTGCCTTGCGACCGATCCCCCGGTACGACCGCTCGGCCGCGCATGTGCGCCCAGAAGGCGTCACCGTTGCGCCGCACCAGTTCCACTTCACCGTCGAACATGCCGTGCTGCAGGAAGGCCGGCTCGGCACGGCTTGACAACTCGGCATAGGCTGCATCCGACGCATAGATCATGCGCGTGGGTTGACCTATCGCTTGCTCGCGCTCGCATTGGAAGATGGCGCAGAACTGGCGACTCACGATTTCGAAACACCCATTGCGCGTCAGTGCGATGCCGACCTCCGCGTTGTCGAGCACGGCGTGCAGCTGGTGCAGCAGATCCTGTGTAGCCAGGCGCTGCCGTTCCCGCTGAGTCAGCAGCAACTGGAACGCCTGGGACATGGCGCCGATCTCGCCGTGGCCGCTGGGCCAGTTTTCCACGGCGGCCTCGCCGGCGTGAAGCATGCGCTGGGCCCGGTCGCGCAGTTGCGCGATCGGTCGCACCACCGCCCAAGCCAGCGCGCCGGCCAGCAGTCCAGCCAGCAGCCCTGCCCCCATGGCTGCCAGCCAGGCTGTCCGCCGAGCCGCAACCAATGGCGTCAATGCGTTTTCCAGCGGCGTCAGCCGCACCAGCGTCCAGTCTGAAAGCGGGATGCCAGCCATCGACACCAAATGCTCAGACACCATTTCGGCCTGGCCCAGGGTCTCGATCGGGCTGCCTGCCGCATGCCAGCGCGCGAACACCGCGGCCAGGCCGGGTTCGTCGCGTGCGTGTCCCAGCACGCGGCGGGTGTCCGTGTGCGACACGATTTGTCCCTGGCGGTCGATCACCAGATCGCGCGTGCCCTCTTGCCCCGCCGAGACCGAATCGGTGAACAGGCTGTTCGACCGCAACCGCAGTGCACCGGCTACCACGGCAACATGCCGCCCCTCCGCGTTCAGCACCGGCACCGCCACGACGACCAACGGTTCGTGGGTCAGCTTTCCCTGCAGCGGCTCAGACACCACCGGCTGGTCCGACTGCATCGCACGCTGAAAATAGTGGCGATCGACGATGCTCGGCAAGCCTGCAACGGCATGGCCGCCATCCACGTAGGCCAACAGCTGCCCGTCGGGTGCAGCCACAAACAGCGTGTCGAACAACGACCCCAGCGCTGGCCGATCCAGCAGAAGCAATTGCGCATGTATCGCATCGCTCCAGGTTGCTGCGGGCGCCTGACGCGCGACTGCGGCCAGGCTGGTCTTCAAGGTCTCCAGCTTGCCTGACAGCAATGCAGCGAAACGTTCGCGATCGTCGCTCGCGCTGTCCAGCAGCATGCGCTGCACCTCTTGCTGCGTGACACCCAGCACCAAATGCGCCGTCCCCAACGCAGCCAGTAGCCCCGTCGCCACCGCCATGGCGACGATACGGAACTTCAGTGAATGCAGCGAAACAGGCAGTCGCATGTCGGCTCGGAAATCGAACAGGGCATGCTCGCTAGATTCGCTTGCGCCGATCTCCCGAACAACAACCCTGCGACCCGTCAGACGCCGCTTTCGGCATCGCAAGCGGGCTCACCTATCGCTGGGGGGGTGGAACCCGGCAACGGGAATTCGAAGACCGCCTCCCTGACCAAAAGGCAGCTGTGCTGCAGCGCATTCATAGCGCCAGGTTTGAGAATTGCGCTCGCTCCCGACAGGTAAGCCTGGACTTGCCCGTTTCCAACGTCGGCGTCCCAGGGCACGTCGCAGGGATGTGGTCGGGACAGATGCAGTGGTCCTGGCGTGCCGTCGCGATCCAGCAGTTGGCGGACCTCGACAAAGCAATCGGCGTGGTGTACCCCTTCCGCAGCGACAGAAAGGTACACCCGCCACAAGATCAGGCAGCTTCCATCCGGCGCAGCCTGCGCCGGGTATCGCAGCACGCGATGGATATGGGCCTTTGCGGTACTCACGGGTCAGTGATTACAGCGCAGCTCCGTCGTTGCTGCCGGAGGGTGCTGTCCGAAACGGGAGCGGGCAGCCCAAACGGGCTGCCCGCTCCATATCGGCAGGAATGCGGCTCAGTTGCTCCAGAAGTGAATGAGCTGACTCAGCTTGCGAGTGCTGTCCCGCGCTTGCAGCCCGATCTCGCGGTACGACGACCGGCTGGCGTCGCCATCTAAAGGCAGCACTTCGTCGCCAGTGCAGCGCGGATTCGGGCTGTTGTTCGAGTTGGCCACCGTAGAACTACCGCCCACCGGCGTCACGGTCGACAGCTCTACCCCGGAGCGATTCGGTGCCCACTCGTAGGCCGGCGCACCGGCGTCGCCCGCTGCGCCGATGCGGAACCATAGGCTGCCACGCTTCCAGTAATTGCCTGTCTCGGATTGAACGTTGGTGGCCGAAACCCGGTTCTGCGAGAACAGATAGCCGAAGTTGACATAGCTGTCGGCCGGATTTGTCCACGCGAGCGTGTGCGCCAGGCTGTTCAGCGACGCCGCATTCGCGCCCGTCGGCTTCAGGTAGGTATCGATCGTCGCCTGGGCCAGCGTGGGCCAGTTCTTTGCCACGCCAGCCGCCGCGCGCTCGTACGGGGTGGCGTTGCGCACCATGATCACCTCGTCAGGCGTGAAGCCGCCATTGCTGTAGTAGTAGATCTCGGCGGTGTAGACCGCCCACGCCGGGATCGTGCCGGCGAACGGGGCCGACCGATAGTCCTGGTTGACGGGCGAAGGCGTCGCCGCCCAGTTCGTGCTCGGGCTCGGCATCGTCACGGCCGAGCCATCCAGTTTCGCAGCATCGACGATGAAGTCGTTGCCACCGCCGTTGTTCCACCACTGAATGCCCGTCGAGTTGTTGATCGTCAACAGCCCTTCCTGGTTGGTGATCGGGAAGCGGTCATCGGTGCCGCAGCGCTGCGAGCGGTGCGTCACCACGCCGGCCGCCGGCAGCCCAGGGCCCTTCCACACGACGGCGCGTACGTTGCTGGTGTCGGCCATGCTGCCGTCCGGGTTGAAGGTCAGACGGATCGTCGATTCCAGGCGGTCTTGCAGGAAATAGTTGCTCGGGTTGGCCGCCGCCAGAGCGGTGTTCACCGCCACGCGACGGTTCAGCCGCTGTTCCACACCCATCGCATAGGGCAGCTGGTTGCCCACGAATTCCCACGCACCGGCCACCTTGGCCAGCGTGTAGAAACCGCCGCCGGCCTTGCCGGACGCCGTGGTCGTCGGCACGTACATGACCACGCAGGTCTGCGTGTTGCAGTACGGGTGCTGGAAGGTGTTGCCGCTGTAGTTGGGCGGCGCCAGCACGGTGGCGATGGTCGGCTGGCCGACCTTCAGGCCGGTGTTGGCGGTGTAGCGGAACACGTTCTGGCCCATGCGCTCGACCCAGCCGCCGCCGTCGGACTTCCAGCCGGCGATGCCGAAGTTGCAGGCGCCCAGCACGGCCGTCACCTCCTTGTTGGCGTCCATCGTCACGCGCTGCTCCAGCGGCAGGGCCAGGCAGGCCTCCACCTTCTTCGCGATGGCCGTCATCTCGGCCACCGTCGGCAGGTTGGACGGCGGCTCGCTGGCCGGCAGCGTGGGCGCCTGCGTCGGCGTGGCCACCTGGGTGGGCGTCAATTGCACGGCTGCAGGCGGTGCCCCGCTGTCGCTGTTGGGCGCCGTCAGGTTGGTGATCGCCACAGCACCGCCCGTGCCGATGTCCACCGCCACCTGGTCCAGTACCGAGTCGATGCCGCTGCCGTTGGCAGCGAACGGCGTCTTCAGGGGGTCGAAGCCATCGCCCAGCAGCGCGGCGAAAACGGGGTTGGACTTCAGGGTGTTCACCACCAGTGTCGACGCATCCGCCACCGTGGTGGCGCTGACGGCGGCGATGTTGGCAGCCGAGGTCAGCGCATTCAGGTCACCGCCTGGGGCAATCAGCGCGGCCACTGCGTTGGTCAGCGACGTGACGTTGGCCGTGTTGTCGGCATTGGCCGTCACGCTGGGCACCACGGCCACGACGGTGACCGGTTCGCCGTTCAGCGTGCCGCTGGCGCTGACCACCAGCGGCGGGGTCAGCGTGGACACGTCCAACGAATAGGCGCCATTGGCATCGGCCGTGCCGGTGACGTCGGCCGTGGCGGCATCGGCGTCGCGTACCGTCACGGTGGCCCCCGGCACCGCGGCACCGACCGCCACCGTGCCCTCGATCACCGTCGCCGCCGGAGCAGCGGGCGCCGCGGGCGCTGCCGCCACCGGGTCGTCGTCGCCGCAGCCATGCAGGGCCAGCACGGCGGCGGCGATCAAGGTCAACGCGCCGGCGCGGCGCGCCAGGTGGCGGGGTGGGCG
>JAFLDH010000130.1 GCA_017302505.1 Burkholderiales bacterium
CTCTGCGGGCCGACGCGCAGCCGCGCACCGTCGAAGGCCAGGATCGAGCCGCCGCCGGCCGCCACGGTGTGGATGCTCATCATCGGCGCGCGCATGCGCACGCCGGCCACCTGCGTCTCGAAGGCGCGCTCGAACTCGCCGGCGTAGTGCGACACGTCGGTGCTGGTGCCGCCCATGTCGAAGCCGATCAGCCGCTCGTGCCCGGCCGCCAGCGCAGTGCGCACCATGCCGACGATGCCGCCGGCCGGGCCGGAGAGAATGGCGTCCTTGCCCTGGAAGCGGTGCGCCTCGGTCAGGCCGCCGCTGCTCTGCATGAAGAACAGGCGCACGCCGGGCATCTGCGCGGCCACCTGCTCGACATAACGCCGCAGGATCGGCGACAGGTAGGCATCGACCACCGTGGTGTCGCCGCGCGAGACGAACTTCATCAGCGGGCTGACCTCGTGCGACACGCTGATCTGCGTGAAGCCGATCGCCCGGGCCAGCGCGGCGGCGGCACTCTCGTGCGCCGCATGCCGCCAGCCGTGCATGAAGACGATGGCGCAGGCCCGCAGGCCGGCGTCGAAGGCCGCCTGCAACTCGGCGCGCAGCGCGGGTTCATTCAGCGGCTGCAGCACGCTGCCATCGGCACCGACGCGCTCGTCGGCCTCGACCACGCACTCGTACAGCAGCTCGGGCAGCACGATGTGGCGGTCGAAGAGGCGCGGCCGCGCCTGGTAAGCGATGCGCAGCGCGTCGCGGAAGCCGCGCGTGGTGACCAGCAGCGTGCGCTCGCCCTTGCGCTCCAGCAGCGCGTTGGTGGCGACGGTGGTGCCCATCTTCACGCACTCCACCTGATCAGGCGTCACCGGCGCGCCCGGCGGCAGTTGCAGCAGCCGGCGGATGCCTTCCACCGCCGCGTCGCGGTAGGCCTCGGGGTTCTCGCTCAGCAGCTTCAGCGTGTGCAGCGCGCCGTCGGGCGCACGGCCGACGATGTCGGTAAAGGTGCCGCCGCGGTCGATCCAGAACTGCCAGCGCGTCGATGGGTCGGTGTTCATCGCCGCATTCTTGCAGTTTGCGACATGGCCCAGAATGCGCCCATCCCATTGGAGCCGCCGACCCATGAACGCACCGCTGCCACCGCCCGCCCTGGATCAGATCCGTGCCCACGAGGCCGAAATGATCGAGATCCGCCACCGCATCCACCAGAACCCCGAACTGGCCTACGAGGAACACGCCACGTCGGACCTGGTGGCCGAGCGGCTGGCGCGCTGGGGCTGGGAGGTGCATCGCGGCCTGGGCGGCACCGGCGTGGTGGGCACGATCCGCGCCGGCACATCCACCCGCCGCATCGGCCTGCGCGCCGACATGGACGCGCTGCCGATCGCCGAGACCAGCGGCAAGCCCTGGGCCAGCAAGGTGTTCGGCAAGATGCACGCCTGCGGCCACGACGGCCACACCGCGATGCTGCTGTCGGCGGCGCGCCACCTGGCGGCCACGCGGAACTTCGACGGCATCCTGCACGTGGTCTTCCAGCCGGCCGAAGAAGGCCTGGCCGGCGCGCGCAAGATGCTGGAGGACGGCTTCCTCGACCTGTTCCCCTGCGACGCGATGTTCGGCATGCACAACGCGCCGGGCGTGCCGGAAGGCCAGTTCGTCGTCGTGCCCGGCTATGCGATGGCCAGCGGCGACACCTGCATCATCAAGGTCAAGGGCGTGGGCGGCCACGGCGCGATGCCGCAGAGCGCGGTGGACCCGGTGGTGGCCGGCGCCAGCATCGTGATGGCGCTGCAGACCATCGTCTCGCGCAACGTGCCGCCGCTGCATGCCGGCATCATCAGCGTCGGCGCCTTCCTGGCCGGCGATGCACCCAACGTGATCCCCGGCGAGGCCGAGCTGCGGCTGACGGTGCGCGCCTTCCGCCCCGAGGTGCGCGACCTGCTGGAGCGGCGCATCGGCGAGATCGCCCGCACGCAGGCCGCCGTCTACGGCGCCACCGCCGAGGTCAACTACATCCGCCGCTATCCGGTGCTGAACAACCACCCGGCCGAGACCGAGTTCTGCATGCAGGTGATCCGCGACTGGCTGGGCGAAGGCGGCCTGCAGCCGCAGGCCGAGCCGGTGACCGCCAGCGAGGACTTCGCCTTCTTCCTGGAGAAGGTGCCCGGCTGCTACGTCAACATCGGCAACGGCGTCGGCAGCCAGGGGGGCTGCATGGTGCACAACCCCGGCTACGACTTCAACGACCGGGTGCTTAGCATGGGCGCCACCTACTGGGTCAAGCTGGCCGAAGCCTGGCTGCGCAAGGCCTGAGACGCCGTGACGCGCCCTGTCTCTGCCAACCCGCTGCGCGAGCCCGAACAGGAAGGGCTGACCTCGGTCTTCGCCGCTCAGACCACGGCCCGGGCGCGGGCGGTCGAGCTGAAATGGCGGTGGCCGATCACGCTGGCACTGTTGAGCACGGTGCCCTCGTTCTATGTCGAGCTGCTGGAAGAGAAGCCGCCGCTGTTCGCGGTGCTGAGCTACCTGGTGGCGTCCGGCACCATGGCCGGCGCATTGCTGCACGTGGGGCTGCGCAGCGGGAACCTGCGCGCGCACCTGCGCGCCAACCGCTTCGATCTGCTGCTGTGCGCCGGGCTGGTGGTCGCGGCCGTACTGCCGCCGAGTGCCGGCTCCGAGATGGCACTGTGGTTCCGCGTGGTGGTGGGCTTCTTCACCATGTCGCGCATGTTCTGGGCCGCGCACTACGTGGTCACGCGCGGCGGCACGCTGTACCGGCTGATCGCCGCGCTGCTGGTGCTGGTGCTGTGTGGGCTGGGCTTCTGGTGGTTGGAGCCGACCACGCCCACTTTCGGTGACGCGCTGTGGCTGGCCTTCACCACCGCCGCCACGGTGGGCTACGGCGATTCGGTGCCCACCACGCCGGCCTCGAAGATCTTCGCGGTGTTCGTCGTCTTCCTGGGCGTGGGCGCGATCACGCTGGTGGCCGCCGGCATCGCCTCGGCCTGGATTGCTACCGAAGAACGCACGATCGAGCGCGAGATCCTTGCCGACCTGCACAAACAGCTGGCCGGGCTGCGCGCCGAGATTACCGCCCTGCGCGAGGCAGCCGAGCAGGACCGCCCGCCGGCCGAGGCCCCGGTGCGCGACGGGGCCGTCGACGCGGCGTTGGGGCTCAGGGGCCGACCACCACCTCGCTGATCTGCATCACCGGCGCGATGTCGGTGTAGTTGGGGATGTCGCCCATGATCTCCTTCATGTGCGGCCCCATGCCGGCCTGGAAGGACTCGACGCTGTCGCAGTAGATGTGGCACATGCCCACATAGGTGGCCGGCGCGCCGGGCGCGCCGCCGGCCAGGCCCTTGTCCACCGTGTAGAACTTGCAGTGCTCGCCCATGCGCGCCTTGACCAGCGGCATGTGCTTGTCGCGGTAGTAGTCGTGGTCGAACCGGGCGCCTTCCTTGTACGGGTACATCACGCTGACCTTGATCATGGCTGTCTCCTTCGCGGGGTTGTTCAGGCGGCCAGCAGCTGCCGCAGCACATAGGGCAGGATGCCGCCGTGGGCATGGTAGTCCACCTCGATCGGCGTATCGATGCGCAGCGTCACCGTCACGCGGCGCACCGCGCCGTCGCCGCCGGTGATCACCAGCGTGGCATCGCTCTGCGGCACGATCGGCGTGGAAAGCTCGATGTCGATGACCTCGTCGCCCTGCAGGCCCAGCGATTGCCAGCTGTCGTGGCCCTTGAACTGCAGCGGCAGCACGCCCATGCCCACCAGGTTGCTGCGGTGGATGCGCTCGAAGCTCCTGGCCACCACAGCCTTGATGCCCAGCAGCATCGTGCCCTTGGCGGCCCAGTCGCGGCTGGAGCCGGTGCCGTATTCCTCGCCGGCGAAGATCACCGTCGGCACGCCGGCTTCCATGTAGTTGATGGCGGCGTCGTAGATCGGCAGCTTCTCGCCGGTGGGCTGGTACAGCGTGACGCCACCTTCCTCGCGCGAGCCGTCGGGCCCCGGCGGGATCATCAGGTTCTTGATGCGCACGTTGGCGAAGGTGCCGCGCATCATCACCTCGTGGTGGCCGCGGCGTGAGCCGTAGCTGTTGAAGTCCACCGGCTTGACGCCCTGCTCGATCAGGTACTTGCCGGCCGGCGAGCTGGCCTTGATCGAGCCGGCCGGCGAGATGTGGTCGGTGGTGATCGAATCGCCGAACAGCGCCATGATGCGCGCGCCCTTCACGCCGGCCTCCGGCGGGCGCGGCGTCATCGTGAAGCCCTGGAAGAAGGGCGGCATCGCGATGTAGGTGCTGTGCGGCCAGTCGTAGACCTGGCCCTTGGCGCCCTGGATCGCGTTCCACAGCTTGCCGGGCTTGGCGGCCACGTTCTCGTAGTTCTCGCGGAAGACCTTCGGGTTCATCGCGTACTTCAGCAGCGCATGCACCTCGTCGCTGCCGGGCCAGACGTCGCCCAGGTAGACCGGCCTGCCCTTCTTGCCCAGGCCCAGCGGCTGCGTCATCAGGTCCACCGTCACGTTGCCGGCGATCGCGTAGGCCACCACCAGCGGCGGGCTGGCCAGGAAGTTGGCCTTCAGGTTGGGGTGGATGCGCGCCTCGAAGTTGCGGTTGCCCGACAGCACCGCCGCGCACACCAGGTCGTTGCCGGTGATGGCCTCGTTGATCGGCACGCTCAGGTCGCCGGCATTGCCGATGCAGGTGGTGCAGCCGTAGCCGGCCAGGCTGAAGCCCAGCTTCTCCAGGTAGGGCAGCAGGCCGGTCTTCTGCAGGTATTCGGTGACCACGCGCGAGCCCGGTGCCAGCGAGGTCTTGATGTGCGGCTGCACCTTCAGGCCGGCTTCCACCGCCTTCTTCGCCAGCAGGCCGGCGGCCAACAGCACGCTGGGGTTGCTGGTGTTGGTGCAGCTGGTGATGGCGGCGATCAGCACGTCGCCATTGCGCAGGCCGATGCCGTCGCGGGTGGGGAAGGTTACGCCCAGCTTGTCGGCCGGCTGGTTGAAGCCGTTGTCGGCCACCGGCGCGCTGAACAGCTGCGTGAACTTGGCGGCCACGTCGGTCAGCGTGATGCGGTCCTGCGGCCGCTTCGGGCCGGCCAGCGACGGCGCCACCGTCGACAGGTCCAGCTCGATCACCTGGCTGTAGTCGATCTCGCCGTCGCCGGGCACGCCGAACAGCTGCTGCGCCTTGAAGTAGGCCTCGAACAGCTCGATCTCGCGCTTGCGGCGGCCGGTGCCCTTGAAGTAGTCGATGGTGCGCTCGTCCACCGGGAAAAAGCCCATCGTCGCGCCGTATTCCGGTGCCATGTTGGCGATGGTGGCGCGGTCGGGCAGCGCCAGCGTGCGCGTGCCCTCGCCAAAGAACTCGACGAACTTGCCCACCACCTT
Source organism: Burkholderiales bacterium (assembly GCA_017302505.1). GTDB lineage: Bacteria > Pseudomonadota > Gammaproteobacteria > Burkholderiales > Burkholderiaceae_C > Rubrivivax. Next base: position 5,377 of record JAFLDH010000130.1, read on the forward strand.
GTGCTTGCGCAGCAGCTCGGTGACCGTGAGCACCAGGTCGGTGGCGGTGCAGCCCTCGCGCAGCCGGCCCTTCAGCTTCAGGCCCACCACGTCGGGCGTCAGGAAGTACACCGGCTGGCCCAGCATGCCGGCCTCGGCCTCGATGCCGCCGACGCCCCAGCCGACCACGCCGATGCCGTTGATCATCGTGGTGTGGCTGTCGGTGCCGACCAGGGTGTCCGGATAGGCCACGCCGTCGTCGCCCAGGTGCACGCCGCGGGCCAGGTATTCCAGGTTCACCTGGTGCACGATGCCGAAGCCCGGCGGCACCACGCCGAAGGTGCGATAAGCCTGCATGCCCCACTTCATGAACTGGTAGCGCTCCTGGTTGCGCTGGAACTCCAGCTTCATGTTCAGGTCCAGCGCGTTCCTGGTGCCGTAGTGGTCGACCATCACCGAGTGGTCCACCACCAGGTCCACCGGCACCAGCGGCTCGATGGTGCGCGGATCGCGGCCCATGTCGGCGGCCACGTTGCGCATGGCCGCCAGGTCGGCCAGCAGCGGCACGCCGGTGAAATCCTGCAGCACCACGCGGGCCACGACGAAGGGAATCTCCTCGGTGCGCGGCGCGGTCGGCTGCCAGTTCGCCAGCTGCTGCACATGCTCGGGCGTGACCTTGCGGCCGTCGCAATGGCGCAGCACCGCTTCGAGCACGATGCGGATCGACACCGGCAGGCGCTTGACATTGGGATGCGCCTTGGCCAGCTCGGGCAGCGAGAAGTAGGCAGCCTCACGGCCCGAGGCGGTGCGCAGGCGCTTGCGCGTGCGCGCGAAGGGGTGGGCAGGCGGCCGGGTGACGGTGCGGGTGTCCATGGGTGCACTCCGGTTGGGGGGTGCATCGATTGTGCCGAGCCGCGATGACCCTGGCGTGGCAGCGCCTGCACAATGGGCCGGTCCGCCCGATGCCGCCTGCCGCCCGCCGATGACCGACCTGCACCCCGTGTTCTGGATCATGGCCGCGGCGGTGGCCGCGCCGCTGCTGGCCGAGATCCCGATCGGCCTGCGCGTGCCGGTGGTGGTGATCGAGGTGCTGCTGGGCATCGCCATCGGTCCGCACGGGCTGGGGCTGGTGCGCTTCGAGGGCTTCATGGCGTCGATGTACGCCTTCGGCATGGCGGCCACGCTGTTCATGGCCGGCATGGAGCTGGATTTCAAGCACATCCGCGGCACGCCGCTGTGGCTGGCGCTGAGCGGCTGGGGGTTGTCGCTGCTGCTGGCGGCCGGGGCGGCCGTGCTGCTGTATGCCACGCCGCTGGCCAATGCGCCGCTGACGTTGACGCTGGCGCTGTGCACCACGGCGCTGGGTGCGCTGCTGCCGGTGCTGCGCGACAGCGGCCAGCTCGACAGCCCCTTCGGCCGGCTGTTCCTGGCCGCCGGTACGGTGGGCGAGGTGGCGCCCATCGTCGCCATGTCGCTGCTGCTGTCGCAGCACTACAGCAGCTGGCAGGAGTTCGGCTTCCTGCTGCTGTTCCTGGCGCTGGTGCTGGCCAGCGCCGCCGCCGGCATGGGCCTGCGGCCGGCGCCTGTGGTGCGCCTGCTGAAGCGCACGCTGCACGCCAGTACCCAGCTGCCGGTGCGGCTGGTGCTGCTGATCACCACCTTCTACTTCGTGCTGACCGAGGAGTTCGGCTTCGAGAACATCCTGGGCGCCTTTGCCGCCGGCATGGTGGTGGGCCTGGCCACGCGCGGCCACGAGGCACGCGCGGTGCGGCACAAGATCGACGCGCTGTTCTTCGGCTGGTTCATTCCCTTCTTCTTCGTCGGCACCGGCGTCAAGTTCCACCTGCACGCCATCACCCACGACCTGACCACCGCGCTGCTGGTACCGCTGATCCTGGCCGTGCTGCTGGCCGTGCGCGGGCTGCCGGTGCTGCTGTACCGCCGGCACCTGGCGCCGCCGGACCGGCTGCCCTTTGCGCTGTATTCGTCGGTGGCTTCGCTGTCGCTGGTGGTGGTGATCACCGACATCGGCGTGCACACGCACAGCATCGGCGCGCCGCTGGCTGCGGCCATGGTCGGCGCGGCACTGCTGTCGGTGCTGGTCTTCCCCACGCTGGCGGCCGTGCTGCGGCCGCTGCCGGCGCAAGCCGCCCATACCCGCCTGCGCGGCGAAGACGAAGGCTATTGAGCGGTCTCAAGGCGCCGGGCCGAAGCGGTCAACGGCACGGCCTAGAATCCCGTTTGCTGAACTCGGAAGCGCGTCCACAAGGCCCTTCCGGCCACGCTCCCCACCCAACTCCCAGGAGGTCCCATGAAACTCACGAAATTCCTGGCGCTCGGCGCGCTGTCCCTGTCGCTGGTGGCCGGCTCGGCTGTCGCGCAGGACAAGGCCGCCAAGCAGGCCGAAGTCATCAAGTCCACCAATGCCGCGCTGGAAAAGTTCTACGCCAAGCAGCCGGACCTGAAGGCCACCGTCGCCAAGGCGCCGGGCTATGCGGTGTTCACCACCTATGGCGTCAGCTTCATCGTCGGCGGCCAGGGCGGCACCGGCCTGGTGCACGACAACAAGACCAAGAAGAACACCTTCATGAAGCTGGGCGGCGCCAGCGCCGGCTTCCAGTTGGGCGCGGTCGAGAACGACGTGCTGGTGATCTTCAAGACGCCGGCGGCGATGCAGGGCTTCATCGACAAGGGCTGGGACGTGGCCGGCGGTGTGAGCGCTGGCGCCGGGGCCGGCGCCAAGGGAGCCGTCGGCGGCGGCCAGGGCGGTTCGGCCACGGGCGACCTGCAGACCTTCACGCTCACCAAGACCGGCCTCGAAGCGGGCCTGTCGATCGGTGGCATCAAGGCCTGGAAGGACACCGACCTGAACTGACCCAGGCCCGGTCCGTGTCTCAGGGGGCGCCCAGGTGGCGCCCTTTTTCGTGGGCGTCGGCCGTCCGGCATGGACAAGGGGGCGGGCGACCCGCAGGCGCTGGGCGCGCTGGTGGCGCACGTCGTGACCTTCAGGCCGGACTTCAACACCATCACGCCCTGACAACCGCCCGGCGGCACCGGGCCGGTGCGGTACCTTGATGCCTGTCACACAGCGGCCAGCTGTCAGGCAGGGACGGTGGCGGGCGGCGCGGGGCGGGGCACGGCCTCCAGCGCCACGCGCTCGGCCTCGACCTCGCGGATGCAGTCGGCCAGCGCCAGCGCCGCGGCCGACAACGGACGTTCGCGCAGCGTGACGATGCCATAGCTGCTGCGGATGCCGGGCCAGGCGACATCGAGCGTGACGAGGCGTCCGAGCCCGATGTCCTCTTCCACCTGCGCCCAAGCCGCCAGCCCGACGCCGTCGGTGCGCCGCACGATGGCGCGCGTGGCCGCGGACGACGTCGTGGCCAGCTGCGGCACGATTTCGCCGGTGGCGGGGTCGATCTGCAACCCGAGCGCAGGCCCCGCCGCCGCCAGCACCTTGTAGGGCGCTCGGACGCCGACCAGCGGGTAGGCCAGTACCTGCTGGATCGTCAGCCCAGGGCGTCCGGCCAGCGGATGGCCTTGGCGGGCGAAGAAGTGTCCCGGGTGGGCGGGCATGGTCTCGGTGTGGAAGCGGTTGTCATCCTCGATGAGGCGGTGGTCGAACAGCCCGATGTCGAGGTTGCCGGCCAGCATCAGCGGCGCGAGGCGGCGCCAGTCGCCTTCGATCAGCTCGACCTGCAGCCGCGGATGGCGCCGCGACAGGCGGGCGACCGCGTCGATCGCCGACACCTCCAGTGCATACGGGCCGGCGGCCAGCGTGACGCTGCCGCTGCGCAGCGTGCGCTGCGCGTCCAGCGCATCGCCGATGGCGGCATGGTCGGCGAGCAGGCGGCGTGCCCGCTGCAGCAGGATCTGGCCGGCCGCCGTCGGCCGCACCTCGCGGTTGTTGCGCTCGAACAGACGCGCGTCCAGCCGCGACTCGAGGGTGGCGATGGCCCGGCTGAAACTCGGCTGCGTGACGTGCATGGCCTGCGCGGCGCGGGCGAAGTTGCGGTGGTGGTCCAGGGCCACGGCGAACTCGAGCAGCCTGAGCTGGTTCATGTCGGCAAAGGCATCGTGCGTTGACCTGCATTGCATTGGACATCAACGACGGCGCTTGCCAAGAATTCCGGCCGTGTCGGTGCTTGCGTTCGCGCAAGGAAGGGGAAGGAAATGTCGCTGAATCGATGGTTGACACTGCTGATCGCGCTGATCGGCATGACCCTGGGTGCCTTGGCGCACGCGCAGGGCAAGAAGCCCAACATCCTGTTCATCGTCTCCGACGACACCGGCTACGGGGATCTCGGCCCCTACGGCGGCGGAGTCGGCCGCGGCATGCCCACGCCCAGCATCGACCGCATGGCGGCCGAGGGCACGACCTTCTTCACCTTCTACGCCCAGCCCAGCTGCACGCCCGGCCGGGCCGCGATGCAGACCGGCCGCATCCCCAACCGCAGCGGCATGACCACCGTGGCCTTCCAGGGCCAGGGCGGCGGCCTGCCGGCGGCCGAGTGGACGCTGGCGTCCGTGCTCAAGCAGGGCGGCTACCAGACCTACTTCACCGGCAAGTGGCACCTGGGCGAGTCCGACTATGCGCTGCCCAATGCGCAGGGCTACGACGTGATGAAGTACGTCGGCCTGTACCACCTGAATGCCTACACCTACGGCGACCCGACCTGGTTCCCGGACATGGATCCGGAGCTGCGCGAGATGTTCAACAAGGTGACGATCGGCGCGCTGTCGGGCCGGGCGGGCGAGAAGGCGAAGGAAGACTTCAAGATCAACGGGCAGTACGTCGACGAGCCGGGCAAGAACGTCACGCTGCACGGCGTGAACTACCCCAACGGCGTGGTCGGCATCCCGTTCTTCGACGGCTACGTCGAGAAGGCGGCGATCGAGTTCCTGGACACAGCGGCCAAGGACCCGAGCAAGCCCTTCTTCATCAACGTCAATTTCATGAAGGTGCACCAGCCGAACCTGCCGGCGCCGGAGTTCCAGTACAAGTCGTTGTCGAAGAGCAAGTATGCCGACTCGATCGTCGAGCTCGACACGCGCATCGGCCGCATCATGGACAAGCTGCGCGCGCTCGGCCTGGACAAGGACACGCTGGTCTTCTACACCACCGACAACGGCGCCTGGCAGGACGTGTATCCCGACGCCGGCTACACGCCCTTCCGCGGCACCAAGGGCACGGTGCGCGAAGGCGGCAACCGCGTCCCGGCGATCGCGGTGTGGCCCGGCAAGGTCAAGGCCGGCGTGAAGAGCCACGAGATGCTCGGCGGGCTGGACCTGATGGCCACCTTTGCCAGCCTCGGCGGCGTCGCCTTGCCGAGGAACGACCGCGCGAACCAGCCGATCATCTTCGACAGCTACGACATGAGCCCGGTGCTGTTCGGCACGGGCAAGTCGCCGCGCAAGGAGTGGTTCTACTTCACCGAGAACGAGCTCACGCCGGGGGCGGCGCGGGTCGGCAACTACAAGGCGGTGTTCAACCTGCGCGGCGACAACGGGCAGCCGACGGGCGGACTCGCGGTCGATTCGAACCTCGGCTGGAAGGGCCAGGAGAAGTACGTCGCCACGGTGCCGCAGGTGTTCGACCTGTGGGCCGACCCGCAGGAGCGCTACGACATCTTCATGAACAACTTCACCGAGCGCACCTGGACATTGGTCACCATCACCGAGGCGATCACCAAGCTGATGAAGACCTACGCGCAGTACCCGCCGCGCAAGCTGCAGAGCGCAAGCTACAGCGGCCCGGTCACCATCACCAACTACGAGAAGTTCCAGTGGGTGCGCGAAGCGTTGCAGAAGGACGGCATCCACCTGCCGCTGCCGACGGGCAACTGAGCGAGCCGGACGCATGACGCGCTGCGGGCCTTCGGGCTCGCAGCTGCTTGCTCGTCCTGAAGCCGGAGAGCCCCATGCCGATACGAGCGACGCTGTCGGTCACCCGTTGCCGCTGACCCGCACGCCTTGATGGCGGGCAGCGAGAAGGCGCTGGTCGAACTGCTGCTGGTGGCCCGACGACACGCTCACCGACCAGCCGATGCAGAAGCTGCTGTACGAGGTCCAGGGCCGCGAGCGCGAGCAGGTCATGCAGCCGCAGATCGAGCACGTCAATGACGGCGGCGGCAAGCCGGTGGGCATGATCGTGCATCAAGACGACGCGGTGCCCTGGGCCACGGGCGCCGGCGCTCAGGAGCCCGCACGCAGGCGCTGCAGCAGCTGCGCGGCCTGCGGGTTACTGGGCTGCAGCTGCTGCAGCGCCTCGGCCTCGCGCAGCGCGTCGGCGCGCCGGCCCTGCTGGGCATAGAACACGGCCAGCGCAT
>JAFLDH010000131.1 GCA_017302505.1 Burkholderiales bacterium
AGCGCCGAAGCGCGCGAGCAGTGCCGGCGCGAGGCCGGGCCACTGGAGCCGGCGGTCTGCGCCAGCGTCTATGCAGCGCTGCTGCGCAAGCTGGACCAGGCCGGCGCGCGCTACGCCGAATGACCACGGGCCGGCCGCTCTGCCCCTAGTCGTAGGGGGTGTGCCGCGGCGTGGCTGCGAGTAGCGTCCGACGCTCACCCGCAGACCCCGCCGCAGCCCATGCCCAAGAAAACCGAACCGCGCGCCCCGGGCGCGCCGAGCCGTCGTGCGGCCAAGGCCGGGGCCACCCTCAGCGTGCGGCCGGGCGGGTTGGCCAGCACCAGCAGCACCAGCGCCGGTCTCGCGACAACGTCGATGTCGTCGTCGGCCGTGTCGTCTGCAACGGCCAGCAGCGCCTCAGCCGCGCCGGTGGCATCGGCTGGGCCAGCAGTTTCGGCAGGTGCCTTGCAGGGCACTGCGCCGGCAGCCGCGGCGCCGGCGGTGTCGGCCACCGGCAGCGGCGCAGTGGTGCCCGAGGCCGTCGGTCCGCAGGTCTTCGCGCTGCGCGCGCTGACCAACCTGTTCGATCCGAGCCGGCCCGGCAAGGCGGTGGTGCGGCCCAGCGACCTGCTGGCGCTGCGCATCGAACTGGTCAACATGCAGGTGCAAGCCGGCCCGCCGCCGCGGCTGAAGCGCGGCCCGGCCAGCGGTGGCGCTTCGTACATCGTGCTGCATTTCCCGCCCCAGGCGCTGGCCGAGCAGGTGTTCTTCCAGTCGGCTGCCGCCGGCACCCAGCCAGCGGGCAGCAACGAGCCGCCGCTGCCGCCGCCGATCCGTGCGCGCATCGCGGGCGAGTCGCGGCTGGTGTTCAAGGTGCCCGACGGCTTCTCGGTGCCCTACCAGCTGGCCGACGTGCTGCAGGCCTGCGAAAGCCTGGCGCCGAGCGTGCCGGGCAATGCACTGCCCGCGGGCGGGGGCCTTCGCTACAGCGGCAGCATCAAGCTCAGCGCAAGCACGCTGCGCCGGATGAGCGCCACGCAGCGCGCGGCGCTGTCCACCTTTGCGCTGCGCAGCCTGACGCTGCAGGCGGTGGACGGCGCGGATTCTTCGGTGCAACTGTCGCGCGTCAGCCAGATGGGCAGCGCAATCGGGCTCAAGCTGACGGCGCAGGTGTCGCCCACGCTGCGCCTCAAGCCGCGGCCCGGCCTGCCGGGTGATACCCAGACGGCGATCGAGATGCCGTGGCGGCTGATCCTGGCGCCGCACGCCGGCGAGCGCTGGCGCCACGCGGCAGAGCCGGTGACCTCGGCACTGACGCAACGCACCGAGCTGTGGCACACCCGGCTGGTGGCACCGGGCGCGAACGGCAAGTTCATTGAGCCGCCCCGGCCCGACCCGGCGCGCACGCTGCGGGCGGTGTGGGCGCTGACGGGCGAGGGCTCCGACCCGATCAAGCCGATGCAGAGCGCCTTCATCACCGCGGAAAACCTGCCCAGCACGGCCGGTGCGCCCGCGCCCTTCCGCGCCACGCTGAGCGATTTCGATCGCTACCAGATCACCCATCTGTCGTCCAACTTCTCCAAGCCCAGCTACACGCCGCGGCCGCTGGACACGCACCTGATGCTGCTGTCCAGCCTGGGCGGCTGGCTCGATTCGCGTGGCGCCTGGGAGCCGCCCGGGCTGTCGGTGGAAGAGTGGGTGCACCGCGCGTCGATGGGCCGCGACCACTACGTGCGGGTGGTCTACAAGGGCTATCTGTTCCCCTTCGGCCACCGCGTGGCGCTGATCAAGGTCAGCGAACGCAAGTTCCACAACGGCCGCTCGGGCACCGAGCGCATCGACGGCAACCCGGCCTACCTGCGGCAGCGCATGTTCATCATCGTGCGCGAGCGCGAGCGCAGCTATGTGGACCCGGCGCTGCAGACGACCGACGGCAAGTCGATGCAGCGGCAGTTCCCGTTCAACAGCGTGCGCCTGGTGACCACGGTGACACCGGACATCGACACGCCGCAAAGCGCAGCAGCGGCCATCGGCGCGTATGGTCAGACACTGTTCTGGCCCTGCGTGGGCGGCCAGCCGTTCGCCTTCCGCTGCGTGGGCACCGACATCGACGGCCGGCGCGTGCAGTTCGAGCTGCCGATGATCTTCATGGACAACTCGCTGGCCTGCCCGCGGTTGCCCAGCCTGGCACCCGACTACGACAAGGCCCGCCTCAACGCACTGGCCGCGCAGGGCGAATGGCTGGCCAACGGCCCGCGCGCGGGCCGGCGCACGGCGCAGTTCAAGCGCCAGCGGGTGGCGCTGGCACCCAGCCTGAAGGCAGGCGACACGTCGGTGGAGGCCGAGCACATCGAATTCGGCGCCGAGGCCGACTCGGCCGCCAACGGCTTGCGCAACTATTCGCTGAAGCTCACGCGGCCGATGTTCTATCCCAGCCTGGCCAGCACGCGGGTGCGCATCGGCGCGCTGGCGCAGCTGGGCGGCTCGGACAAGAACAACCTGCTGCGCTGGAACCTGCACTACCTGAAGAAGGGCTTCGACGCGGCCAACAAGGGGCAGGTGTTTGCCGAGGTGCAGGCCGAGAACGGCATGGCGCAGCTGGACTTCAGCACGCAGGGCGACCGCTCCGGCGGCTTCGTGCAGCCGAACCTGAAGCCCAGCGCGCTGTCGCGGCTGACCGGCCCGGTGGCCGGCGACGCCACCAAGTTCCTGCAAGGCAAGCTCGAGCCGACCGGCGTGTTCCCGAGCAACCTGTCGGATCTGCCGCTGCCGCTGCTGTTTGGCTGCATTCCGCTGGGCGATGTGATCCAGAGCCTGGCCGACCTGAGCGGCAGCCCGCAGAAGGTGCCGAAGTTCGCGTCCGAGGCGGCCACGCAGGTGGAAAGCTTCGTCAACGGCCTGGCGCGCGCCTACGAGTTCGTGCGCGATGTCGCCGGCCACAGCGGTTCTCTGGCGCAGGCTGCCGTGGACGTGCTGCAGGGCATCGTGGCCGACCTGCTGCAGCAGGCGGTGGCGCTGGCCCAGGCGCAGGTGGCGCCGGTGGTGCAGGCGCTTCAGCAACTGCAGACCGCGCTGAACCAGCTGCGCAACCAGTTCAATGCGCTGGTGCCGGCATCGGCCGGCGATCCGCTGCCCGGCATCGACACGGTGCCCAGCCTGGGCTCGCTGCCGGGGCTGATCGACGGGCTGTTGCCCAAAGTGGCTGCGGTTGGCACGGCGCTGAGCGGCGCCACGCTGCCGGCCGGCTTCAAGCAGAGCGGGCTGGGCCTGGTGAGCAAGGCGCAGGCGATCCTCAATGACTTCAAGCTGCTGGCCACGTTGATTCCACAGGGCAAGGCGGTGTACGCGGCGCTGGACGCGATCGTCGGCGACCCTGGGGCGATGGCCGATCTGTTTGGCAACCCTGGCGCACTGGCCGACAAGCTGAACACGCTGCAGGGCGCGATCGGCCCGATCAAGACCACGCTGGGCCAGGTGAAGCTGCTGGATGGCGCGCCGAAGCAGACGCTGCTGGAAGTGCTGGACGTGGTGCTGGCGGTGCTGGGCACCGCCGAGCAGTTGCTGGAGCTGCTGGAGATGCTCACCGGCGAAGAGCTGGTGGTGCGCTTCGACTGGAACCCGGAGATCAAGAGCTGGGGCCTGACGCCGAACAAGCCGCTGTTCCGGGCCAACGATCCGCACGGCTTCCTGATCGCGGTGGAGGCGCGGGTCAAGAAGGCCGGCGGCAGCGCGCCGAAGATCCAGGTGGTGTGCAGCCTGAAGCACTTCGACCTGGTGCTCATCAATCCGGCGGCCTTCATCGAGCTGAACTTCGAGAAGATCGAGTTCAAGGTCGATTCCGCAGCCAAGACGGGCGTGGACGTGCTGCTGAACGACATCAAGTTCGTCGGCCCGCTGTCTTTCGTCGAGACGCTGCGCGACCTGATCCCGCTGGACGGCTTCTCCGACCCGCCCTACCTGGACATCACGCCGCAGGGCATCGACGCCGGCTTCTCGATCGCGCTGCCCAACATCGCGGTGGGCATGTTCTCGCTGACCAACCTGAGCCTGGGCGCCGGCTTCACGGTGCCCTTCATCGGCCAGCCGCTGTCGGTGCGCTTCAACTTCTGCACGCGCGAGCAGCCCTTCCACCTGACGGTTTCGATGTTCGGCGGTGGCGGCTTCTTCGGCATCACCATCGATCCGCACGGCGTGCAGATCCTGGAAGCGGCACTGGAGTTCGGTGCCGCCATCGAGGTCGATTTCGGCGTGGCCTCCGGCGGTGTCAGCGTGATGGCCGGCATCTACTTCCGCATGGAGCAGGATGCCGCGTCGCTGACCGGCTACTTCCGCCTGGCCGGCCATGTCGAGGTGCTGTGCATCGTCAGCGCCTCGCTGGAGCTGTACCTGGAGCTGCGCTACGAGTTCGAGAGCGGCAAGTGCGTCGGCAAGGCACAGCTGACGATCGAGATCTCGGTGTTCGTGTTCTCCGGCAGCGTGACCATCACCTGCGAGCGCAAGTTCTCCGGCTCCAACGGTGACCCGAGCTTCCGCCAGCTGATGGGCCTGCAGCCCGAGTTGCCGCTGGCCGACGAGCTGGCGCTGATCGACGGCAGCACCGACTACGCCTGGCGTGAATACGTCGAAGCCTTTGCCTGAACCCACCATGGCCAAACAGAAGATCGTCTGGACCGCTGTCCCCTACGGCCGCGTGAGCGAAGGGCCCCACAAGGGCTGCCTGCGCATTTCGGTGGTGGTGTCGCCGCGGCTGACCCCGGTGACGGCTGCCGAGCAGAAGCTGGGCGCGCCCGGCTATGCCGAGTTCCACGACTGGCCGAAGACGCTGTCGCGGCTGAAGCTGCAGTTGCAGATTTCCGGTGTGCCGGGCCTGCTGCCGTTGCAGATGCTGCAACCGCCGGGCGAGGCCTCCAGCGCGCTGTGGCGCACGCTGTTCGATGCCAGCACGCCGGTGGCCGGCTTCAAGTACACCGACATGAGCCGGGTCAACCTGCGCTCCTACCCGGTGCGCAACATGCTGGGCTTCCTGCGCGAGCATTACGGCAAGCTGGCCGTGGCCTCCGCCGGCACACACCCGACGCTGCTGCCCTGGAAGGGTGCCGACCCGTCGCTGAAGGGCATGCTCACCAGCGCCGGCACGCGCACCTACCCGTGGGTCACCGGGCACAGCACGCTGGACCTGCCATTGCCCGGATTCGACCGCTTCTTCGACGACAAGTCGCGCGACAACATCGAGAAACGGCTGGACACGCTGGTCTTCGGCACCAAGAGCCGCTACCGGGCGCCGGTGGTCGGCATCGACGGCAATCCGGCCGATGCCCAGGTGGGCGTGCGCGCCCTGCCGCCCGACTGGGCCGACCCTGCCGCCAACGGCCCCGACAAGGAGCTGATGGACCAGTTCGAGACCGCCGCCGAGTACACGCTGTACCAGGCCAACCGCTTCTACCGGCGCAGCGTGCCCAGTGCGGCGCAGCGCGCGATGCGGCGGCCCGATCTGAAGAACCTGCCGCCCTCCATCGTGGTGGAGGACTTCGATTTCCACCGCATCGTCGCTTCGCTGGCCGATACGCCGGCGGTGCTGCGCGGGCTCGGCCTGATCATCGACTGCGCACTGCCCGAGGACAACGCCATCCGCGCGGCCTTGGCCCAGGCCCCCATGGTCGACGGCGCCATCGGGCTCGAGGTGGCCTGGGGCGACCCGCATGCGCCGGGTGACGACGCCTATCCGCGCACTGCCTTCCGCGCCACCCGGGCGCGCTTCCTGCCCCGCGAACGCACGGCCGAGCATGCGCAGGGTCTGATGCGTCTGGGTGGCACGGCCGACCCGACGCTTTACCCCAAGGGCCGCTACAAGCACCCTGGGGCCTTCGACGTATTCCAGCTCGACCCCGACGGCGCTGCGCTGAAGACCACCGATTTCGTGCTGACCGCGCAGAACCTGGTGGCGCGCAGCCTGAAGCCGGGCACGCACGGCGAGGTGGCCTACACCACCGGCGACCGCCAGCCGGTGGCCGCGCTGCGGTCTGGTGGGCTGGGCGTGTCTCGCCACGGCCGCGCCGGCCAGGTGGCGGTGGAGGCGGCCGGCGCCACGCTGAAGAACGCCGCCCTGGCCGCATCCGCGGCAACCACACGCAAGGTGCTGTTGTTTGCCGAGGACATGCTGCGCGGTTACCGGGTGGACGTGCAGAACCAGGGCAAGTGGCATTCGCTGTGCCGGCGGGTGGGCGACTACCGGCTGCACAAGACAGGGGCCACGCTGGATCTGCCGCCGGACGAGGGCTACGTCAAGGGCGCTTCCACCACCGGTGACGGCGGCGACGACCACTACCTTCACGAGACCGTGTTCCGCTGGACCGGCTGGAGCCTGGCCGCACCGCGCCCGGGCCGGCGCATTGCGCCGGTGGAAGCCGCCGACAGCGGGCTGCAGGGCGAGGAGGTCATCGACACGGTGGAGGCCGCCGACAACGGCAACGGCCTGGCGGTGCGTTTCCGTGCCCAGCCCGGCACCTTGCCGCGGCTGCGCTTCGGCCAGGACTACCGGCTGCGAGCGCGGGTGGTGGATCTGGCCGGCAACAGCCTGGCGCCGGACGAGCCCGGCGAGCTGGAAGAAGCGACCGAGCCGGTGAGCTACCTGCGCTTCGAGCCGGTGGACCCGCCGGCGCTGGTGCACCGTCATCGCGTCAGCGAGGGCGAATCGCTGGAGCGCATGGTGCTGCGCTCCAACTTCAACGCCGACCCGAAGGCCTACCTGTCGAGCCCGCCCTTCAAGCACAGCATCGCGCTGGCAGCTTCGGCCGATTTCGAGTACGTGGCGCGCAATGAACGGCACCTTGTGCCGCCCAAGGCCTCGCAGCTGCAATGCGAGCAGCACGGCCTGTTCGATGCCGCCTTCGATGGCACGGCCGCGGCCATCAAGGCCGCCTACCGGACGGCCGCCCGCGAGGCTGGCACGCTGTACGACCCGATGCCCGGCGCCAACATCGAGCTGGTGACGCCGGCCGGCGTGGCCAGCCAGGCATTGACCACCACCGTGCCGCCGGCCCTGCCCTCGCCCGCGGTGCCCACCGGTGGGCGGCTGGTCGGCGGGCAGTACGTGGTGCATCGCGAGGAACGGCTGGTCACGCCGTACCTGCCCGATGGTGCGGCCGGCGGCTTCACGCTGCGCGGCGACAGCCGCCAGGACCTGGCGCGCATCGGCATCACCCAGCCGATGGTGCTGGGCGAAGGCGCCTTCGTCGTGCGCGTGCCGCAGACCGAAGAGCTGGTGCTGATCATCGAGAACGGCAAGAAGTGGCCCGACACCCAGGGCTTCCGCCTGGTGATCGACGAGCGCGCGCACACGCTGGACGACGGCCCCTGCGCCGAGAGCTTCCCCGACGACGGCCGGCCGAAGTGGGATGCCGGCAAACGCGTGCTGACGCTGTGCCTGCGCAAGGGCCATATCGTGCGGCTGCGCTACGCCAGCTTCGTGGACAAGCGCTTCATCGATGCCTTCGGCCTGCCGCGATGGAGCGACAGTGCCGGGCAGCGCGCCTACATTGCCGAGCTGGCGCTGCACGGCGTGCACTGGATGATCACGCCCTACCGTCCGCTGGTGCTGGTGCATGCCACGCAGCAGCCGGTGTGCACGCCGCGGCTGATGAAGGTGAGCGCGCCGCGCACGGCCGGGCAGACCTTCACCGACCTGGACGCGGCCGTGCAGCTGCACGGGCCTTCCACCGGCAAGTTCGAGGTCGTGGCCGAATGGCATGAATGGGTGGACGACCCGCAGCGCACGCGACCGGTGCGCAAGCTGATGCGCGGCACGCTCGGCGAGATACCGCTGCCCGAGAACCACATCAACGAGTTCATGCTGGCCAGCGCGGCCAACGCGGTGCAGCTGCCGCCGGCCATCGGCCTGCTCGACACAGGGGACAAGCGCACGCGCGGCAACCGCCACGAGTTCGGCGACACCCGGTTCCGCCTGGTGCGCTACCGCATCGAGGCCACGACGCGCTTCCGCGAGTACCTGCCCGCAGCGCTGTATGCGCAGCGCGATCAGATCACGCGGCTGGGGCCCCAGGCGCTGGAGACCCGGGCCTGGCTGGGCGCCGCCGACGACGCCGGCGCGCCTGTGCTGTTCGACGTGCCCGAAGCCACGCCCGACGGCACGCGCATCCGCAGCACCCAGGCCCCCGAGGTGCCGCGCGTGGTCTACGCGGTGCCCACCTTCCGCTGGCAACGCGACATCGCTGCCGGCCAGGCCAGCCAGAGCAGCACGCGCCTGGGCAACGGCCTGCGCGTCTACCTGGAGCGCCCCTGGTTCAGCTCGGGCGATGGCGAGCTGCTGGGCGTGGTGCTGCTGGGCGATGGCGCCCCGTTCGACACCATTCCCGAGGCGATGATGCCCTTCGTCACCCAGTGGGGGCTGGATCCGCTGTTCGACACCGTGCTGCCGAAGGCCATGGCGCGCGCCACCGACTTCAGCGCCAGGGTGGCCAGCGAGACGCTGCCGCTGCTGGAGAACGGCAGCAATGTGCACGTGGTGGGCCACCGCGTGCAGTGGGACGACGCGCGCAAGCTGTGGTTCTGCGACATCGAGATGGATGCCGGCTGGCGCACCTACATGCCCTTCGTGCGGCTGGCGCTGGTGCGCTACCAGCCGCATTCGATCGCCGGCATGAAGATCTCGCGGGTAACGCTGGCCGAATTTGCGCAGGTGCTGCCGCGCCGTGCGACGACGCTGCAGCGCAGCACGCAGCTGGTGGCCAGCGGCGCCACCGTCAGCCGTGCCGGCAGCGCGCTGCAAGCCGGCGCGTCGGCCACGCTGGCGCAGCGGCCGCAGACCGTGCACACCGTCAAGGTGCGCGGCCCGGTGCCCGAGCGCGGGCCGATGACCTACACCAACGACAGCGCGCATCTCGGCATCTCGTTCCTGCCGATGCCGGGCAGCACGCTGGAATCGGGACGCAACAAGTTCGAGCTGGTGCTGCAGACCCGCAGCGCAGCCATCGACAGCGACTTGGCCTGGAGCGATGCGCAGACGCTGGCCTCGGCACTGGCGCTGCCGCCCGGGGCCACGGTGGAAACCGTGCCCGGGCCCTTGCCGCGTGGCAGCGGGGCGCAGGCGCTGCCCAGCCTGTTCGACGAGGCGGCGCAGCCGGCGCCGACGCAGGTGACGCGCAGCGGCAGCCTGGGTGAACTGCAGCGCTTCGAGGACCGGATTGCGCTGGACACGGACGGGGCACGCGCCGGCAGCAGCACGCTGCAGGCCAGCACCAGCGCCACCAGCGTGGTGCAGCCCGGCATCGTGCAGGCCGAAAGGCTGGACCCGGTGATCTGGCAGGCCAGCGTCACGGTGCCGGCCTACAGCGGCAAGGGCCGGCTGGTGCTGCGCGAGTTCGAGCGCTACTACACCGACCGCACCATCCCCGACCGGCGCGGCGACAACACCTACCGCAAACGGGTGGTGGAAGAGCGGCTGGTGTACTCGGAGTTCTTCCCTCTGAACTGAGAGTGTGAGAGGCATTCCCATGCACCCGCGTAGACCCCCAGAACAGCCCCAATCTAGGCGCGAAGCGAAGCCGTGTTGTGGACCCGGCGAGGCTTCGCAACGACGAGTGGGGCTGTTCTGGGGGCCTACCCGCAGGGCTGGGGTACCCAAGGGCCCTGCGCGTCGTTGCGTCGCTCGCACGCACGTGAGTGCGGGCGTCGCGCCGCGCCTAGCCCAGGGCCCTTGGCCACCCCAGCGCGGGTGCCTGGGAATGCCTCTCACACTCTGAGCGCCGCGGCCGCGCAGGCGACTGCGCACTACGTCACAGCCGGCCGCATCCATCGCCGGCCGGCCTGCAACTGGGGCTCCCGGCAACGGGCCTCGGGCCTCAATCGCCGCCACGGATGTCCGATACCTGCCACACGGCCGGCGTCGGGGCGTCCCTTGCGCTGCGCCGTGCCCGCACGACGGAGACCCGATGCCGCACCGCCTGATGTCCATCCCGAGGCTTGCCCCCCGCGTCCGCAGGCCGTGGCGCGCATGGGCTGCCATGGCCGCACTGCTGTGCGCCACGCAGACGCCGGCGCAGCCGTCCCCGACCACCGCCGACGCCCCGCTGCGCGTGGTGGGCGGGCTGGCCACCGTGAACCAGTACGTGCGCCACGAACAGCCCTTCTGGACCCAGGAACTGCCCAAGTTGAGCCAGGGCCGCTTCCGTGCCGAGATCGTGCCCTTCGACCGTGCCGGCATCCGCGGCCAGGAGATGCTGGGCCTGGTACGCCTGGGCACCGTACCGTTCGGCACGCTGCTGCTCAGCGTCAGCGGCGCGCGCGACATCGAGATCGCAGCGCCCGACCTGCCCGGGCTGAACCCCGACATGGACACCCTGCGGCGCAGCGTGGCGGCCTTCCGCCCGCACCTGCAGCAGCTGCTGCGCGAGCGTCATGGCGTCGAGCTGCTGGCGATCTACAGCTACCCGGCGCAGGTGCTGTTCTGCCGCCAGCCGCTGGCCTCGCTGGCCGAGCTGAAGGGCCGCCGCGTGCGCACCTCCAGCCTGCCGCAGAGCGATTGGGTCGAAGCGCTGGGCGGCCAGCCGTTGAGCACGCCCTTTGCCGAGCTGCTGCCCAACCTGAAGAACGGCAGCCTGGACTGCGCCATCACCGGCACCATGTCGGGCAACACCATCGGCCTGCACGAGCACACCAGCTCGCTGTACACCATGCCGGTGAGCTGGGGCCTTTCGGCCTTTGTCGCGCACCGGGCCACCTGGCAATCGCTGGCGCCCGATCTGCGCAACCTGCTGCAGCGCGAGCTGCCCCGGCTGGAACAGGCCATCTGGCTGGAAGCCGACCGCGAGACCGCCGAAGGCCTGGCCTGCAACGCCGGGCTCGAGGGTTGCCGCAATGGGCGCCCGGGCCACATGAAGCTGATGGCGGCCAGCCCGGTCGACGACGCGCTGCGCCGCGAGCTGCTGACCCGCCATGTGCTGCCACGCTGGCTGCAGCGCTGCGGACCCGGTTGCGCCGAGGCCTGGAACCGCACCTTGGCACCCGTGGCCGGTGTGCCTGCCGCCGCGCACTGACCCTGCATGCATCAGGCGGCCCGCCCCGATCTGACGCCCCTGGCGTCGGCCCGCCGCCGGGTGACGCTGCTGACCTGGGGCCTGGCGTCGCTGATGCTGGTGGCGTTGGGTGCGGTGACGGCCTCGCTGCTGGCCAACAGCCGCGCACAGGAGATCGCGGCTGCCGATGAACGCGTCCGGCTGGCGGTGCACGGTGTCACGGCCGACATCAACCGCAGCCTGACCGCCGCCGACCTGAACCTGGTGGGACTGCCGACCTTGCTGGCCCCGGCCTTGAACACCCATGGCCGGCTGGACGACGCCGCTGCCCATCGAATGCTCGGCGAGCTGATCGACCGGCAGGTGCTGCTGGCCGATGTCTGGCTGGTGCGCGAAGACGGCACCCTGCTGGCCACTGCGCTGGCCGCCACCCGCCATGCGGGTGCGCACTGGCCGCCGGGCTTGCTGGGCCGCGCGCTGCACGATGGCCGGGGCACGCTGGTGCTCAGTGATCCCGTGGTCGGCCGGGCCAGCGGCGAGCGCGCGCTGCTGCTG
>JAFLDH010000132.1 GCA_017302505.1 Burkholderiales bacterium
CGGGCAGCGCCTCGGCCATCTCCTGCATCAGCACCGCATCGGCACCGGGTGGCACCGGCGCACCGGTGAAGATGCGCGCTGCCGTGCCCGGCGGCAGCGGCTGGCCGACCGAGCCGGCGGGGATGCGCTGCACCACCGGCAGCACCGCGCCAGCCACGGCATCGGCCGCCCGCAGTGCGTAGCCGTCCATCGCGCTGTTGTCGGCGCCGGGCACGTCGAGCAGCGAACGCACCTCGGCCGCCAGCACCCGGCCCAGGCCGTCGAAGGTGGTCACGCTCTCCGTCTGCGTGATCTCGTGCCCGGCCACGCCCTGCAGCAGCTGCTGCAGCGCCTCGTCCAGGCTGAGCAAGGGAGCGCGGGGTGGGTTCATCGCGTCTCAGCCGGTGTGCGCGACGATGTAGCGCTTCACCTGCTCGGCATCCACCGGCATCACCTGGAAGCGCCGCGGCAGCGCCTCGATGCCGTCCAGCGCCGCCGGGCGCGGTGGTTCGATGCCCACCGCCTCGCGGATGGTGTCGGCAAACTTGGCGGGCAGCGCGGTCTCCAGCACCAGCATCGGCACGCCCGGGCGCCGATGCTCGCGCGCCACCTTCAGGCCGTCGGCGGTGTGGGTGTCGATCATCGTGCCGTGGCGCTGCCAGGTGTCGCGGATGGTCGCCAGGCGGTCGGCATGCACACTCTTGCCAGAGGTGAATCCGAACTCGGCAATGCGCGCGAACTCCTGCGGGCTGACGCGGAAGCCGCCATCGCGCGCCAGCGCAGGGCCGAACAGCTCGGCCGTGCGCCGGGCATCGCGGCCGACCAGGTCGAACACGAAGCGCTCGAAGTTGCTGGCCTTGCTGATGTCCATCGACGGGCTGGAGGTCTCGAAGGTCTCGCGGCTGCTGCGCACCCGGTAGTGGCCGGTGCGGAAGAACTCGTCGAGCACGTCGTTCTCGTTGGTGGCCACCACCAGCTTGCCGATCGGCAGGCCCATCATGCGCGCCACATGGCCGGCGCAGATGTTGCCGAAGTTGCCCGAGGGCACGGTGAAGTCCACCACCTCGCCCTCGCCGCGCGTGGCCAGGAAGTAGCCGCGGAAGTAGTACACCACCTGCGCCAGCAGCCGTGCCCAGTTGATCGAGTTGACGGTGCCGATATGGTGCCGCTGCTTGAAGGCGAGGTCATTCGACACGGCCTTGACGATGTCCTGGCAATCGTCGAACACGCCCTCGACGGCGATATTGAAGATGTTCGGATCCTGCAGGCTGAACATCTGCGCCTGCTGGAAAGGGCTCATGCGGCCGTGCGGCGACAGCATGAACACGCGCACGCCCTGCTTGCCGCGCATCGCGTACTCTGCGGCGCTGCCGGTGTCGCCACTGGTGGCGCCCAGGATGTTCAGCTGACGGCCGGTGCGGCCCAGCTGGTATTCGAACAGCTGGCCCAGCAGCTGCATCGCCATGTCCTTGAAAGCCAGCGTCGGCCCGTTGGACAGCGCCTGCAGGTACAGCCCCGGCTCCAGCGGCTTCAGCGGCGTGATCTGCGGCGTGCCGAACACCTGCTCGGTGTAGGTGCGCTGCAGCAGCATGCGCAGATCGGCGCGCGGGATGTCGTCGATGTACAGCGCCAGGATCTGCTCGGCCAGGTCGGCATAGCTCAGGCCGCGCCAGCGCGCCAGCGTGGCCGCGTCCACCTTCGGGTAGGCCTGCGGCAGGTACAGCCCGCCGTCGGGCGCCAGGCCTTCCAGCAAGATGTCGCAGAAGGCCCGGGGCGTTGCATCGCCGCGGGTGCTCAGGTACTTCAATTCAGCTCTTCCTTGCGGATGCGCACGATCGGCGCCAGCACCGTGGGCAGCGCCTGCATCTGCGCCAGCGCCTTCGTCATGCGCCCCTCGACGGTGTCGTGCGTCAGGATGATCAGGTCGGTCTGCTTTTCGCCCTCGGCGCTCTCACGCTGCAGCACCGCGTCGATGGAGATGTCGTTGTCGGCCAGGATGCCGGTGATGCGCGCCAGCACGCCCTTCTCGTCGGCCACCTGCAGGCGCAGGTAGAAGGCGGTGACCACCTCGTCGATCGGAAGGATCGGCGTGTCGTGCAGCTCGCCGCGGCGGAAGGCCAGGTGCGGCACGCGGTGCTCCGGGTCGGCCGTGTGCAGCCGGGTGATGTCCACCAGGTCGGCCACCACGGCCGAGGCGGTAGGCTCCGAGCCGGCGCCCTTGCCGTAGTACAGCGTGGTGCCGACCGCGTCGCCCTGCACCACCACCGCGTTCATCGCGCCTTCGACATTGGCGATCAGCCGGCCGGCGGGAATCAGCGTCGGATGCACGCGCAGCTCGATCCCTTGCTCGCGCCGCTTGGTGATGCC
This sequence comes from Burkholderiales bacterium, assembly GCA_017302505.1. Classification (GTDB taxonomy): domain Bacteria; phylum Pseudomonadota; class Gammaproteobacteria; order Burkholderiales; family Burkholderiaceae_C; genus Rubrivivax. Next base: position 2,347 of record JAFLDH010000132.1, read on the forward strand.
CAGCAACTTGATGCGGTAGCCCAGCTGCTCGGCGTAGCGGATGTCGGCCGCCTGCAGCGCGCTGATGCCCTCGACATGCGCCTTGTCGAACTGCACCGGGATGCCGAAGGCCAGCGCGCTCATGATCGTGGCCTTGTGGGCCGCGTCCACGCCCTCGATGTCGAAGGTGGGGTCGGCCTCGGCATAGCCCAGGCGCTGCGCTTCCTTCAGCACCACGCCGAAGTCCAGCCCCTTGGAGCGCATCTCCGACAGGATGAAGTTGGTGGTGCCGTTGATGATGCCGGCGATCCACTCGATGCGGTTGGCGCTCAGCCCCTCGCGCAGCGCCTTGATGATCGGGATGCCGCCGGCCACCGCGGCCTCGAAGGCCACCACCACGCCCTTGGCGCTGGCCGCCTCGAAGATCTCGGTGCCGTGCACGGCCAGCAGCGCCTTGTTGGCGGTGACCACGTGCTTGCCCGCAGCGATGGCTTCCAGCACCAGCGCCTTGGCGATGCCGTAGCCGCCGATCAGCTCGATGACGATGTCGATGTCCGGGTTGGCGATGATGCGCCGCGCGTCGTCGACGACGGCGACGTCCGGGCCGACGATGGCGCGGGCGCGGGCCACGTCCAGGTCGGCCACCATGGTGATCTCGATGCCGCGGCCGGCCCGGCGGCGGATCTCCGCCTGGTTGCGCTGCAGCACCTTGAAGGTGCCGCTGCCGACGGTGCCGATGCCGAGCAGGCCGACCTGGATGGGTTTGATCGTCGTGTTCACTGGGAATGCCGTTTGCGGTAGTGGCCTAGGAAGCGTGCGATGCGGCCGATGGCATCGTGCAGGTCGTCGCTGTTGGGCAGGAAGACCAGGCGGAAATGGTCCGGCGTGGGCCAGTTGAAGCCGGTGCCCTGCACCACGAGCACCTTCTCCTCGGCCAGCAGGTCGTAGGCGAACTGCTGGTCGTCGCTGATCGGGTAAATCTTCGGGTCGAGCTTGGGGAACATGTACAGCGCGGCCTTGGGCTTGACGACGCTGACACCCGGGATCTGCGACAGCAGCTCGTGGGCCAGGTCGCGCTGGCGGCACAGGCGCCCGCCCGGCGCCACCAGGTCCTTGATGCTCTGGTAGCCGCCCAGCGCCGTCTGGATGGCCAGCTGGCCCGGCGTGTTGGCGCACAGCCGCATCGAGGCCAGCATGTTCAGGCCCTCGATGTAGTCGCGGGCATGGCGCTTCTCGCCCGACACCACCATCCAGCCGGCGCGGTAGCCGCAGGAGCGGTAGTTCTTGCTCAGCCCGTTGAAGGTGACGAACAGCACGTCGTCGGCCAGCGAGGCGATGCTGGTGTGGGTGTTTCCGTCGTACAGCGTCTTGTCGTAGATCTCGTCGGCAAAGACGATCAGCTGATGCTGCCGCGCCAGCTCGACGATCTGCAGCAGCAGCTCCGGCGGGTACAGCGCCCCGGTCGGGTTGTTCGGGTTGATGACCACGATGCCGCGGGTGCGCGGCGTGATCTTGCGCCGGATGTCCTCGATGTCCGGGAACCAGTCGGCCTGCTCGTCGCACAGGTAGTGCACCGGCCGGCCGCCGGACAGCGATACCGCCGCCGTCCACAGCGGGTAATCCGGCGCCGGCACCAGCACCTCGTCGCCGGCATCGAGCAGCGCGTTCAGGCTCATCACGATCAGCTCGGACGCGCCGTTGCCGAGGTAGACGTCGTCGACGCCGACGCCGGCGATGCGCTTTTCCTGCGTGTAGTGCACCACCGACTTGCGCGGCGCAAACAGGCCCTTGCTGTCGGTGTAGCCGGCCGAATGCGGCAGATTGCGGATCATGTCCTGCACGATCTCGTCGGGCGGCTCCAGACCGAACACCGCCAGGTTGCCGATGTTCAGCTTGATGATCTTGTGGCCCTCTTCCTCCATCTGGCGGGCCTTGTCCAGCACCGGCCCGCGGATGTCGTAGCACACGTCCTGCAGCTTGCTCGACTTCTGAATGGGCTTCAACGCATGCGCTCCTGTGGGCCGCCTGAGGCGGTGCGCGGTGCCGGGTGCTGCACCGCAAAAACCTATAATTTTACGCTTTGCCACCGCCTTCGGCCGCCCCGCGGACGCCCACAGCTTGAAGTTCCAGCCCGATCGCGCCGAGGGCGTCAATCTCATCACGCGCCAGGACGGCTTGGCCATCTGGGTCGGGCCGGTGCGGCACGGTCACAGCCTGCTGGTGCCCTGGCAGGGCGAGGCGCAGCGCTGGGCACCGGCGCGCATCGAGGACCTGAGGGCCGCTCACTTCGAGCAGGTGCTGGCGCTGCGGCCCGAGCTCGTGATCTTCGGCAGCGGGCCGCGGCACCGCTTCGTGGCGCCCGCCTTGATGCGCTGCCTGATCGACGCCCGCATCGGTTGCGAGACCATGGACACCGCAGCCGCCTGCCGCACCTACAACGTGCTGGCCAGCGAAGGGCGGGCCGTGCTGGCGGCACTGCTGATCGAACCGGAGCCGGTCGCCGCGGGGTAGGCGGCTGCCCGGTCCATGACGAAGCATGTCATGCCATGACTTTATAATTCTTGGTTAGGCCGCTACTGTCCCCGCCCTTCGAGAGCCGAACCCCATGACCCCAGCTGTCAACAAAGCCCTCCCGGAATTCGAAGCCGTCGCCACCAGCGGCGTGAAGTTCACGCCCCAGGCCTTCCAGGGCCGCACGGTGGTGCTGTACTTCTACCCGAAGGACGCGACACCGGGTTGCACGACCGAGGCCATGCAGTTCCGCGACCGCCACAAGGATTTCGTCAAGGCCGGCGCGGTGGTGTTCGGCGTGTCGCGCGACAACATGAATTCGCACGAGAAGTTCAAGAGCAACCTGGAACTGCCTTTCGAACTGATTGCCGATACCGAAGAGAAGCTGTGCCACATGTTCGGCGTGGTCAAGAACAAGATCATGTACGGCAAGAAGGTGAAGGGCATCGAGCGCAGCACCTTCCTGATCGACCCGCAGGGCGTGCTGCGCGCCGAGTGGCGCGGCATCAAGGTGGCCGGCCATGTGGATGAAGTGCTCAAGGCCGTCAAGCTGCTGAAGAAAGCCGCTTGAAGCTGCTGCCCGCCTCCCCTCCGAGTCCGACGCCGGCCCTGTGCCGGCGTTTTCATTGATCGAAGACTTTTCCTCCCCATGCCCCTGCCCAAGCCGCCCGCGAAGAAAGCCTCCCTGCTCTCTGCCAACGAGTTCGAAGCCCAGGCCGCACCGCGGCCGGAACGCCGTCCGCTGAAGCCCGCCACTGCCGAGGTGGCACCCCAGGCACTGGAGTTGCTGGACAGCCGCGTGGCCGCCCCGGTGTTGCCGCCGGCGGCAGCGGCCGTTCCGGCGCGCACCGCTGCCGTCGCCGAGCCGAAGCCACGCAGCAAGCCGCCGCGCCGCAGCGGCCCCGCCAAGCTGTTCGTGCTGGACACCAACGTGCTGATGCATGACCCGATGTCGTTGTTCCGCTTCGACGAGCACGATGTCTTCCTGCCGATGATCACGCTGGAGGAACTGGACAACCACAAGAAGGGCCTCAGCGAAGTGGCGCGCAATGCGCGCCAGGTCAGCCGCAACCTGGATGCACTGGCCGCCTTCACCGATGGCAACGGCAACCTCGACCCCAAGGCCGGCATCCCGCTGGCCAAGACCGGTCACAAGGATGCCGGCGGCAAGCTGTTCTTCCAGACCACGCTGCTGGACATCGCCCTGCCCACCGGGCTGCCGCAGGGCAAGGCCGACAACCAGATCCTGGGCGTGGTGCGGGCGCTGCGCGAGCAGCAGCCCGGCCGCGATGTGGTGCTGGTGTCGAAGGACATCAACATGCGCGTCAAGGCGCGCGCGCTGGGCCTGCCGGCCGAGGACTACTTCAACGACAAGACGCTGGACGACGGCGACCTGCTCTACACCGGCGTGATGGCGCTGCCAGCCGACTTCTGGGAGCGCCATGGCAAGACCATGGAAAGCTGGCAGCAGGGCGGCCACACCTACTACCGCATCAGCGGCCCGCTGGTGCCGGTGCTGCTGATCAACCAGTTCGTCTACCTGGAGACGCCCGGCGCCGCGCCGCTATACGCCCGTGTCACCGAGATCACCGGCAAGACCGCCGTGCTGAAGACGCTTCGCGACTACAGCCACGCGAAGAACGCGGTGTGGGGCGTGACCTCGCGCAACCGCGAGCAGAACTTCGCGCTGAACCTGTTGATGGACCCGGAGTGCGACTTCATCACCCTCACCGGCACGGCCGGGTCGGGCAAGACGCTGATGACGCTGGCCGCCGGCCTGAGCCAGGTGCTGGACGAGCGCCGCTACACCGAGATCATCGTCACCCGCGTCACCGTGCCGGTGGGCGAGGACATCGGCTTCCTGCCCGGTGACGAGCAGGAAAAGATGGGCCCGTGGATGGGCGCGCTGGACGACAACCTGGAGGTGCTGGCGCGCACCGACACCAGCGCCGGCGAATGGGGCCGCGCCGCCACCAACGACCTGGTGCGCAGCAAGATCAAGATCAAGAGCCTGAACTTCATGCGCGGCCGCACCTTCCTGAACAAGTTCGTGCTGATCGACGAGGCGCAGAACCTGTCGCCCAAGCAGATGAAGACGCTGATCACCCGCGCCGGCCCGGGCACCAAGATCGTCTGCCTGGGCAACCTGGCGCAGATCGACACGCCCTACCTCACCGAAGGCAGCTCGGGCCTGACCTATGCGGTCGACCGCTTCAAGGGCTGGCCGCACGGCGGCCATGTCACCTTGGCGCGCGGCGAGCGCTCGCGGCTGGCCGACTTTGCGTCAGAAGTGCTCTGAACGCACCCGCAGAAAGCTGGCAAAGCGCGGCAGGCCGTCGGCCGTGAGCCCGCGGTACCGATAGCTGACCCAGCTGCCCTGCGGCGGCGGTGCGTCCCGCTCGGCATCGCTCAGGCCGGTGCCCAGCAGGAACTCGCGGCCCTCAGGCGAGCGCACGCGCAGCGCCCCCAGCCGGCCCTGGTGCCGGCCGCGCCCGGCCACATGGCCGATGACCTGCGCCTCGGCATCGTGCTGCGCCTTCAGCTTCAGCAGCGCCGGGCTGCGCCCGGTGTGGTACGGCGCATCGGCACGATGCAGCATCAGCCCTTCGCCACCTTCACGCAGGACTTGCTGCAGGCGCTGCTGCAGCGCGGCCTCGGAGGCCAGACGTGTCTGCGGCACCGCCACCAACGCCGGCCACCCCGCCTGGCGGGCGATGGCTTCGAGCTGCCTTGCGCGGTCGGCAAAGGGGCCGCTGCCGCCGGGCAGCTCGAATACCATGTAGCGCAGCTGGCGCCAGCCGGCATCGTCGGGCACCTGGCGGCGCACGATGCCCGACAGCACTTCGAACCGGCCCCGGTCCAGCCATAGTTCCCCGTCCAGTGCCACGCGCGGCAGTCGCTGCGTGAACCAGCCCGGCGCGGCAATCGATGCGCCACTGCGAAAACGCAGCGCATGGCCATCCCAGACCGCGCGCACACCGTCGTACTTCTCGCTGACCAGCCAGCCGGCCGGATCGATGGATGGCGGCGCGTCCTGCGCCAGCAGCAGGGGCAGCCGGGCCTGCGCCCAAGCAGGCACAGCGGCCAGGGCGGCGACGAAGGCGCGACGGGTGGGGTTCCAGGTGTGCATGGCGAGCCTCGTGCATAGCGATGCCCGCAGTCTTCCCGGTCATGTCGCCGCCGGCCATCCCTCCGGCGGCTGGGAAAGCCTCCCCCTTGCGGGGGAGCTCCGCTACCTGGCCGCGACCAGGTCCTTCACCTGCTGCAGCGCGGTCGGATCCTCGATGGTCGTCAGGTCGCCCGGATCGCGGCCTTCGGCCACGGCCTGCAGCGCACGCCGCAGCAGCTTGCCGGAGCGCGTCTTCGGCAGCGCGGTCACGAAGTGCACGCGCGAAGGCCGCGCCACCGCGCCCAGCTGGCCGTCTACCACTTTCATGATGTCGCCTTCCAGCTTCAGCCGCGCAGCGCTGTCGCCCAGGGCGCTGGCGTCCTTGGCGATGACGAAGGCCATCGCCACCTGGCCCTTCAGCTGATCGGCCACACCCACCACCGCCACCTCGGCCACGTTGGGGTGGCTGGAGATGCTCTCCTCGATCTCGCGCGTGCCCAGGCGGTGGCCGGCCACGTTGATCACGTCGTCGGTACGCCCCAGGATGAAGTAGTAGCCGTCCTTGTCGCGGATGCCCCAGTCGAAGGTGCTGTACAGCCAGCGGCCCTTGGCTTCGGTCCAGTAGGTCTTGACGAAGCGCGCGTCGTCCTGCCAGACCGTCTGCATGCAGCCTGGCGGCAGCGGGCCTTCGATCATCACCACGCCCTTCTCGTCGGCGCCCTGCACGGGCTCGCCAGTGCTTTCATTCAGCAGCTTGACGTCGTAGCCGTACACCGCCTTGCCCGGGCTGCCGAACTTGGATGGCGCCGGCTCGATGCCGTTGCACAGGCTCAGGATCGGCCAGCCGGTCTCGGTCTGCCAGTAGTTGTCGATGATCGGCCGCCCCAGGGCCTCGGCAATCCATTTGGCCGTCGGTTCGTCCAGCGGCTCGCCGGCCAGGAACAGTGCGCGCAGGCTGGAAAGGTCGTACTTCTTCAGGTAGGCCGGGTCCTGCTTCTTCAGCACGCGCACCGCGGTGGGCGCGCTGAACATCGAGGTCACCTTGTACTTCTCGACCAGGCTCCACCAGACGCCGGCGTCGGGCCGGATCGGCAAACCCTCGTACATGATGGTCGCCATGCCGGCGATCAGCGGGCCGTAGATGATGTAGCTGTGGCCCACCACCCAGCCGATGTCGCTGGTGGAGAAGTAGGTCTCGCCCGGGTTGCCCAGGAAGATGTGCTTCATGCTGGCCGCCAGCGCCACCGCATAGCCGCCGGTGTCGCGCTGCACGCCCTTGGGCACGCCGGTGGTGCCGCTGGTGTAGAGCGTGTAGCTCGGGTGCGTGGCATCCACCCAGGCGCAGGGCACCTCAGTGTCCATGTGCTGGCGGCGCAGCGCGGCGTAGTCCTCGTCGCGGCCGGCCACCGGGGTGAAGGGCGCGAGGCCGCGGTCGACCATCAGCACCTTGGCCGGCTTGTGCTGGGCCAGCTGGATGGCTTCGTCGAGCAGGCCCTTGTAGGGCACGCTCTTGCCGCCGCGGCTGCCGGCATCGGCGCTGACGATGAGCTTGGGCGTGGCGTTGTCGATGCGGCTGGCCAGGCTGACGCTGGCAAAGCCGCCGAACACCACCGAGTGGATGGCGCCGATGCGCGCGCAGGCCAGCATCGCGAAGCAGGCCTCGGCGATCATCGGCATGTAGATCAGCACGCGGTCGCCCTTGCCGACGCCCAGCGCCAGCAGCATCGCTGCCATGCGCTGCACCTCGGCATGCAGCTCGCTGAAGCTGTAGACGATTTCCTTGTCGACCTCGGTGGACACCCAGATCAGCGCGTTCTGGTCGCCGCGGTCCTTCAGGTGCCGGTCCACCGCGTTGTGGCACAGGTTGGTCTTGCCGCCGGCAAACCAGTGCACGAAGGGCGGGCGGCTGTAGTCGCACACCTGCTCGAAGGGCTGCTGCCAATCGATCAGCTGGGCCTGCTCGGCCCAGAAGGCCTCGGGTTGCTCGATGGAACGGCGGTGGAAATCCGCGAAGCTCATGTGTGTCTCCTCCATGCTCGGCCGGGCCGGGCCGGGATGTCTGCGACCCCCGGCGTGCAGGCTCCCATTCTCGCGGTCGCGCTTGCGCCATGCTGACGCGTGGCGCGGGCCGGCTCGTATGATGCGGGCCCCACCCGTGCCAGCACCCCAGCCGATGGCGGACTACATCGTGATCTTCGGCGCCGCGGTGCGTGCCGACGGCTCGCCCAGCTACAACCTGTTCGGTATCAAGGCTGGCAAGAGCTGGAACGGCGCCACGGCGGAGGCGACGACGACCGAGTACGTCAACGGTCAGCCGCAACAGTCGGTTGAGCGCTTCCGGGCCTACGGCTCGTACGAGGAGGCTTTCCGCGACTACGCCAACCTCCTGCGCAACAACTCGCGTTTTAGTGCCGTGATCGGATCTCAGGATGGCACGGAGTTTGCGAAACGTTTGCAACAGGCTGGCTATGCCACCGATCCGATGTATGCCGACAAGTTGTCGCGCATCATCAATGGCCCCGCGTTGCGGCAGGCGCTGATCGGTTGATGGCAGCCTAAACTTTACGGCGAATTGGCCGTTAACCTCTTAGAGGTGACAGCATGGGTACAGGAATTTTCAGCATCGGAGTCAGTGGCATCGCCGCAGCGCAGGCGGGATTGCTGACGGTCGAGCACAACGTGGTTAACGCGAATACGCCGGGCTATAGCCGTCAGGCAACGGTGCAGGCGACGAATATCGCGGTCAATACCGGCGCTGGCGCCATGGGGCAGGGCGTGCACGTCCAGACCATCAAGCGGATGTACGACAGCTTTGTCGTCGGTCAGGTCAACAGTGCCCAGACGCAGGTCAGCCAGCTGGACGCCTTTTACAGCGAAATCAATCAGATAGATAACCTGCTGGCAGACCCCAATGCCGGTCTTTCTCCCGCATTGCAGAGTTTTTTTGCCGGGGTACAGCAGGTCGCCTCGAATCCCTCGCTGCTGCCGGCGCGGCAATCGATGATCAGCAGCGCCCAGACTCTGGTCACACGTTTCCAGGATATCAATACCCGACTCAGTGAGATTGCCGATGAGGTCAATGGCCGAATCACCAATGCAGTCACTGAAATCAACGCCTATGCGGCCCAGATCGCCGACGTTAACCAGCGTATCGTGGTCGCCGAAGCCGCCTACCAGCAACCCGCCAACGACCTGCTTGATCAGCGTGACCAGTTGGTCAGCGAACTGAACAAGTTGATCAAGGTGCAGACGAGCACCAATTCCAACGGCAGTTACAACGTCTATATCGGCAACGGCCAGCAGTTGGTGGTTGGATCGCAGGTCATGCAGCTCACGGTAACTGCATCGACTTCCGATCCTTCCAAGATTGTTGTCGGCTTGAAGACCAATGCCGGCACCCTCCAGATGCCCGATTCCTTGATTGTCGGAGGGCAGCTGGGCGGTCTGGTCGAGTTTCGCAACCGTTCGCTGGACTCGGTAGGCAACGAACTGGGGCGCATTGCTGCCTCCGTCGCGCTGACCTTCAATGCGCAGCACGCACTTGGCCAGGATTTGCTGGGCAATATTTCGGGTGATGCCGCCTTCGTCGGTAATTTCTTCTCGGT
>JAFLDH010000133.1 GCA_017302505.1 Burkholderiales bacterium
GCTGCTGGCGGCCTGCGCCGCGCCGGCACCGAAGCCGCCCGCGCCGCCGCCGGTGGTCTTCGTGCACGGCAACGGCGACAGCGCCGCGCTGTGGACCACCACGATCTGGCGCTTCGAATCGAACGGCTGGCCGCGCGAGCGGCTGCTGGCCATCGACCTGCCCTACCCGCTGGCCCGCGACGAGGACAACGTGGCGCAGGCCGGGCGCAGTTCCACCACCGAGCAGGCGCAGTTCCTGGCCGCGCAGGTGGACCAGCTGCTGGCGCGCACCGGCGCCACGCAGGTGGTGCTGGTGGGCAACTCACGCGGCGGCAACACCATCCGCAACTACGTGCAGAACCATGGCGGCGCGGCCAAGGTCTCGGCCGCGGTGCTGGGCGGTACGCCGAACCACGGCGTCTGGGCGCTGAAGGAGTTCCGCCCGAACAGTGAGTTCAACGGCGTCGGCCCCTTCCTGGTGGCGCTGAACGTGCCCAAGGGCACGGCCGGCGACGAGGTGACGCCCGGTGTGCGCTGGATGACGATCCGCTCGGACGACAACGACAAGTTCGCGCAACCCGACGGCGTGTGGATCGGCGCCAAGGGCAAACCGACCAACGTCACTTTCGACGGCCCGGCGCTGAAGGGCGCGAAGAACGTGGTGCTGCCGCAGCGCGACCACCGCGAGGTCAGCTTCCATCCGCAGGCCTTCGCGCAGACCTACGAGTTCATCACCGGCCGCGCGCCGGCCACGCTGGCGGTCACGGCCGAGGCCCAGCCGGTGCTGGACGGCACGCTCAGCGGCCTGGGGCCGGGCGGGCCGACCAACCTGCCACTGGTCGGCGCCACGGTCGAGGTCTACGCGGTCGATGCCGCCACTGGCGCGCGCCAGGGCGGGCCGCGGCACCGCAAGCAGATCGGCGAGGATGGCCGCTGGGGCCCCTTCACCGCCGACAGCCGCACGGCCTACGAATTCGTGATCAGCGCGCCGGGCTATGCGACGACGCATGTCTACCGTTCGCCCTTCCCGCGCAGCAGCAGCGTGGTCAACCTGCGCGCCGAACGCCTGGCCGAGGCCGACAAGGGCGCCGCCTCGGTGGTGACGCTGACGCGGCCGCGCGGCTACTTCGGCCTGCCGCGCGACCGCGTGGTGCTGGACGGCATGGACCCGGCGCCCGGCATCCCGCCCGGCGTGGCCGGCGTGTCCAGCTCCAAGCTGAAGCTGGGCAGCGGCGCGGGCCGGCCTGTGGCCGCCGAATATCGCTCGGGCGTGATCGAAGAGCGGCTGGTCGGCGTGGCCTGGCCGGCGGCCGAGAACCGCGTGGTGGTGCTGGAACTGACGAACTGAGCCTGGTCGCTCAACGCGGCTTGGCCTCGTAGGCGGCGATGGCCTTCTTCAGTTCGTTGTACTCGGCGCAGCCGAAGAAGCAGATCTTGTTCAGCGCCTCCAGGTGTTCCTTGGCCTTGGGCAGGTTGCCCACCATCAGGTAGGCCTCGCCGATGTATTCCTGCGCGCCGCGGTGCTTGGGATCGATGCGCAGCGCTTCGTCGTAGTGCTTGAAGACCAGCGCCATGTCCGGGTTGGGCCCCTTGCGGATCGAGTAGGCGTACAGGTTGTGCAGGTCGGCATTGCCCGGGTTGGCGGCCACCGCGGCCTTCAGCGTGGTCTGCGCGCCGGCATAGTCGCCGGCGGCCAGCGCAGCCTGCGCCGACTTCAGCGCCGGATCCTCGCTCTTGCTGCCCGACCAGGCCGCGCTGTCGCTGCCGCTGCTGGGCGCCGCCACCGCGCCGCCCAGCGCCATGCACAGCGCCCAGCCCACGACCCATGCCCGTTGATTCATCGTCGTCCCCTGCGTGTTGACACCGGCGCGATGCTACGCAGCCGAGCCTGGGCGCGCCGCTAACATCGGCCAATCCCCCCTAGGACCATGGCCATGCATCCCGCCATCGACACCTGCCTGCGCGCCCCCACCGCGGTGCCCGAACGCGCCACAGTGGCCGCATGGTGGCCGCGCTGGCGCGACGGCGCTGCGGGCAGCCACGGGTCGGCGGCCATGGCGCTGCGGGGCGGCTTCGATGCCGACCGCGTGGGCTGGGCCTTCGCCTCCGGCTACCAGGCGGCGCTGCGCGCCTTGCTGCCGGAGTTGCCGGCGACGCTGGTCGCGGCCTTCTGCGTCACCGAGGAAGGCGGCAACCGGCCACGCGACATTGGCACGCGCATCGTTCCGGCGTCGGACGGTGGCTGGACAGTGCATGGCGCCAAACGCTGGACCACGCTGGGCCCCGACAGCAACCTGCTGCTGGTGGTGGGTGCATTGGCCACGCCGGCAGCCGACGGCCGACCGCAGCTGCGCGTGGCGCGGGTGCCCGCCGGCGCGCCGGGTTTGCAGCTACTGCCGATGCCGGAAACCCGCTTCGTACCCGAGGTGCCGCATGCCCGCGTGCAGCTCGACGGCGTCCGCCTCCCATCCGAAGCGCTGCTGCCCGGCGACGGCTACGACGCCTATGTGAAACCCTTTCGCAGCATCGAAGACACGCACGTGACGCTGGCGGTGCTGGCCTACCTGCTGCGCGAGGCGCGCGCCCGCCAGTGGCCGGCGGCCTTCGCCGAGCGGCTGTGCGCGGTGCTCACCCTGCTGGCCGACCTGGCCCAAGCCCCGCCCGCTGCGCCGGCCACGCATGTGGCGCTGTCGGGCGCGCTGGCGCTGGCCCATGCGCTGTATACCGAGGCTGGCACGCTGTGGGCGCTGCAGCCCGGCGACCCGGCCGCGCAGCGCTGGCAGCGCGACGCGGCGCTGTTCGCGGTGGCCTCGTCGGCCCGCGTGCAGCGTGCGGCACGGGCCTGGGAGCGGCTGCAGGCCGGTGCCTGACGTGCAGCTGCGCCAGGTGCTGTTCAGCCAGGGCTTCGGCACCCGGCGCGAATGCGACGCGTTGATCGTTCACGGCCTGGTGCAGATCGGTGATCGCATCGTCGATGACCCGGCCGAGCCGGTGGACACCGCCGGACTGGAGTTCCGTGTGCGGGGCGAAGCCTGGGCCTACCACGAGAAGGCGCTGCTGATGCTGCACAAGCCAGCGGGCTACGAATGCTCGCGCAAGCCGCGCCACCACCCCAGCGTGCTGAGCCTGCTGCCGGTGCCGCTGCGCACGCGCAACGTGCAGCCGACCGGCCGGCTGGACGAAGACACCACCGGCCTGCTGCTGTTCACCGACGACGGCCCGCTGCTGCACAAGCTCACGTCGCCGAAGTGGCATGTACCCAAGCTGTACCAGGCCGATTGCGCCGAGCCGCTGAGCGATGCCCAACTGCAGCGACTGCGTGACGGCGTGGTGCTGCACGACGACCCGCAGCCGGTGCGCGCGGCCGCGGCCGAAGCCGCCGGCGAGCGCCGCCTGCTGCTGACGCTGACCGAAGGCAAGTACCACCAGGTCAAGCGCATGGTGGCCGCCGCAGGCAATGCGGTGCAGTCCCTGCACCGGCTGCGCTTTGGCGCCCTGGTGTTGCCCGACGACCTGCCCGCTGGGCAGTGGCGCTGGGTGCGGCGGGCGGAGATCGCGGAAGGCCTGTAGCGCGTGGCGCACCCGCGGCTCAGGCCGCAGGCTTGCCGTCGGCTTCCAGGTGGTAGGCCGTGGCGCGCTCCACCTCGTTCTTCGAGCCCAGGATCACGCTGACGCGCTCGTGCAGCTTGCCGGGCATCAGGTCCATGATGCGCTGGCGGCCGTTGGTGGCGGCGCCGCCGGCCTGCTCGATCAGGAAGGCCATCGGGTTGGCCTCGTACATCAGCCGCAGCTTGCCGGGCTTGTCGGGCTCGCGCGCGTCCCACGGGTACAGGAACACGCCGCCACGCGTCAGGATGCGGTGCACGTCGGCCACCATGCTGGCCACCCAGCGCATGTTGAAGTCCTTGCCGCGCGGCCCCGTCTTGCCGGCCAGGCATTCGTCGATGTAGCGGCGCACCGGCGGGGCCCAGTGGCGCAGGTTGCTCATGTTGATGGCGAACTCTTTCGTGTCCGCCGGCACCTGCAGGTTCTGTTCGGTCAGCACCCAGGAACCCATCTCGCGGTCCAGCGTGAACACCGCGACACCATTGCCCACCGTCAGCACCAGCTGCGTCTGCGGGCCGTAGATGCAGTAGCCCGCCGCGGCCTGAAAGCGCCCCGGCTGCAGGAAGTCGTCCTCGACCACGCCGTGGTGGTGGCCCACCTTGCGCAGCACGCTGAAGATGGTGCCGATGCTGACGTTGACGTCGATGTTGCTGGAACCGTCCAGCGGGTCGTACAGCAGCAGGTACTCGCCCTGCGGGTAGCGGTTGGGCACCACGTGGATGGTGTCCATCTCCTCGCTGGCCAGCGCCGCCAGGTGGCCGCCCCATTCGTTGGCCTCGATCAGCACATCGTTGCTGATGATGTCCAGCTTCTTCTGCACTTCGCCCTGAATGTTCTCGGTGTGGGCGGTGCCGATCACGTCGCCCAGCGGGCCCTTGTTCACCGAGATGGCGATGCGCTTGCAGGCACGCGCCACCACCTCGATCAGCAGCCGCAGCTGCCCGGGGATGCGGCCGTGCTCTCGCTGCTGTTCGACCAGGTACTGCGTCAGACTGACAGGGCGGCTCATGCGGACTCCAGGGCTCGGTTGACGATCTCGCGCACCTCGGCGCTGAGTTCGCTGCGCGCGGCCACGCGGGCGATGGCCTCGCGGGCGGCGCTGCGGTAGGGCTCGGCCAGGTGCGCCCAGCGGTCCATCACCCGGGCCAGCCGGCCGGCCACGCTGGGGTTGATGGCATCCAGCTCGATCAGACGCTCGGCCCAGAACACGTAACCCGCGGCATCGGCGCGGTGGAAGGCGGCCGGGTTGTCGCGGCACAGCGAAACCAGCAGCGCGCGCACCCGATTCGGGTTGCGCAACGAAAAGTCCGGGTGCTGCAGCAGCGCGCGGGCGCGCGCCAGCACGGCGCCGCCGGCCTGCGGGTTCTCGCTGGCCCGGGCCTGCACCTCGAACCACTTGTCGATGACCAGCGCATGGCCGTGGGCCAGCTGGTGGAAGCGCTGCAGCGCGGCTTCAGCCAGCTCGCAGCGGCCGTGCACCAGCGCGTTCAGCCCGGCCAGCCGGTCGCTCATGTTGCCGGCATCCTTGACCTGCTGGTAGGCGCGGCCCGGCCACACCGGGTTGCCGCTGCGCGCCGCATGGCGGCACAGCATGGCGAGCGCCCGTGCGGCCAGCGCGCGCTGGCCGGCCTGGCCGCGCTGCGGGGTATAGCCCTCGCGCACCTGGTGGTGCTCGTAGGCCCAGGCCCAGTCGGCATGCAGATGCTCGGCCAGCTGGTCCAGCAGGTGTTCGCGCACGGCGTGAATGCGCTGCGGGTCCACCACCGTCAGTTGCTCGGCGACGTAGCCCTCGCCGGGCAGCGCCAGCACCATGGCCTTGAAGGCCGGATGCAGGGCCGGGTCGCGCAGCACGCCGCGCAGCGCCTGCAGGTAGGCCTCGTCCGCCGGCGCGGGGGCCTCGGACAGCAGCGCCGCCAGCAGGCGGCGCAGGCTCAGGCGTTGCGCGGCCTCCCAGCGGTTGAAGGGGTCTGTGTCGTGGGCCAGCAGCGTCAGCAGCGCGGCATCGCCCAGGCCGTCGTCCAGCGTCACCGGTGCACTGAAGCCGCGCAGCAGCGAGGGCACCGGCTCGGCCGCCAGGCCGACGAAGGTATAGCTGGCACTGGGTTGGTCCAGCACCAGCAGGCGCTCGCTGCCGCCCGGTGCGGCCTCGCCGTCCAGCTGCAGCGGCAGCGGGCGGCCGTCGGTGTCGAACAGCGCCAGCTGCACCGGGATCAGCAGCGGCGGCCCGTCGGGCGAGCGCGCCAGCGTCTGCGACAGCTGCAGCGTGTAGCGGCCGCTGGCCGCGTCGAACTGGCCGCGCGCAGTCACGCGCGGTGTGCCGGCGCGCGCGTACCACTGCTTGAAGGCGTCCAGATGCGCGGCCAGCACGCTGCCCGGGTTGGCATCGGCAATGGCCTGCGCGAAGTCGTCGCAGGTGACGGCCTGACCGTCATGGCGCTCGAAGTACAGCTTCAACCCGCGCGCAAAGCCGTCGCGGCCGACCAGCGTGTGCATCATGCGCACGACTTCGGCGCCCTTCTCGTAGACGGTGGGCGTGTAGAAGTTGTTGATCGCCATGTAGGCGTCGGGCCGCACCGGGTGGGCCATGCTGCCGGCGTCCTCGGGGAACTGCACGTTGCGCAGCTTCAGCACGTCCTCGATGCGCTTGACGGCGCGGGCCGACGCATCGCCGGCCATGTCCATGCTGAACTCCTGGTCGCGGAAGACCGTCAGCCCTTCCTTCAGCGACAGCTGGAACCAGTCGCGGCAGGTGATGCGGTTGCCGGTCCAGTTGTGGAAGTACTCGTGCGCGACCACGCTTTCCACGGCAAAGAAGTCGTCGTCGGTGGCGGTGTCGGCGCTGGCCAGCACGAACTTGGTGTTGAACAGGTTCAGGCCCTTGTTCTCCATCGCGCCGAAGTTGAAGTCCTCGACCGCCACGATCATGAAGCGTTCAAGGTCCAGCGACAGGCCGAAGCGCGCCTCGTCCCAGGCGACCGAGGCGATCAGCGAGTTCATCGCATGCTCGGTCTTGCCCAGGTCCGCGCGCTTCACGTACACCTGCAGCAGGTGGTCGCGGCCGGCGCGGGTGCGGATCTTCTGCTCGCGCGCCACCAGGTCGGCGGCCACCAGCGCGAACAGGTAGCTGGGCTTCGGGAAGGGGTCGTGCCACTTGGCATAGTGGCGGCCACCGTCCAGATCGCCCTGCTCGAGCAGGTTGCCGTTGCTCAGCAGCACCGGGTACTTCGCCTTGTCGGCGCGCACCGTCACCATGTAGACGGCCATCACGTCCGGCCGGTCCAGGAAGTAGGTGATGCGGCGGAAGCCCTCGGCCTCGCACTGCGTGTAGAAGCCGCCACCGCTGGTGTACAGGCCGCTGAGCTCGGTGTTCTTCTCCGGCGCGATGCTGTTGCGGATCTCGAGCGTGAAGCTGTCGGCCACCGGCGGGTTGTCGATCACCAGCAGGCCGGCTTCCTCGCGGAAGGACACGCTCTCGCCATCGGCCAGCACGCGCAGCAGGTTCAGGCCCTCGCCCTGCAACTGCAGCGGGCCGCCGGCCTGCGCCGGGTTGCGCTCGATTCGCATGCGGCTGGTCACCAGGGTCTTCGCCGGGTCCAGGTCGAAACCCAGCTCGACGCTGCGGATCCAGTAGGCGGGCGGCGCATAGTCCTCGCGCCGCACGACGGTGGCAGGGCCTTCTCGCATGATGTGCTTGTCTCGCTGCAGTGGGGGCGGGCCCTTACAGGCCCTGCTTCAGGCTGGCTTCGATGAAGGCGTCCAGGTCGCCATCGAGCACCTTCTGCGTGTTGTTGATCTCGACGTTGGTGCGCAGGTCCTTGATGCGGCTGTTGTCCAGCACGTAGCTGCGGATCTGGTGGCCCCAGCCGACGTCGGTCTTGCTGTCCTCCAGCTTCTGCTGGGCTTCGCGCTGCTTGCGCATCTCGTGCTCGTAGAGCCGGCTGCGCAGCATCGCCCAGGCCTCGTCACGGTTGCGGTGCTGGCTGCGGTCGTTTTGGCACTGCACCACGATGCCGGTGGGGATGTGCGTCAGCCGTACCGCCGAATCGGTCTTGTTGATGTGCTGGCCGCCGGCGCCGCTGGCGCGGAAGGTGTCCACCCGCACGTCGGCCGGGTTGACCTCGATCTCGATCGAATCATCGATCTCCGGGTAGACGAACAGTGACGCGAAGCTGGTGTGGCGCCCGCCCGAGGCGTCGAAGGGGCTCTTGCGCACCAGGCGGTGTACGCCCGTTTCCGTGCGCAGGTGGCCGAACGCATAGTCGCCTTCGACCTTGATGGTCGCGCTGCGGATGCCGGCCACGTCGCCCTCGGTCTCTTCCAGCACCTCGGCCTTGAAACCCTTGCGCTCGCAGTACTTGAGGTACTGGCGCAGCAGCATCTGCGCCCAGTCCATCGCCTCGGTGCCGCCGGCGCCGGCCTGGATGTCGATGAAGCAGTTCAGCGGATCGGCATCGTTGCTGAACATGCGGCGGAACTCCAGCTGCGCCACGGTGTCGCGCAGCCCGCCGGCGAACTGCTCGATGTGTTCCAGCGCGTCGAAGTCGCCATCGGCCTTCGACATCTCGTACAGCTCGGTGTTGTCGGCCAGCTCGCTGCTCAGGTGGTCGATGGTGCCGACCACGGTATCCAGCGATTTCTTTTCGCGGCCCAGTTCCTGGGCGCGCTTCGGCTCGTTCCAGACGGCCGGATTCTCCAGGGCGGCGTTGACTTCCTTCAACCGGAGCGCTTTGCGCTCGTAGTCAAAGATACCCCCGGAGCTGCTCGGTGCGGGCGCTCAGATCGGCGAGCAGCGTGCCGATCGAGTTGATGCGTTCGATGTCCATGCCGCAATTCTGACACGCGCTTTTTGGCAGGCCCGCTGCGGGGCTGCCGCGGGGTTATTCAAGCCGCGTCGAGAAAGGCGTCCAGCGCCCGTGCCAGCGCCTCGGGCTGGTCGTGATGCAGCATGTGGCCCGCAGGGTCGAGCTTCAGGCGCTGCACCTTGGGCACCGCGGCCAGCCGCTGCTCGAACTGCGGCCGGGTGTAGCGACCGTCGTACCAACCGTCGAAATCCTTGCCCTCGCCTTCCACCCACAGCAGCGGCGCGCTGATGCGGCCCCAGGTGGCGATCACGTCCTCGGCGCGCGTCATCACCGGGTTGACGATCTTGTGCGCCGGGTCGCCCAGCACGTGCCACTGGCCGTCGTCGCGGCGCTGCGACCACTGTGCCGCCAGCCAGGCGGCCTTGTCGGCCGGCAGGCGCGGGTTGGTCTTCATCAGCTGACGGGCCACGCCCTCCAGGCTGTCGAAGCTGCGCATGCGCTGCGGCTTCTTCAGCTCGTCCAGCCACTGCGCCAGTCGCTCGGGCGCCTGTTGCGGCTTGGCATCGGGTACGCCATAGCCTTCCATGTTGACCAGCCGGCGGATGCGCGCCGGGCGCACGCCGGCGTAGGTCATGACGATGTTGCCGCCCATGCTGTGGCCGGCCAGGTCGATCGGCGCGTCGGGCGACAGGTGGTCGATCAGCGCGTCCAGGTCGCCCAGGTAGTCGGCGAACCAGTAGCAGTCGGATCGCGTGGCGTCGCTGTGGCCGAAGCCACGCCAGTCGGCAGCGACGATGTAGCGGCCGTCGTGCATGGCATCGACGGCGAACTGGAAGGACGCGCCCACGTCCATCCAGCCGTGCATCAGCAGCAGCGGCGGACGGTCGGGGCGCACCAGCGAGGCGTCGCCCCACAGGTTGAGATGGATGCGCAGGCCGCGCAGCGTGACGTGGGCGCGGCGGGCTTCGCGGCGGGGCTGGTAGATCGTGGACATGGGCCGCACTATAGGCGGCGGGGCCGCACGGCCAGCGTCCTGCGCGTGACAGCGCGGCCGCTCAGGCCAGGGCCAGCGTCATCAGCTTCTCGGGGGCGATGCGCACCGGCACCGCATCACCGCCGACCACGCCAGCGATCGCATGCTCGCGCTTCGAGGTATCGCGCGGTTGAGGATCGCTGAGCGCCGTGCCGGAAGCCGTGGTCAAGGCCGCCACCAGCGGCGTCACCACGCTCGGGCCGCGCTTGACCACCACGGCGGTCTCGCCCGACACCAGCTTGACGAAGCAACCCGGCGGGTACACACCGAACTCCTTGACCAGCGCGGCGGTCATGGAATTGCCCGGGTCGTACATGAACATCGCGCGGCCGGCGCGGTCGGCGGCCATCGCGCTGCGCGTGGTGCGCGGGCTCAGCTTGGCGGTGTAGATGTCGGCGCGCCGCACCAGCGCGGCGAAGTCGTTCGGCTCGCGGTCCAGCGCCGGGTAGCCGCTGCCATCGGGCGCCACGTGGTGGTGGGCCACCCCGTCCAGCCAGTCGCGGTCGCTCACGCCGGCCAGTTGCAGCATCTCCACGCTGCGCATCGGGTGCGACAGGATCTGCGCGCGCTGCTCGGCCGTCACCGGAGTGGCCTGCTCGGCCAGCTGGCCCTGCAGCTCCAGCATCGATACGTTCATCGTCAGCGCCACCTTGAAGACCTTCTGCACACTGTCCTCGTCCCAGCCCAGCCGCTGGGCCACCAGAAAGGCGGTGATGGCGGTGTGGATCGAATGCGTCACGCCGTACTGCGTGTGGCGGTTGCCGTCCTGGCGCAGCACCTGGAAGATGGCCAGGTCGGAATCGCGCTCGATCAGCGCCTGCACCGGGCCGGTGACGTCGTCCAGCGCCTGGCCAAAGCCCTCCTGCGTGCAGCTCTGCAGCGTCTGGCCGACGCGGTCCATGCACTGGTGCCACAGCCGTGGCAGTTCCTCGGGCGGTGCCTCCCGGATTCGGTCCGTCGGCGCGCGCAGCTCGGCCAGGTCGACCAGCGCACCGCGCGTGAACAGCGCCTCCATCTGGTCGAAGGTCTCCACCACCTGCCCGCGGGCCAGCAACAAAGTGTGATCGGCGTTACGGACGTTGAACGGCAGCGGCTGGCCGACTGCGAGGCGGTGCTTGACCGTGGCGAGCTGGGAAAATTGCATGGCGTTCCTGTGGACGGTGGTCGTGGATCTTGCAGCGGGCCGACGGGAATCCGTGGGCCAGGCTGCAGGGATATTCGGCCGCCTTGCGGGGAGACTTGAGTGCGCCGCCGTGCACTATGGGCGGGGTTGCCAGCGGCCCAGCAGCAGCGCGTTGCCCACCACGCACACGCTGGACAGCGCCATCGCGCCGCCGGCGATCACCGGACTCAGCGCGCCCAGGCCCGCCAATGGGATGCCCACCACGTTGTAGGCAAAGGCCCAGAAGAGGTTCTGCCGCAGCTTGGAGCCCACCGCCTGCGACAGCTGCCAGGCCTCGGCCACCAGCATCGGGTCGCCGCGCAGCAATGTCAGCCCGGCACTGTGCATCGCCACATCGGTGCCGGTGCCCATCGCCAGGCCCACGTCGGCCGCCGCCAAGGCCGGCGCGTCGTTGATGCCATCACCGACCATGGCGACGCGCCCGCCGCTTGGCAGACCCTGGCGCAACGACGCCACCACCGCCGCCTTGTCGCCGGGCAGCACCTCGGCATGCACCTCGTCGATGCCCACCGCGCGGGCCAGTGCTTCGGCGGCGCCGCGGTTGTCACCACTGATCAGCACACAGCGCAGGCCCAGCGCCTTCAGCCGCGCCACGGCCGCTGCGGACTGTGGCCGCGGCCGGTCGCCGAAGGCCAGCAGGCCGCGCACCTGCGGAGTGGCATCCGCTGGCCCGGCCATCAGCCAGGCGATGCTGCAGCCTTCAGCCTGCAGTGCATCGGCTTCGGCCTGCAACGCGCCGACCGTGGCGCCCAACTCATCGCGCCAGCGCGCGCTGCCCAGGCGCAGCCACTGGCCGTCCGCCACGCCCTCGATGCCGCGGCC
>JAFLDH010000134.1 GCA_017302505.1 Burkholderiales bacterium
TGCCGAGTAGCTAAGTGCGGAAGAGATAACCGCTGAAAGCATCTAAGCGGGAAACTCGTCTCAAGATGAGTCTTGCCGGGGCCTTGAGCCCCCTGAAGAGTCGTTCGAGACCAGGACGTTGATAGGTCGGGTGTGGAAGCGCAGTAATGCGTTGAGCTAACCGATACTAATTGCTCGTGAGGCTTGACCCTATAACTTTGACGGAATGTCAAAGACGGTTATGCCAGTTGTACGCAATCTGCTGATTTGATTCTATGGATTGGCTGCTTCGCCCTGATGCGGGGCAGCAAAAAGTTAAGCCTGATGACCATAGCGAGGTGGTCCCACTCCTTCCCATCCCGAACAGGACAGTGAAACGCCTCAGCGCCGATGATAGTGCGGGTTCCCGTGTGAAAGTAGGACATTGTCAGGCTAATAAAGGGAAAGGCCCGGTTCATAACTGAACCGGGCCTTTTGCTTTTCTTGCCTTTCGCGTTTGGATGCCGCGCGTATCGCGCGGCAAGTCATAAGCTACATGCTGCGCCGATATTGGCCACCGACCTCGAACAGCGCGTTCGTGATCTGGCCCAGGCTGCAGCATCGCACGGCGTCCATCAGCACCTCGAAGACGTTGCGGTTCTCGATGACTGCGTGCTTCAACCGTTGCAGCATCGCTGGCGCGTCGGCGGCATGCCGTGCGTGGAATTCATTCAGTCGCTGTAGCTGCGACTGCTTCTCCTCTTCGGTCGAACGTGCCAGCTCCAGACTTTGCGGCACCGGGTCACCGTGCGGATTGCGGAAGGTGTTGACGCCGATGATCGGGTACTCGCCCGTGTGCTTGAGCATCTCGTAGTGCATGCTCTCTTCCTGGATCTTGCCGCGCTGGTAGCCGGTTTCCATCGCCCCCAGCACGCCGCCCCGCTCGGCAATCTTCTCGAACTCGGCCAGCACCGCCTCCTCGACCAACTCGGTCAGCTCGTCGACGATGAAGGCGCCCTGGTTCGGGTTCTCGTTCTTCGCCAGACCCCACTCGCGATTGATGATCAACTGGATCGCCATCGCACGGCGCACCGAATCCTCGGTCGGCGTGGTGATCGCCTCGTCGAAGGCGTTGGTGTGCAGGCTGTTGCAGTTGTCGTAGATCGCGATCAAGGCCTGCAGCGTGGTGCGAATGTCGTTGAACTGGATCTCCTGCGCGTGAAGTGAGCGTCCGCTCGTCTGCACGTGGTACTTCAGCTTCTGGCTGCGCTCGTTGGCGCCGTAGCGCTCGCGCATCGCCACCGCCCAGATGCGGCGCGCAACGCGGCCCATCACCGTGTACTCCGGGTCCATGCCGTTGCTGAAGAAGAAGCTCAGGTTTGGCGCGAAGTCGTCGATGTGCATGCCGCGGGCCAGGTAGGCCTCGACGAAGGTAAAGCCGTTGCTCAGCGTGAAGGCCAGCTGGCTGATCGGGTTGGCACCGGCTTCGGCAATGTGATAGCCCGAGATGCTCACCGAATAGAAGTTGCGCACCCGGTGGTGCACGAAGTACTCGGCGATGTCGCCCATCACCTTCAGGCTGAACTCGGTGGAGAAGATGCAGGTGTTCTGGCCCTGATCTTCCTTCAGGATGTCGGCCTGCACGGTGCCGCGCACGTTCTCCAGCACCCAGGCGCGGATCTTCTGCGCCTCGTCATCGGTGGGCTCGCGGCCGTTGTCGGCGCGGAACTTGTCCAGGTTCTGGTCGATGGCGGTGTTCATGAACATCGCCAGGATCGTCGGCGCCGGTCCGTTGATCGTCATGCTGACGCTGGTGGCCGGGTGCGTCAGGTCGAAGCCGCCGTACAGCACCTTCATGTCGTCCAGCGTCGCAATCGACACGCCCGAATTGCCCACCTTGCCGTAGATGTCGGGCCGCAGGTCCGGGTCGTTGCCGTACAGCGTCACCGAGTCGAAGGCCGTCGACAGCCGCTTGGCCGGCATGCCCTCGCTCAGCAGCTTGAAGCGCCGGTTGGTGCGGAAGGCATCGCCCTCGCCGGCAAACATGCGCGTCGGATCTTCGTTCTCGCGCTTGAAGGCGAAGGTGCCTGCGGTGTATGGAAAGCTGCCCGGCACGTTGTCCAGCAGCAGCCACTTCAGGATCTCGCCTTCATCCTCGTAGGCGGGCAGCGCCACCTTGCGGATCTTGTTGCCGGACAGCGTGGTGTGGGTCAGCGTGGTGCGGATCTCCTTGTCGCGGATCTTCACCACGTATTCATCGCCGGCATAGGCCTTCTGCATGTCCGGCCACATCGTCAGCAGCTTGCGCGAATGCGCATCCAGCTTCGTCTCGCGCTGCCCGGCCAGGTCCAAAACCGCCTCCACCGCGCGGTGGCGTTCGGGCTTGTCGGTCTGCAGCATGGCGGCCGTGGCGCGCAGCTGCTGCAGTTCGCGCGCGATGCGCGCCTGGCTGCGGGCATGGCGCTTGTAGCCGCGCACGCAGTCGGCAATGTCGGCCAGGTAGCGCACCCGCGCGCCTGGCACGATCGCCACTTGCTGCGTGCTGTGGCGGGTGTGCACCTGCGGCAGCGCGCCTTCCGACAGATCCAGCCCCAGCGCCGCCAGCCGCGGCTTCAGCCCCTGGTACAGGGCCGTCACGCCGTCGTCATTGAAGCGGCTGGCCATCGTGCCGTACACCGGCATCTCCTCCGGCGGCGACTTGAAGGCCTCGCGGTTGCGCTGCACCTGCTTGGCCACGTCGCGCAGCGCGTCGGCCGCACCCTTGCGGTCGAACTTGTTGATGGCCACGAACTCGGCGAAGTCGAGCATGTCGATCTTCTCCAGCTGGCTGGCCGCGCCGAACTCCGGCGTCATCACGTAGATCGGCACGTCCACCAGCGGCACGATGGCCGCGTCGCCCTGGCCGATGCCCGAGGTCTCGACGATGATCAGGTCGAAGCCCGCCACCTTGCAGGCGCACAGCACGTCGGGCAGCGCCTGGTTGATCTCGCTGCCGAAATCGCGGGTGGCCATGCTGCGCATGAACACGCGCATGCCGTCGTCGTCGGGCCGCGGTGCCTTCCACGGGCCGATGGCGTTCATGCGGATGCGGTCGCCCAGCAGCGCGCCGCCGCTCTTGCGCCGGCTCGGATCGATGCTCACCACGGCAATCTGCAGCTGGTCGCGCTGGTCCAGGCGCAGCCGGCGGATCAGCTCGTCGGTCAGGCTGCTCTTGCCCGCGCCGCCGGTGCCGGTGATGCCCACCACGGGCGTACGCACCGCTTTCGCCGCGTTGCGCACGTCGGCCAGCAGCGCCGGGTCGGCCTGGCCGTTCTCCAGTGCGGTGATCAGCTGCGACAGCGCGCGCCGCGCCATGGCGCCGGGGCCGCGCACCGCGTCCAGCGACTTCGGTGCATACACCGACAGGTCCTGGTCGCTGATCATCAGCATCTCGCCGATCATGCCGGCCAGCCCCATGCGCTGGCCGTCCTCGGGGCTGTAGATGCGCGTCACGCCCGAGGCCTGCAATTCGCGGATCTCGGTCGGCACGATGACGCCGCCGCCGCCGCCGAAGACCTTGATATGGGCGCCGCCGCGCTGGCGCAGCAGCTCGATCATGTACTTGAAGTACTCGACATGCCCGCCCTGGTAGCTGCTGATGGCGATGCCCTGCGCATCTTCCTGCAGCGCGGCGGTCACGACCTCGTCCACCGAGCGGTTGTGGCCCAGGTGGATGACCTCGGCGCCCATGCCCTGGAGGATGCGGCGCATGATGTTGATGGCCGCGTCATGGCCGTCGAACAGCGATGCGGCCGTCACGAAGCGCAGCTTGTGCTGCGGGCGGTACTCGGCAAGGGCCTTGAATTCGGCAGACAGGTCGGTCATGGCGGGCTTGGGCTTTGGAGGTGGCGCAGACGCCGCCACCGTTAGACAAACTTCGATCATGGCATCGCTGGATCACCTGCGCCTGACACCGGCGTCCACAGGGGTCATGGTTTACCCGGATCGGCGGCGTGCGCAGGGCGATCGCCTGATAGCCTCGCGCCTCCGCAGCCGGCCATCCGCCCCGCATGAGCTTCCTTGCCATCGACATCGGCAACACCCGCCTGAAGTGGGCGCAATATGCCGCCGCGCGGCCCGGCGCGCCGATGATCGCCCAGGGCGCCGTGTTCCTGGAAACCATCGACACCCTGGCCGATACCGAATGGAAGCCGCTGGTGCCGCCCACCAGCATGCTGGGTTGCGTGGTGGCCGGCGAGGCCGTGCGCCGGCGGGTCGAAGAGCAGCTCGAGCTGTGGGACATCGAACCCCACTGGGTGGTGCCCTCGGCCCGCGAGGCCGGTCTGGTGAACGGCTACGACCACCCCAACCGCCTGGGTGCCGACCGCTGGGTGTCGCTGATCGGCGCCCGGGCGCGGCTGCTGGCCTCGGGGCCGCCGCGGCCGGGGCTGGTGGTGATGATCGGCACCGCCGCCACCGTCGATGCGCTGGATGCCGAAGGCCGCTTTCTCGGCGGGCTGATCCTGCCCGGCTTCGGCCTGATGCTGAAGGCGCTGGAGATGGGCACCGCCGGGCTCAAGTTCCCCACCGGCGAGGTGGTCGACTTTCCCACCAACACCAGCGATGCGCTGATGAGCGGCGGCGCCAATGCCATCGCCGGCGCCATCGAGCGCCAGCACCGCAAGCTGCTGGAGCGCACCGGCCAGGCGCCGGCGCTGTTCATGACCGGCGGTGCGGCGGTCAAGCTCGCGCCCATCACCGACCTGGCTTTCGAGACCGTCGACACCCTGATCTTCGACGGCCTGCTGCAGATCCAGGCGCAGCGCCTGGGCGGCTGAGCCGGCGCCGCACTACAGGATGTAGCGCGACAGGTCCTCGTTGCGCGACAGGTCCGACAGCCGCTGGTCGACCAGCGCCTGGTCCACGCGCACCGATTGGCCCTGGTACTGCGGCGCGTCGAAGCTGATGTCGTCCAGCAGCCGTTCCATCACCGTGGCCAGGCGCCGCGCGCCGATGTTCTCGGTGCGCTCGTTCACCTCGTAGGCAATCTGCGCCAGCCGGCGCACGCCCTCGGGCGTGATCTCCAGCGTCACGCCTTCAGTGGCCAGCAGCGCCTGGTACTGCTTCACCAGGCTGGCATGGGTGCTGGTCAGGATGGCCTCGAAATCCTCCACGCTCAGCGAGCCCAGCTCCACGCGGATCGGGAAGCGGCCTTGCAGCTCGGGGATCAGGTCGCTGGGCTTGGACAGGTGGAACGCGCCGGAAGCGATGAACAGGATGTGGTCGGTCTTGACCATGCCGTACTTGGTGTGCACCGAGGTGCCTTCCACCAGCGGCAGCAGGTCGCGCTGCACACCCTGGCGCGACACCTCGGCGCCGCCGTGTTCGCTGCGCGAAGCCACCTTGTCGATCTCGTCGATGAAGACGATGCCGTTGTTCTCGGCGTTGGCCAGCGCGGCGGCCTTGATCTCGTCCTCGTTCACCAGCTTGCCGGCTTCCTCGTCCACCAGCAGCTTCAGCGCCTCGGCGATCTTCAGCTTGCGCGTCTTTCGCTTGCCCTGGCCCAGGTTGGAGAACAGGCCCTTCAGCTGCTCGGCCATCTCCTCCATGCCCTGCGGGCCCATGATCTCCAGTGCCGGCCGCGGCTCGGCCAGGTCGACCTCGATCTCGCGGTCGGCCAGCGCGCCTTCGCGCAGCCGCTTGCGCATCACCTGCCGCGCGGTGTTGTCACTGCTGGGTGCCTGGGCGATGCCGAACTCGGCGCGCGGCGGCGGCACCAGGATGTCCAGCACGCGCTCCTCGGCCGCGTCTTCGGCTTGCGCGCGCTTGCGTTTCACCTGCAGCTCGCGCTCCTGCTTGACGGCCACTTCCAGCAGGTCGCGGATGATGCTGTCCACGTCCTTGCCCACGTAGCCCACCTCGGTGAACTTGGTGGCCTCCACCTTGATGAAGGGCGCATCGGCCAGCCGCGCCAGCCGGCGGGCGATCTCGGTCTTGCCCACGCCGGTGGGCCCGATCATCAGGATGTTCTTCGGCGTGATCTCGCTGCGCATCGGCTCGTCCACCTGCTGCCGGCGCCAGCGGTTGCGCAGCGCGATCGCCACCGCGCGCTTGGCCGCCTGCTGCCCGACGATGTGGCGGTCGAGTTCGGAGACGATCTCCCGGGGCGTCATCTGGCTCATTCCAGCGTCTCGATGGTGTGGCTCTGGTTGGTGTAGATGCAGATGTCGCCGGCGATTTCCAGCGATTTCTTCACCATGTCGGCCGGCGCCATCTCGGTGTGCGCCAGCAGCGCGCGGGCTGCGGCCTGGGCATAGGCGCCGCCAGAGCCGATGGCGATGATGCCGTGCTCGGGCTCCAGCACGTCGCCGTTGCCGGTGATGATCAGCGACGCATCGCGGTCGGCCACCGCCAGCATCGCCTCCAGGCGGCGCAGCACGCGGTCGGTTCGCCAGTCCTTGGTCAGCTCGATGGCCGCGCGCACCAGGTGGCCCTGGTGCTTCTCCAGCTTGGATTCGAAGCGCTCGAACAGCGTGAAGGCATCGGCCGTGGCACCGGCAAAGCCGGCCAGCACCTGGTCGCGGTACAGCTTGCGCACCTTGCGGGCGCTGGACTTGACGACGATGTTGCCCAGCGTCACCTGGCCGTCGCCGCCGAGCGCGACGCTGCGGCCGCGACGCACGCTGACGATGGTGGTGCCGTGGAACACGGGCGCTTCGGCGGTGGACATGGGCGGGGCCTGGCGATGCCGGTTGCAGGGAAGTTGGGATTGTCGCCCGGCAGGCCTGCCGGGCTGCCTGCCGGGTCAGACCTTGCGCACCTGCACCCGGGCGTGCTCGTTGATGCCCATCGCTCCGAAGAACAGCGCCACCAGACGGTGCGCGTCGACGAAATGCACCATGCGCTTCTCGCCGCGCTTGACCAGCACCCAGTTCAGCAGATCACCGGCGGCGATGAAGTCCACCCGGATCAGCTTGGCGCAGGACACGCTCACCAGCGAGGCCTGGCCGAGCTGGCCATTCAGCCGGTTCAGCGTCTCGCTGATGTCGCCCACCAGCTGGCCCGACAGCTCGATGCTCGCCACCTGCGTGCCGGTGGCAGCGTCCTCGATCAGGCCCGATTCCATGAAGCCGGTGGACACCTCGCTCACCATCGACAGCGGCGGGGTGTGGGTGTTCATGCCCGAGCCGCTGATGCGCACGTTGCAGCGCGTGTGCTCCCACGACGGTGGCGACACCTCGTAGGTGACACAGTAGTCGATGGCCGCCTCGTCGAACTGGTCGGCACGGTTGGCCAGGCGCAGCGCGTCCAGTCGCGCCTGCCAGTAGGCCGGGTCGGCGTCGCGCACGCCGGTGGGCGCGGCCTCCTGCAGCGTGGCGAACAGGTTCTCGCCAGACATCCAGCGCATCTCCAGCTGCTGCTTGCTCCAGTGGCGGAACAGCGACGACAGCTGCGTCGCCGCTTCGGGCTCCACATGGCGCAGGCCCGACCAGTCGAACACCCAGGGCAGCGGCATCTGCAGCGTCTGCGAGCGCAGCCGCGCCACGGCCTCCAGGTCCAGCACCTCGGGGCACACCCAGCCGACGTCGCCGGCCATTGTGCCGCTGCTGCTGCGCTCGTGCTGTGCGGCATCGGCCACCGCATCGGACACCAGCTTCGGCAGCGAGAACCACTGCGGCGCCGACCAGCCGAACTGGTGCGCATAGTCGCCCGCCAGCTGCTCGAAGCGCTGTTGCTGGCCCGTCGCGCGGTACAGGTCGAACAGCACCAGCCAGGTTTCGGCATGCTGTGCGCGGGCGCCGCCGGCGCCGGTGATCTGCGACAGCGATTGTTCGCACTGCGTGAAGTCGGCATTGGCGAAAGCGATCACCGCCTCGTCCAGTTCCGGGTCGTGCACGACCTCGCTGACTTCGACGCCAAAGCGGTGCTCGAATTCGCCCGTGTCGCCCGTCGTGGCCAGCGAAAGCGGCGCCAGCGGCGGCAGACCCGGTGCATTGAATACGGGCGCTGGCGGCTCGTCCGCACGGAGATCCAGGTCGGGCAGCGGCGGCAGCGCCGGCAGCACATCGCGCTGCGCGTCCAGCGGGGCGCTGCCCGAAGGCGGCGGCAGTCCCGAGCGCGCCAGCACGGCCGGCTCGGTCGGCGCGTTGGAGAAGCCCGTATTGCGGCGTTCGGAGGGCGCAAAGCCGCTGTTGCCCACCATCTGCTGCTCGATTTCGTCGATCTTCGCCTTCACGCCGCCTTCGGGCCGCGCGCTGGCGTTGTCGGAAGGGCGAGCCTCGGAATCATCGAGACGCGACGAGCGGCCCAGCGTGCCCAGCTGATCAGGCGTCAGGCCCTCGCGACGCACCTTGCGCAGCATGTCGAACTCGCGCTTGCGCACGAAATCGTTGCGTCGCTTGCGCTCGACCATGGCCTTGAGCTCGGACTTCTCGAGCTCCAGCTCGCGGGTGTCTTCCTGACGGCTACCCAGCTCTGCCCAGTCCGTGGCCGGGTTGGCCACGAAGCGGACCATCTTGCGGAAGAAGCCTTGGCCGTCCTTGTTGTCCGCCATCAGATCGCCTGGGGAAGGGGCACGCTCAGTCGCCGAACATCTTCTGCTTCATCTCGCGGCGCTGCTGGGCCTCGAGTGACAGCGTGGCGGTCGGCCGAGCCAGCAGCCGCGCCAGCCCAATGGGCTCGCCGGTTTCGTCGCAGTAGCCATAGTCGCCGGATTCCACGCGGGCCAGCGACTGGCCGATCTTCTTCAGCAGCTTGCGCTCGCGGTCGCGCGTGCGCAGTTCCAGCGCATGTTCTTCCTCGATGGTGGCGCGGTCGGCCGGGTCGGGCACGATCGAGGTGTCCTCGCGCAGGTGCTCGGTGGTTTCGCCGGCGTTCGACAACAGGTCGTCCTTCTGGGCCTGCAGGCGCAGGCGGAAGAACTCGCGCTGCTTCTCGTTCATGTACTCGCTGTCAGGCATGGCCAGCAGCTCGGCTTCGGTCAGGTCGCGCGCCGACTTGGTTTTCCAGGCATTGGCCAGCTTGGGATCGGGCTTGGTCTGCGGCTTGACGAAATCCGGCGGATCGTCGTGGCCGCGCGCCGGCGTGCGCGCCGGGCCGAAGCGGTCGGTGAAGCGGTTGGGTGCCGGAGCGGAGACCGCCGGGGCAGGTGCCACGGCGGCCACGGGCTTTGCCGCTGCGCGCGCGGCCGCCTTGGGCGCCGGGGCGCTCTTGGCGGGCGTGACCGGGGCGGGGACCTTCTTTGCGGGGGTCGCGGCACTCTTTGCCAGCGTCTTGCTCACTTGCGGTCTCCTTGCCTGGACTCACGGTAACTCGGGCCTCGACCCTGGGCCGGCGGGGCCACTGTGGCGCCCCGGGGGCCGGTTTCGAGCGCGCGGATTGTAGCCACGCTCCCTGGCGCCCATCCGCGGCCGCCGCGGGGCCGTGAAAAGCTGCTCAGCTCACGCATTGCTCCAGGCCCTGAAGCAGGATGTCCTTGGGCAGATCGATGCCGATGAACACCATCTTGCTGACCTTCTTCTCGCCGGGCGCCCACTTCGGGCCCAGGTCGCTGCCCATCAGCTGGTGCACGCCCTGGAAGATGACCTTGCGTTCGCTGCCCTGCATGTGCAGCACGCCCTTGTAGCGCAGCATCTTCGGGCCGTAGACCTGCACGATCGCGCCCAGGAAATCCTCCAGCTTGGCCGGGTTCAGCGGCCGTTCGGCGCGGAACACGAAGGACTTGACGTCGTCGTCGTGGTGATGATGGTGCGGGTGGTCGCAATGCTCGCCATGCTCGTGGTCGTGGTGATCGTGGTCATGGTCATGGTGATCATGACCGCCGGCATCCAGGAACTCGGGGTCGATGTCCAGCTTGGCGTTCAGGTTGAAGCCGCGCAGGTCGAAGACCTCCTTGATCGGAACCTCGCCGAAGTGCACCGGCCGCTGTGGCGCGCGTGGGTTCATGTGCTTGAGCCGGTGGATCAACGCATCGACCTCGTCCTTGGCCACCAGATCGGTCTTGCTGATGAAGATCTGGTCGGCAAAACCCACCTGGCGGCGCGCTTCCTGCCGGGTGTCCAGCTGGTCGTCGGCATGCTTGGCATCCACCAGCGTCAGGATCGAATCGAGCAGGTAGGTCTCGGCGATCTCGTCGTCCATGAAGAAGGTCTGCGCCACCGGGCCCGGGTCGGCCAGGCCGGTGGTCTCGATCACCACGCGGTCGAAATCCAGCTCGCCCTTGCGCTTCTTCTCGGCCAGGTCGGACAGCGTGGTGCGCAGGTCCTCGCGGATCGAGCAGCACACGCAGCCGTTGCTCAGCTGGATGATCTGTTCGCTGCTGTCCTGCACCAGGATGTCGTTGTCGATGTTCTCGGCGCCGAACTCGTTCTCGATGACGGCGATCTTCTGGCCGTGCGATTCGCTGAGCACGCGCTTCAGCAGCGTGGTCTTGCCCGAGCCGAGGAAGCCGGTCAGGATGGTGGCGGGGATCAGGCTTTGCGACATTTTGGTGCGCCTTGGTGCGGGGAGGCGAGAGAATAACCAAGAAAGATGAGGCCTGCCGGTTGCATTTCAAGTCGGTCCAGGCCCGCGTCCGGGCGGCAGATGGGCCTGCTATTCTTCGGCCAGCGCCACTCACCGACACCAAGTTGTCCGATCCCCAGCCCTTGCGGCCGCCGCGATCCGCGGAAGACAAGCGCTCCCTGTTCGACCGCCTGCTGGATTTCATCTCGCCCGGGCCCGACACCCGGGCCGAGCTGATCGCCACGCTGGCCGATGCCGAACATCGTGAACTGATCGAGCCCGAATCGCGGCAGATGCTGGAAGGCGTGCTGCGCATGGCCGACCTGAGCGCCGGCGACGTGATGGTCGCCGCGCCGCGCATGGACCTGCTGAACATCGACGCACCCTACGACGAGTTGCTGGCCGTGGTCATCGACACCGGGCATTCGCGTTTCCCGGTTTATGAAGAGCGGCGCGACAACGTCATCGGCATCCTGATGGCCAAGGACCTGCTGAAGCTGCAGCGTGCGCCCGAGCTGAACCTGCGCACGTTGCTGCGGCCGGCGGTGTTCGTGCCCGAATCCAAGCGGCTGAACGAGCTGCTGCGCGATTTCCGCTCCAACCGCAACCACCTGGCCATCGTCATCGACGAGTTCGGCCAGACCGCCGGGCTGATCACAATCGAGGACGTGCTCGAGGAAATCGTCGGCGAGATCGAGGACGAGTTCGACGACCAGGACGAGGAGAGCGGCGTCTACACCCTGGCCGACGGTTCGCACCGCGTGGCTGGGGACGCGTCCATCGCCTCGGTCAACCAGGCCTTCGGCCTGCACCTTCCGGCCGATGAGTTCGAGACCATCGGCGGCCTGGTGGCCCATGAACTGGGCCGCGTGCCGCGGCGCGGCGAGACGGTGGATGTCGGCAGCCTGCGCTTCGCCGTGATGCTGGCGCGCGGCGGCGCGGTGCGTTGGTTCCGCGTGGCGCGGCTGGTAAAACAGAGGCAGA
>JAFLDH010000135.1 GCA_017302505.1 Burkholderiales bacterium
GCCAGCGCGCCGCGCAAGGAGGCGCCATGAGCCGCGCCGCGATCGTGGCAGTGCTGGCGCTCTCGGGCTGCGCCAGCTTCAGCCCCGACAGCGGCTTCGCGCCGGTGCAGCAGGCGGCGCAGCAGCATCTGGGGCAGAGCGTGGCATGGGCGCGCAGCGACGC
Organism: Burkholderiales bacterium; assembly: GCA_017302505.1. Taxonomy (GTDB): domain Bacteria; phylum Pseudomonadota; class Gammaproteobacteria; order Burkholderiales; family Burkholderiaceae_C; genus Rubrivivax. The sequence continues at coordinate 164 of JAFLDH010000135.1, forward strand.
CGACCGCCAGCGCATCGCCGAGCGTGTGGATGCGCTGCTGGCCCGCCCGCTGGGCATGGACGACGCCGTGCAGCTGGCGCTGCTGAACAACCGCGGACTGCAGGCAGCCTATGCCGAGCTGGGCATCGCCGAGGCCGACCTGGTGCAGGCCGGTCTGCCGCCGAACCCGGGCTTCAGCTTCTCGCGCTTTTCCAGCGGCGGCGAGGTGGAGCTGGAGCGCTGGGTGTTCTTCAACCTGGCCGCGCTGCTGTCGATGCCGCTGCGCCAGCAGGTGGAACAGCGGCGCTTCGCGCAGACCCAGGCAGTGGCCGCGCTGCAGGTATTGACGCTGGCCGCCGACACCCGCAAGGCCTGGGTGATGGCCGTGGCCGCCGAGGAGACGCTGCGCTACCGCCGCCAGGTGATGGAGGCGGCCGAGGCCAGCGCCGAGCTGGCTCGGCGCATGGCGCAGGTCGGCAACTTCAACAAGCTGCAGCAGGCCCGCGAGCAGACCTTCCAGGCCGATGCGGCGCTGGGCCTGGCGCGCGCGCAGCAGGCGCAGCGCGCCAGCCGCGAAAGGCTGGCCCGGTTGCTGGGCCTGTGGGGCGCGCAGCTGGACTTCCGGCTGCCCGAGCGGTTGCCCGACCTGCCGGCCACGCCGCGCGACCAACCCGACATCGAGCGCGTGGCCGTGGAACAGCGGCTGGACCTGCGCGAGGCGAAGCTGCGCGTCGAGCAGACCGCCCGCAATCTGGGGCTGACCGAGGCCACGCGCTTCGTCAGCGTGCTGGAGATCGGCGGCAAGTACAGCACTTTCAGCAGCGGCCCGAAGGAGACCGGCTGGGAGATCGGCCTGCAGGTGCCGCTGTTCGACTGGGGCAGCGCGCGTGTGGCCAAGGCCGAGGCGATCTACATGCAAGCGGTGGACCTGGCCGCCGAGGCGGCGATCAACGCCCGATCGGAAGTGCGCGAGGCCTACGACGCGTACCGCTCCGCCTGGGACATCGCCCGCCACCAACGCGACGAGATCGTGCCGCTGCGCCGGCGCATCGCCGAGGAGAACCTGCTGCGCTACAACGGCATGCTGATCGGCGTGTTCGAGCTGTTGGCCGACACGCGCGCGCAGATCATCGCCGTCAACACCGCCATCGACGCGCTGCGCGATTTCTGGATCGCCCAGGCCGAGCTGGACCTGGCCCTGGTGGGCCGGCCCACGCTGTCGCCGCGGATGGCCACCCTGCCCGCCGCCGCGGAAACGCCCGCGGCCGGCCACTGAACCCAAGAGGTCCGAACATGCTTTCCCGACGTAATCTGCTGGGGGGTGCGGCGGCGGTGGCCACGGCCACCGTCAGCAAGGTGGCCATGGCCACGCTGCCCGAGCCGGTGCTGCAGACCCGCCCCGACACCATGCCGCCGCTGCTGCCGCCGACCGGCCGGCCCTACAACCCGGTGGTCACGCTGAACGGCTGGACCCTGCCCTGGCGCATGAACCAGGGCGTCAAGGAGTTCCACCTGGTGGCCGAGCCGGTGGTGCGCGAAATGACGCCCGGCTTCAAGGCCCACCTGTGGGGCTACAACGGCCAGAGCCCGGGCCCGACCATCGAGGTGGTGGAAGGCGACCGGGTGCGCATCTTCGTCACCAACCGGCTGGCCGAGCACACCAGCATCCACTGGCACGGCCAGCGCCTGCCCAATGGCATGGACGGCGTGACCGGGCTGACGCAGCCCGGCATCCCGCCGGGCAAAACCTTCGTCTACGAGTTCGTCGCGCGGCGGCCCGGCACCTTCATGTACCACCCGCATGCCGACGAGATGGTGCAGATGGCGATGGGCATGATGGGCTTCTGGGTGACGCACCCGCGCACGAAGCATCCGCTGATCGACGAGGTGGACCGCGACTTCTGCTTCCTGCTGGGCTCGTACGACATCGACCCCGGCAGCTACACGCCGAAGATCATGACCATGCTGGACTTCAACCTGTGGGCCTGGAACAGCCGCATCTTCCCCGGCATCGACAGCCTGAACGTGCGGCACAACGACCGGGTACGCCTGCGCATCGGCAACCTGACGATGACAAACCACCCGATCCACCTGCACGGCCACGAGTTCCTGGTCACCGGCACCGATGGCGGGCCGACGCCCAAGAGCACCCGCCAGTACGAGGTGACGGCCGACATCGCGGTGGGGCAGATGCGGCAGTTGGAGTTCCTGGCCGACGAGGAGGGCGACTGGGCCTTCCATTGCCACAAGAGCCACCACACGATGAACGCGATGGGCCACAACGTGCCGACGATGATCGGCGTGGACCACTCCGGCGTGGTGCGCAAGATCACCGGGCTGATCCCCGACTACATGGTGATGGGCGAGCGCGGCATGGCCGACATGGCCGAGATGGAAATGCCGCTGCCCGACAACACCGCGCCGATGATGAGCGGCCAGGGGCCCTTCGGTTCGGTGGAGATGGGCGGCATGTTCAGCGTGGTGAAGGTGCGCAAGGACCAGAAGCCCGGCGACTACAGCGACCCGGGCTGGTTCAAGCATCCGCCGGGCACGGTGGCCTACGAGTTCAATGGCACGCTGCCCGAGCCGGCGCGATTCCAGGCCGAGGGCCAGGGCTCGATGCCCCGGCAGGGTCGGCCCGGCACGCAGGCCGAAGTGAAGGTGCGCAAGCCCTCTGGCGGACACGCCGGCCATTGAGGCCGCCCCCAACAAGCATTCGATCAACCCTCATGCAAACCGACAAGAGAACATGGATCCTGGCCTGCGCTGCCGCGCTGCTCGGCGCGGCCGGCCGCAGCATGGCGCACACGGGCGGCACACATTCGCCCAAAGTCGGCGCGGCGAAGAAGCTGCAGACCGACTGGGGCATCGCCGGCGAAGCGCGGCTGGCAAGGCGGCACATCGAGGTGGGCATGTCAGACAAGATGCGCTTCACGCCCGAACGCATCGAGGTCCGTCTCGGCGAAACGGTACGCTTCACGGTGCGCAATCACGGCAAGCTGATGCACGAGTTCGTCATCGGCACGCGGGCCGAAAATCAGAAGCACGCCGATTTGATGATGAAGTTTCCCGACATGGAACATGACGAGCCCTACATGGCCCACGTGGCGCCAGGCAAGACCGGACAGATCGTCTGGACCTTCAACCGGCCTGGCGACTTCGAGTTCGCCTGCCTGATCGCCGGGCACTACCAGGCCGGCATGACCGGCACGATCACGGTGCGACCGACATGAGGCCCGATCGCCGCACCGCGCTGGTGGCGGTGGCCGCCGCACTCGTCGGCCGGCCCCTGCAGGCCGCGCCACCCCCGGTGCAGCTGGAGGTGTGGAAGTCACCCACCTGTGGTTGCTGCAAGGACTGGATCCGCCACCTGCAGGCGAACGGCTTCCGCGTGATGACCTACGACACCGGCAACACCAGCGCCCGCAGCCGGCTCGGCATCCCGGCGGCGCTGGGCTCCTGCCACACCGCGTGGGTGGGCGGCTATGCGATCGAGGGCCATGTGCCTGCGCGCGACATCCACCGCTTGCTCCGCGAACGGCCGACGGCGATCGGACTGGCCGTGCCCGGCATGCCGGTCGGCTCGCCGGGCATGGACGGCCCCGAGTACGGTGCGCGCAAGGATCCGTACGACGTGCTGCTGGTGCAGGCCGGCGGCCGCAGCAGCGTCTGGCAGAGCTACCGCTGAGGCCGATGCAGCCCGTCGCGGCACCGCTGTGGCGCCACCCCGAATTCGCGCGCGGCGCCCGCGACATGGTCGAGACCGCGCTGGGCATTGCCGCCTGGGGGCTGCTGACTGGCGTGGCGATGGCCAAGAGCGAGCTGCCCACCGGCCTGGCGGTGCTGATGTCGCTGATCGTCTTTGCCGGCAGCGCGCAACTGACGGCACTTCCGCTGCTGTCAGCCGGCGCGCCGCTGTGGGTGATCTGGGCCACGGCCCTGTGCGTGAACCTGCGCTTCGTGGTCTTCAGCGCCGGCTGGCGCCGCTACTTCGGGCCGCTGCCGCGGGCGCAGCGGCTGCGCATGGCCTATTTCTCGGCCGACCTGAACTACGCGCTGTTCCTGCGCCGCTTTCCGGAGCCGCCGCCGCTGTCCGACGCAGTGCCCTACTTCTGGGGCGGGGTGGCGCTGAACTGGCTGGCCTGGCAGCTGCCGTCGCTGGCCGGCATCTTCCTGGGTGACCTGATCCCCACCGCCTGGGGCCTGGGCTTCGCCGGCACGCTGGCACTGCTGGCGCTGGTGTTCGCGATGCTGGGTGACCGCGCCTCCTGGGCGGCGGCCGGGGTGGCCGGCGCCGCCGCGGTGGCGGCCTATGGCCTGCCCCTGAAGCTGAACATCCTGGTCGCCATCGCCGCGGCAGTGGCCATCGGCCTGCTGGTCGAGCGACTGCCCGCCGCGCCGCCAAAGGGCACGCCGTGAGCACCTGGGAAGGCATCCTGGCCATCGTTGGCCTGGCGCTGATCACGCTGCTGACGCGGGGCTTCTTCCTGTTCCCGGACCGCGATCTGCCGATGCCCCACTGGCTGCAGCGCGGCCTGCGCTATGCGCCGCTGGCCGCGCTGGTGGCGGTGGTGGCGCCGGAGCTCTTTCTCACCCAGGGCCGGCTGATCGACACCTGGCGCGATGCCAGGCTGCCGGCCGCGCTGCTGGCGCTGGCCTGGTTCCTTTGGCGACGAAGCATCCTGGGCACCATCGTGGTCGGCACGGCCGCGCTGCTGCTGTTCCGCCTGGGGCTGGGCTGGTAGCGACGCAGGCGTTTAGCATGAACCCTTTGCCACTCGTGCCTTCCACCCCATGAGCCACCTCGACATCGTCGGCCTGTGCGGCAGCCTGCGCCGCGGCTCCTTCAACCACATGGCCCTGCGCCTGGCCGGCGAATGCATGCCGCCGTCGATGCGCCTGGAGGTGCTGGAATGGCGCGAGGTGCCGATCTACGACGGCGATGTCGAAGCCCAGGGCCTGCCCGCGCCGGTGGCGGCGCTGCGCGAGCGCATCCGCCGCGCCGACGGCGTGCTGATCGTCTCGCCCGAATACAACTTCTCGATCCCCGGCGGGCTGAAGAACACCATCGACTGGCTGAGCCGCGGCGCCGACCAGCCCTTCGCGCACAAGCCGGTGGCCATCGCCAGCGCCAGCGGCGGGCCGATGGGTGGCGGCCGCATGCAGTACGACCTGCGCAAGACGCTGCTGATCCTGCAGGCGCTGGTGATGATCCGGCCCGAGGTGTTCATCGGCCAGGCGCAGACCAAGTTCGACGCCGCCACCGGCCAGTGCACCGACGAGCCCACGCGCAAGCACGTCACCGACCAGATGGCCGCTTTCGGGCGCTGGATCGAAGGCGTCGGCCGTCTGCACGGCCGTTGAGACACGCAAGGAGCCCGACCATGAGCCTGCATGCCCAACTGCTGAAGCGCGCCGCCGAGGGCCGCCCGATCCGCGTGGCGCTGATCGGTGCCGGCAAGTTCGGCTCGATGTACCTGGCGCAGATTCCGCGCACGCCGGGCGTGCACCTGCTGGGCATTGCCGACCTGTCACCCGACGCGGCGCGCGCCAACCTGGCGCGCGTGGGCTGGGCGCCGCAGCGCACCGAGGCGGCCTCGCTGGCCGAGGCGCTGCAGCAAGGCAGCACGCACGTCGGCGAGGACTGGCGCGCGCTGGTCAGCCACCCGGCCGTGGACGTGGTGGTGGAATGCACCGGCCACCCCATCGCCGCTGTCGAGCACTGCCTGGCGGCCTTTGCCAACGGCAAGCACGTGGTGAACGTGACGGTGGAGGCCGACGCCTTCTGCGGCCCGCTGCTGGCGCGGCGTGCGGCCGAGGCCGGCGTGCTCTATTCACTGGCCTTCGGTGACCAGCCGGCACTGATCTGCGACCTGGTCGACTGGGCGCGATGCTGCGGCTTCCCGGTGGTGGCGGCCGGCCGCGGCCACAAATGGCTGCCGCACTTCAGCCAGAGCACGCCGGAGACGGTGTGGGGCTACTACGGGCTGACGCCGGAGCAGGCCGCGCGCGGCGGGCTGAACCCGAAGATGTTCAACAGCTTCCTCGACGGCAGCAAGCCGGCCATCGAGAGCAGCGCGGTCAGCAACGCCACCGGTTTGGGCGTGCCGAGCAACGGCCTGCTGTACCCGCCGGCCAGCGTCGAGGACATTCCCTTCGTCACCCGGCCGAAGAGCGAAGGCGGCGTGCTCGAACGCAAGGGCATGGTCGAGGTGATCAGCTCGCTGGAGACCGACGGACGCAAGATTCCCTACGACATCCGTATGGGCGTGTGGGTCACGGTCGAGGGCGAGACCGAGTACATCCGCAACTGCTTCGAGGAATACAACGCCCACACCGACCCGAGCGGGCGCTACTTCACGCTGTACAAGCGCTGGCACCTGATTGGGCTGGAGGTGGGCCAGTCGGTGGCCAGCGTGGCGCTGCGCGGCGAGCCCACCGGCGCGGCCACCGGCTGGTACGCCGACGTGGTGGCCACCGCCAAGCGCGACCTGCGGGCCGGCGAGGTGCTGGATGGCGAAGGCGGCTACACGGTGTGGGGCAAGCTGCTGCCTGCGGCGCGCTCGGTGCATCTCGGCGGCCTGCCGCTGGGGCTGGCCCACGGCATCAAGCTGCTGCGCCCGGTGCAGCAAGGCCAACCCTTGAGCTGGGACGACGTGGCGGTGGACACCGGCACCGATGCCTACAAGCTGCGGCGGCAGATGGAGGCGCTGTTCGCGCCCGCAGTGGGCTGAAGGCCGTCGTTCAGTTCGAGCAGTTCATGGCTTCGAGTTGCTGGCGCCATTGCGCATTGGCTGCCGCCAAACCCGTTGCCGCGTCCTGCGCCCGCGCCTTCCAGCGCTGGCATGCCTCGGCTTGACCCAGGTCGCGGTGCAGTTCCGCCAGGACTGCAGCCACCTGGGTGCGAAACACGGACTCGTCTGCGGGTGTGAGCTCGAAGCTGCGTTCGTACCAGACCGCCGCTTGCGTCGGCTGGGCCGCATGGCGATAGCCGTAGGCCAGTTCACGAGCCAGGTCGTAGTTGAACGGCATCGTCTCCACGGCCGCATTCAGCACGGCGATCGCCTTGTCGAAGCGATGGAGCGCGTTGTAGGCATAGCCCAGTTCAAGGGCCAGCATGGCCGGCTTGGCAACGGGCTTGCCGCGCAACGGCTCCAGGTAGTGCAGCGCAGCCTCGGAATCGCCGATGTGGTTGAAGTAGCTGCCACGCTGCAGATCCAGAACCACAGGATCCGCCGGCCCCCTGTAGGCGGCCAGCCAGGCTGGCTGCTCGTCCAGCCCCAGGCGGCGCACCTGATCGGCTGACAATGCCACGCCATAGCCATAACTTGCCCGGCCCTGCTTGTCCAACAACCTGAACTTGATGAAGTACCCCGTGGGGTTGCTTCCTTCCACGAGAGCAATCCGGCCTTCGCTGTCGACGACCACGGAACCCGCGGTGTGCAGCGTGATGCCCGCCGACCAGTCGATGTAGGGCATGCCCACCTGGTAGCTGCCATCCTTGTCGCTGCGCCTGAAGAGGACCCAGCGATTCAACAGCAACGACAGTCGATCGTTCAGGCAAGGCCGTGACAACGGAGTGGCCAACTGGATGGCGCCCCGATCCAGGCGCCACAGCCCGACACTGGACAGCACCATCACCGGATGGGGCGAGTCCAGGCTGATCCGCACATGGTGCTCGTTCGGAACACAGCTACGCACCTGGGTGAAGAAGTAGACGGACTGTGCATCGTCGGGCCGGCGCTGTGCCGTCACGCATACATGGCTCGACGGCTCCAGGCTGTCGAAGCCCTCGCCCTTCGCCGCCAGACCCAGGCGCAAGTGCACGCCAGCCACCAGCAGGTTGTCGTCAATCGGCTCGGCGATCATGTAGACCCAGGCCGGCTCGCCGGCGTCGCTGGTGCCTTGCGCGTCCACCACCGTGGGTCGATAGCGCATACCGCTGCAGATCGGCAGCAAGAACGTCGCGGCACGCTGGGCTGCTTGGGCCCACGCGGCGGGCGGCAACGGCGCGTCTGCGGCCAGTGCCTGATGCAGCCGGCGGCCCAACAGCTCGGCGCGCTGCACCTCGCCCCGTAAGGACGGCGGTACAGGAACGAATTGCTTCTCATGCGCCCGATCCAGGTCCTTTCGAAGCTCCTGCGGTATCTCACGGGACAGCGCCGGGCTTTCTGCGTTGGCGCCAGCGAATGCCAGTGCACACACGGCGATCGCCAGGGCCTGTCGAAGGCCCAGCGTCGTGGTCATCCGTCGGCACGGGCTGGGGCCTTTCGAGGGTATCCACATGGTCGTTCCCTCCTGACCTCACGCTAGTCCGATGCAGGCACCAAGATGTTGCGCAGCCGCAAGACGGCGCGCGAATCGATGGCGCTTGAGCCGTCAGCCAGCGACGGGCGTTCGCGCGCGTGGACGCTTGCCGCGCCCACGCGCCGCCAGCGCCAGCTTGCGCACCTGGGCGATGTCCTCGTCGCTGTACACGCCCTTGACGCCAGAGATCGCCGCCAGCTGCATGCCGTGCTTCAGCCCGAGCTTGTAGATCTCGTGCACCTTCTCCCATTCGATGGCGCGGCCGACGGTGTAGTTCTCGAAGCGGCCCTCCAGCGCCAGTACGATGGTTTCGGCCAAGCACGCGTAGACCACGCCCGGCGGCAGACCGATGTTCTTCATGCGCACCTCGCCGGGTAGGCGGATCTCGCCGCTTTCGATGACCAGCACGTCCGGGCGCTTGGCTACGTCTTCCGGCGACAGGTCCAGCGGCCGCGCCACGTCGGTGATCACGCAGCCGGGCTTGGCCTTCATGATGTCCAGCACCTTCTTGCCGGCGCCGGAGGTGGCGGTGACCACCATGTCCATCTCGGGCAGGTGCTCGTCCGCACGGGCGCTGAGCACCAGCTTGGCGCCCGGCGACTCCTGCAGGATCGAGGCCTTCAGCGCCAGCAGCTTGGCGGTCTCGGGCGATACCAGGACCACCGTCTCGGCGGCGCGCGCCAGCAGCCGCGCGCAGGCTGCGCCGATGGCGCCGGTGGCGCCCACCACCATGGCCTTGAACTTGACGCGCTCGCTGCCCTTGGGCCTGGGCAGCAGGTTCATGCGCAGCAACGCGTCGTGCGCGGCCCACAGTGCGCCGCTGGCGCTGTAGCTGTTGCCGGTGGTGATGGGCAGCGGCGCCCGCCGCGCCACCGTCACGCCGGCGTCGCCGACTACCTTGGTGAAGGCGCCCAGGCCCATGATCTGCGCGCCCAGCTTGCGTGCCATGTCGGCCGCGTCCAGCAGCCGCCGGTAGGTGAACTCGGGGCTGTGGCTCATGATCTCGTGCGGCGTGCCGCCAACGCTGATCAGCCAGCCTTCGGCTTCGGTGCCGGTGGGGCTCTTGATGCCTTCGACGCGCGAATAGACAAAGGGCGGCGCGTAGGCCATCACCTTCTCGATCGTGTCCATCATCAGCGGCGGCGTCACCCGCGACAGCACCTCCACCGGCTTGAGGATCTTGAAGTACTCCTGCGACAGCGGGTGGATGACGAAGGCGAAGCGGTTGGTGCGCCGGACGCCATTGGGATACAGCAGGCGCGGCACCAGGCCCTCGGTGGCCAGCACCTCCAGGTAGTCGTCGTCCAGCAGCATGGCCGAAGGCTTGCCGGTGGCGGCCATGATCATCGCGTCCAGCAGCGAAGGATCCAGCGCATGCCCCTGGATCTGCGGCGCGCCATCGATCACCAGGTGCACCCCCTTGTCGCGCAGCGCAGCCAGGCGCTCGTCGTTGACGGTGGTGGTGATCACCGTCTTGCCGGCCAGCTCTTCCAGCCCCATGTCGTCCAGCTCGTGCACCGGCGCCACCACCACCGTGGCATGCGCCATGGCCCGGCGCAGCGTGTAGCGAGCCCATTGCTTGAGAGTGCCGTCGGGCATCAGCCGCGGCGGCACCCACTGCGACACCGCATGCGCCCCGCGGGCATACAGGTCCAGCTGCTCCATCGAGCCCAGCAGCTTGGGGATGCCCAACTGCAGCAGTGGGTCGGCAAAGCGCAGGTTCGGCGTGTACTCGGCCATCGACAAGGCCAGCTTCTGGTGCGCCAGCCCGCTGAAGAACAGCACGCGCGCGTTGTCGAAGTAGCGGCCCAGTTCCACCTGCGCATGGCGCACCGCCCATTCGAGGAAGATGTCGGCCAGCCGAGCGCCATTGCTCACCGGGGTGTGGCGGGCCGATCGCGCCATGCGCCGGGCGGTGGCGCTGTCGCGGGTGCCACGGGCCAGCAGATCGCTGTCCTTCACCAGCCCGAGGCCGATGGCGTCGCAGCGGCCATCCCACAGGTGCAGCAGGTGCGATGCGGTGTGCAGGTTGCCGTCAGCGCCCAGGCGGCGCACCCGCAGCTTCTGGCCCAGGAAATCCAGCGCGAAGCCATGGTCCTGGCGGCTCGCGCCAAGGCTGATGCCGATGACCTTCTTCATGCGCCTGTCTCCCGTGCTGCCCTGCCAGGGCATTGTCGGAAGGCAACCCCGGCCGTGCCTTGACCGGGAACAGACGCGGCGCGTGAATCAGTTCGACTGCTTGATCAAGCGCCCGGCGGTCTGCTGGATCGGCCGGGCGTTCATCGGGTACAGGCGCGAGAAGATGTCGATCTGCGCCGCCGACACGCTGAGCGGCTGCTGCAGCACCACCCACAGCACGCCCTCGCTGCACGGCGGCGTGGTCATCGAGCCCATGAAGGTGTAGTAGCGCCGGTCGGCCGGCAGCAGTTGTGCGGGGTCGATGGTCACGCTGCGCACCGCCACCTCCTCGCCCTTTTCCAGCGGCAGGTGGTTCCACAGCGTCTGCAGCAGCGGCTGCGCGGCGCCACGCTCCAGCAGCACCGCCACGATGGCCATGCGGCCTTCGGCGTCCCGGTGCACCAGGTGCACGTCCATGTCGAAGCGCCGACCATCGATGCGCGACTCTGACGGGCGATGGAAATGGAACTGCTGCAGCTCGTAGCGGCGCCCCGCCACCTCGATGGCGTTGCCCGCCGGCACATTGATCTGCACGGTGCTGCCGGTGTCGATGATGGCAAAGCCGCCCGGCTGGTACTCGAAGCGCACCGCCTCCAGGTCCAGCGCCAGGCCATCGCGGATGTCGATCGGGCTCTGCCGCTTGCCGTTGGCGCAGGTGGTGTACTCGGGCTTCAGCCTGCCCCAGGCCTGCGGGCCGCTGGGTCCGTCATAGGCCCACGGCCCGCGCGGCGCGGGGTCGCTCACGCTGCCGCCGGCAGGCCGGCGACGCGGCGC
>JAFLDH010000136.1 GCA_017302505.1 Burkholderiales bacterium
GGTGTCCACGCCGGCGGTGGCCCAGGCCGCCTGGTGGCGGTGGCCGGTCAGCGCCTGCAATGCATCGGCCTGCGCCAGCAAGGCCAGCTGCCCGGCATCCAGCGCGGCGCGGCGCGCCAGGTCTTCCACGCTGTCGAAGGGCGCTTCGGCGCGCGCGGCCAGCAGCCGCTCGGCCGATTCCTGCGCGAAGCCGCTGATGCGGTTGAGGCCCAGCCGCACCGGCCACAGACCTGACGCCGCCGGCTCCAGCGTGGACGGCCAATCGCTGCACGTCACGTCCACCGGCAACACCACCACGCCGTGCGCGCGCGCGTCGCGCACCAGCTGCGCCGGCGCATAGAAGCCCATCGGCTGGCTGTTCAACAGCGCGGCCAGGAAGGCATCGGGGTGGTGGCACTTGATCCACGCGCTGTCGTACACCAGCAGCGCAAAGCTGGCGGCATGGCTTTCGGGGAAACCGTATTCGCCGAAGCCTTCGATCTGCTTGAAGATGCGCTCGGCGTATTCGCGCTCGTAGCCCTTCTGCACCATGCGGCCCACCAGCCGCTCGTAAAAGGGCCCCAGGCCGCCCTTGCGCTTCCACGCCGCCATGGCGCGGCGCAGCTGGTCGGCCTCGCCGGCGGTGAAGTCGGCCGCCAGCATGGCGATCTGCATCACCTGCTCCTGGAAGATGGGCACGCCCTTGGTGCGCATCAGCGCGGGCTTCAGCTCCTCGGTGCATTCGATGGCGTCGTCGGGCAGCGCGCGGTTGCGCAGGAAGGGGTGCACCATGCCGCCCTGGATGGGCCCGGGCCGCACGATGGCCACCTCGACCACCAGGTCGTAGTAGGTGCGCGGCTGCAGACGCGGCAGCATGCTCATCTGCGCGCGGCTTTCGATCTGGAACACACCCACCGTGTCGGCGGCGCAGATCATGTCGAAGGTGGGCGTGTCGTCGTCGGGGATGTCGCCCAGTTCAAACTTGCGTCCCAACTTGGTGGCCACCCATTCCAGCGCACGGCGGAGGGCGCTGAGCATGCCCAGGGCCAGGATGTCCACCTTGATGAGCCCCAGCGCGTCCAGGTCGTCCTTGTCCCACTGGATGACGCTGCGCCCTTCCATCGCGGCGTTTTCCACCGGCACCAGACGCGCGATGTCGTCGCGCGCGATGACGAAGCCGCCGGGGTGCTGGCTCAAATGGCGCGGGAAGCCGATCAGCTGTTGCGTCAGCTCCACCCACAGCTTGCAGATGGGCGATTCGGGGTCGAAGCCGTTTTCGGCCAGGCGCTCGGCGCTGACCTTGCGGCCGTCGAACCACTGCGTGGATTTGGCCACCGCATCGATGCGGTCCAGGTCGATGCCTAAAGCGCGGCCCACGTCGCGCAGCGCGCTGCGCGGCCGGTAGCTGATGACCACGCCCGTCAGCGCGGCGCGCTGCCGGCCGTATTTGCGGTAGATGTACTGAATGACCTCTTCGCGGCGCTGGTGCTCGAAATCGATGTCGATGTCGGGCGGTTCGTTGCGCTCGGCGCTGATGAAGCGGCCGAACAGCAGCGTGGCGCGGCGCGGGTCCACCTCGGTCACGCCCAGGCAGTAGCACACCAGCGAATTGGCCGCGCTGCCGCGGCCCTGGCACAGGATGCCCTGCCCGCGCGCCCAGTGCACGATGTCGGCCACGGTGAGGAAGTAGGGCTCGTACTGCAGCTGCGCGATCAGCGCCAGCTCGGCCTGCAGCGTGGCCGCATGCTGGGCCGGCATGCCCGCCGGAAAGCGCCGCGCCACGCCCTGGTCGACCAGCGCGCGCAGCCAGCTGGTGGGCGTGTGGCCGGCGGGCACGATCTCCTCGGGGTATTCATAGCGCAGCTCGTCCAGCGAGAAGGCGCATTGCCCGGCGATGCGCAGCGTGGCGGCCAGCCAGTCGGGCGCGTACAGCGCGGCCAGGCGCTGGCGCGTGCGCAGGTGCGCCTCGGCATTGGGCTGCAGCGCAAAGCCGCATTCGGCCAGCGGGCGGTTGATGCGCGTGGCGGTCAGCAGGTCCTGCAGCGGCTTGCGCGAGCGCGCGTGCATCAGCACCGCGCCCGACGCCACCAGCGGCAACCCGCTGGCCTGGGCCACGCGCGGCAGCACGTCCAGCAGCATCTCGTCGTGCGCCTGGTGCAGCAGCTGCACCGCGATGCCGGCCCGGTCGGCACCGAACCAGGTCTTCAGCCACATGGCGTGCGCGAACACCGTCTCGAACGGCTGCCACGGGCCGGGCAGCAGCAGCGCAAAACAATCGGGCAGGCCGGCCAGGTGCGGCGCGTGCGGCACGCGGCCTTCCAGGTCCGACGGGTGGGCCAGGTACTCACCCTTGGCCGCGCGGCGGCGCGCCACCGTGACCCACTGCGACAGGTTGCCGTAGCCGCGGCGCGTCTGCGCCAGCAGCACCAGCCGCGGCGCGGCGCCGGCATCGGCCTTGCCCTTGACGGGCGGGTGCGTGAGCTGGACTTCGCTGCCGACGATCAGGTGCAGGCCCAGGCGCTTGGCCTCGGCATGCGCCCGCACCACGCCGGCCAGCGAACATTCATCGGTGAGGGCCAGCGCGCTGTAGCCCAGCGCCTGCGCACGCGCCACCAGCTCCTCGGGGTGCGAGGCGCCGCACAGGAAGCTGAAGTTGCTGCGGCAGTGCAGCTCGGCATAGGCGGGCAGCATGGGGCGGATAGGGCATCACGCGGCCTGCAGGGCATCGAGCGGGCTGCGCAACTGCAGCGCCTCGGTAATGCGCATGCCAGTGCCATAGAGCCGCTGCGCCAGCACGCCATGCGTGCCGTCGAGCCCCGCAAGCACGGCAGCCACCTCGGCCCGCGAGAGCACCACCGGCAGGCGCGGCTTGCGGTGCGGCCGGCCGATGGACTGCATCCACGGCAGGTGCTGGCCGAAGACGCGCTGATACAGAAAGAGCAGCGCCGACAGCGCCTGCCGATGCGTGGAGACCGAGACGCCACGCTCACCGGAAAGCCAGGACAGGAAGGCCTCGACCTCCGGCCCGCCCATCTCGCGCGGATGGCGCAGACGATGGAAACGGACGAACGCGCGAACCCAATGGACGTAGGCTTCTTCGGTCCTTATGCTGTAGTGCAGGTAGCGCAGCTGCTCGCGCACCTGATCGAGCAGGCGGCGCGGCGCGACCCCCGATGGCAACGAGGCAGGAGGCGACATGGCAGGATGGGTACTGTATGTACATACAGTCTATGCCGATCGGCATGCAGGCGCAACTCCCCGCCGTCACGCAACGGTTGGCGCGCTTGCGCCACTATTCGGTTATGGGCGCTTGGACTGCGCCACTATCCGGTTAGTGGCGCGTGTCGCCCGACATTTAAGTTAGGCGTCTGAAGAGTGCAGCATCTGTCTACCGTCGCTTGGATCCCAGTCCAACCCCCAGTAGTCGACTGGGAGCTTCGGCGATCAGGATACGAGCGCGCGCGTGATGCCATCCTTACCGCTGTATCGCCTGCGCTTCAACTGGTAGATCCAAGTATCTCTGTCGTATGCGCCACCAGTGGAGTCCCTAGCCGCGCAACGAAGCTTTGGCTTCAGGAAAGAAGCCTCGTTCTTCCACTCAACTTCTACGAATTCATCCGAATCGAATCGATTGTGTCGATTGATGTTGATGAACTCAGGCTGCAGAACGTTGGCAAGTCGATCGATCAGAAGCTCGTGCGAGCGATTGCTGCCATGCGCGCAAAAGACGCACTTGAGATACTTCTGCTGTTGACCGAACTCGCGGAACCAGGAGCTCTGAATACAACACAAGGACTCGTAACCGCCCGGTTCGGTGGTGCCGCGTTCATCCGCCCAAAGTCAGCGTTCTACGAGCTTGATGACTCGACCGAATCAGTGGCTGAAAAGTGGCCCAAGCTCAGTCGGCTGGACCTTCAGGCCATTTGCCAGTGGGCAACTCGGACCTCGTTGTATTCCGATGATCTTGCTGCAACAAGACTTGAGAGATCGCTTGCGGCATTCACCCAAATGGTGGTCCTCACTCAACATCGAGACGGAGAAGTACTGTTCCGAGCGATGCAGGGCCTAGAGGCCTTCTATTGCGATGGGGTAGGCGATCTTCGGAAACAGCTTTCGGACAAGGTGGCACTTTGGCTTGGACGGTGGCAAGACACAAAGAACATTGTTGGTCGCCTGTACGACTTGCGATCCAAATTCATTCACGGATCCGCCAAGCTAGAGTATGCAACACCCCACTCGAGCGCCCGGAAGGAAGACGAACAGGCCATGAAGGAGTTTGACGAAGGGGTTACCTTCGCTGCGCGGCTGCTGACCGCCACTTTACAAGAATGCATAAGACGAAACATCACTGATGTCCGGTGGTCCTATGCCTACGCGACAGACGCCTAACCCCTCGCTCAAGCTGACCTGCTACGGCAGGCGCTGTAAGCCCGGTCTGCGGCCCTTGAGGCATCATCGCAGCCCGGGCTTACAGCACCTGCCTCCGCGGGCAGCTTAGCTCGAACGTTAGGCATCTTCAACTCCGCCCGTAGACACCATGGAACAAGACGCGGCCCCAGCCAGTGCGCCCGAAACGAACGGCACCAACAGGCTGTCTCCAAGTGAGCCGACAATTCCCGCAGGTCAATCCGCGCCGTTGGGTACTCCAAGTGCCCCACCGGTGGGCGCGCAGCCACTCTCGAATACACCACCGCCGCAGCAGGGCTGGCGGCTTGCCGAACTCGTCCCCATACTAATCACTGCCATCAACGGGATAGGCTGGCTAGTTCTTTACCTTCTTGTGCTTGCTCCTCAAGCGGAGCAAAACAAGGCTCAAGCCAGAATCCTTGACGAGCAACTGTTGCGCCTGAAGAGCACACATCAATCAGTCTTGGATGCCCTCGAGGTCCAACAGAAGGGAGGGCAGGTACAGTTGGATGACTCAAACAGACGCTTTGTGGAACTACAGATCGCACGACTTGAAGCAGCAACTGTGCGACTCGAGGATCAGTTGGCGAACTTGCGAACGCGAACGCAGGCGACCACGGACCTAAACACTCTGAGGCAAAGTCTTCGCCCCAACATTAGCTTCGGTAAGTTTAGCTTCGAGTTTCCCCACCCGGAGCACGTAGATATGGAGCACGAGATCAAGAACATCGGAGCAAACGCCGCAATCGTGGGGGCACCAAACATTCGCCTGTCTCTAAAGCCCATTGACAGTGGCACCAAGCGCGAAGACCTGTTGATCGCCGGCGAGGACTTCAGACTTAATGTCTACCGGCCGGGCATGTTTCAGCCGGGAGCATCGAATCGAATCGACTACAAGATAACACTTCTCAACTCGCGTCTGCGTGGCTCCACGGTGCACTACTCGTTCGAGTGGCCAATTTCGACTGACGCAGCAGCCATATCGAACGCGCGGAAGATTCTTGGAGCACAGATATCCGCGCCAGAGCTTACCGAACTGTCCACGTTTACACAGACTTTCGTGGGCACCATAACGTTCGCTCGCTGACTAGCCAACACGGCGCCGGCAAGTCCCCGTGCCGAGAAGATGCCTAACCCCTCTACAGGGACTCCCCAATCAGTCAACGTCGCAGTTTGATTTCCGGATCGCTTCCACTCCGCAGTTGCAGCGCGCAACGACAACACCGACAAGGAACAGACTGCACATCTACAGGCGGGCTTGTTTCGGTCGATTCCGAAGCCCCAGATACGAACCGCTCGGCAGTGCCCCATTCGCTCAGCGGACATCGAGCCCTTGAGGGTTACCGGGTTTGGCTGCCGCCGGTCTGACCTGTCGTGTGATCTGCGCTTCGCGTCTGCAGGTGGGAATCAACTCCTCAGAGAGCCGGCCGCTGGCTCAACGCACAGTGCGGCGCCGGCACCTCGGGAACATGGTTCGGGTCGAACGCGCCCTCTCGGGTGAGCACCGCCCACAAGATGCGCGCGTTCTTGTTGGCCAGCGCCACCACCGCCTTCTGCCAGCCGACCCGCTCCTTCAACTGCACCAGCCATTGGCTGATACGGTCGCTTCGCTTGACCTGCCCCCTTCCGCCATACCAATGTTTCGGAAGAAGTCCGGGTTGAAGGTTACGTGATCTCGTTGGTTGCTGGGGTTTGGTGAGCAGTACCGCCGGCATGCCGGCGGTGCTGCTCGGCGAATTGCGCCGGCGGGATGCGACCGATGCTGCTGTGCGGGCCGGACCTCGTTGTAGTCACGCCGCCAATGGGAGATGGTCTCGCGGGCTTGCTGCAGTGTCTGGAACCAGTGCTCATTGAGGCACTCGTCGCGGAACTTGCCGTTGAAGCTCTCGATGTAGCCGTTCTGCATGGGCTTGCCAGGCTCGATGAGCAGGTGCCGCACGTAGTGCTCCTGGGTCCAGGCGATGAAGGCCCGGCTGGTGAATTCCGGCCCGTTGTCAGTTCTCACCGCTGCCGGGTAGCCTCGGAAGACCGCAGCGCGGTCCAACAGTCGGGTGACGTACTCGCCCGAGATGCCGTGGTCCACCGTGATGTCCACGCACTCGTGGCTGAAGTCGTCGGCCACCGTCAGGCACTTCAGGCGCCGACCGTTGGCCAGGCTGTCGCTGACGAAATCCATGCTCCAGACCTCGTTGACATTGCGGGCTGCCTGCAGCGGCACGCGTTCGGCCGGCGGGCGGCGCACCTTCTTGCGCTTGCGCACGGCCAGGTTGGCCTCGCTGTACAGGCGCCAGACGCGCTTGTGATTGACGCCCGGAAACTGCGCTCGCAGCAAGTCGTGGATGCGCCTGTAGCCGAAGCGCCGGCGCACCTGGGCGATCTCGACGAACCGGCCGGCCAGCTCGCACGTTGCGGCATCCGGTTCGGGCAGATGGCGATAGCTGTCACGGGAGAGCCCCACAAGCCCACATGCGCGGCGCTCGGACAGGTGGTGTTCGTTGACCATCCTGGCGATCGCCTCGCGCTTGACCTGTGGGGCTAGCGCTTTTCCCCGAGCACGCTCTTCAGCGCATGCATGTCCAGGTGCGCTTCGGCCAGCAGCTTCTTCAGCTTGGCGTTCTCCGCCTCCAGCTCACGTAGCCTCTTCGCGTCGGATGCTTCCATGCCGCCGAACTTCGAGCGCCACTTGTAGAACGTCGCGTCGCTGAACCCACCCTTGCGGCAGATCTCCGCCACGGGTAGCCCTGCATCGGCCTGCCTGAGGAACCCAATGATCTGTTCCTCGCTGTACTTGCTCTTCCTCATGTCCGCCATTCTCCTGATGTGCGGACTTCCTTCCCTTACCTTGGTACGGCTGGCGGGGGGCAGGTCACGCTTTCCAGCCGTCATCACTGCCGACTTCGCGCCCTGGATCAGCAGCGTGCGCAGATAGTCGTCGCCACGCTTGGTGATCCTGCCCAGCCTGGCTTTGCCGCCGGTGGAGTTCTGGCTGGGCACCAGCCCGAGCCACGCGCCAAACTGCTCGGCGCTGGCGAATTGCCTGAAGTCCCCGACGCTGGCCACCAGCGCCGATGCGCCGATCGGGCCGATCCCCTGCAGCGCCGCGACCTTGGCAGCGCGCTCGTCGCTGCGGGCGTGGGCCTCGATGCGTTCGTCGCACCACTTCATCTGCAGATCCAGATCGATCCAATGCAGGTGCGCGCGCTGCAGCACCAGGCGGGCGATGCCGGTCAGTTCGTTGCTGGCGTCTTCCAGCACATCGGCCAGCACCCGGCGCAACGCTTCGGGGCTCTGCGGGAAGACCAGCCCGAACTCTGCCAGCACGCCGCGGATGCGGTTGATCAGCGCGGTGCGCTCGGCCTTGTAGCCCTCGCGCAAACGGTGCACGCTGAGCTGGCCCTGCTGCTCGGCCGTCTTCACCGGCACAAACCGCATGTGCGGCCGGCCCGTGGCCTCGCAGATCGCCGCAGCGTCGTTGGCGTCGTTCTTGCCGCACTTGCCGGCCATGCGGTACGGGGTGACGAAGTGGCCGGCGATCAGCCGGGCATCCACGCCCTGCAAGCGAAGTCGCCGCGCCGCATGGTGGGCACCCCCGCAGGCTTCCATCGCCACCAGGCAGCCGGCGGGCAACTCGGCACACCAGGCGAAGAACCGCTCCGGCGAAAGCGCCTTGGCCAGCACCAGCCGGCCCGACCGGTCCACCGCGTGCACCTGGAACACGTGCTTGGACAGATCCACCCCTACCCGCGCCACCGCGCCGCGTGTAATCTCCGCCATGGACTTCCCCTTTCCGATCAGATTGAACTTCCGCGAGTCAATCTTGGTACCTCGATACCGTCGTAGGACTGGGGAAGTCCCTTCGTATTCGCTCGAGTTGACCCGGGAGAGAAAGATGCAGCTTGGAGCCTTCTCGATCAGCCTCGCCGTCAAAGACATCGCCGCGTCGCGAGCGTTCTACGAAAGCCTCGGTTTCTCTGTCTTCGGCGGAGAGCAGGCGCAACGCTGGCTCATCATGAAGAACGGGACGACCTTGATTGGTATGTTCCAAGGCATGTTCGAGAAGAACGTGCTCACCTTCAATCCCGGATGGGACAGCGAAGCCCAGTTGGTGCCGGGGTTCGAAGATGTCCGCAGCATCCAGAACAGGCTGAAGGAGCAGGGCATCGCGCTGGATCAGGAGGCTGATGCCGGCACCACGGGTCCGGCCTACATCACGCTGACCGACCCGGATGGCAACGCGATCCTGATTGACCAGCACGTCTGAGCAAGTTGGCAGCGCCGCCGGTGCCGCCGCAAGCCGCTTGCACACACCATGAGCACGCTGCGCGAAGTCCTGTTCCTCGGGCAAGCCTGGGCCGAGGCGATGCCGCCCGCCGCGGGCCATGCGCTGATCTCCATCACCGACACCGGTGCCGCGCCGGCAGCGCTGCAGCCCGGCTGGCCGGCGCTGTTGCGCATCGCCTTCGACGACGTGGACCCGGACAGCTTTGCGGTGGACGAGTTCCATGCCGGCCTGCAGCCGCTGACGCCGGCGCAGGCAGCGCAGATCGCAGGCTTCGTGCACGGCGCCGCGGCCCACGCCAGCACGCTGGTGGTGCACTGCCGCTACGGTCAGTCGCGCTCGCCGGCAGTGGCCATGGCGGTGTGCGGGCATTTCGGCCTGGGCTTTCCACCGGGCTTCGACACCCACAACCGCTACGTGGTCCGCCTGGTGCGCGATGCCCTGGCGCAGCCTGGTTGCCGGCCGGCCTTGGCCTGCACACGGAGATTGAAGCCATGAACGTGTCCGAGCTTCCCACCTTGTTAGCCTCCCTGTCGGCCGCGGGGCCGCTGGAACAGGCCAAGTTCTGGATCAGTGTCGTCGGGCTCGTCAGCCTGGTCGGCATCCTGACCGCGCTGGTCAGCCTGCGCCTGACCGTATGCAACCAGATCTATGCCCGATGGCAGAGCCTGATCTTCAAGTTTGCGGACACCGAGGGCGCACATGCCTACCTGGTGGCGACGGAATACGCACCCGGGGCCGATCGACCCCCGGCGCACTACATCGCGGTGGGCTACATGAACCTGTTCGAAGAGGCCTACCGCTACCACAAGGCCAAGATGTTCATCTTCTTCGTGCCGGTGCTGCCCAACGCCTTCTGGTACTCGATCGAGAACTCGATGAAGAAGCAACTGCGCCAGTTCAAGTACCTGCGCACCTACTGGCAGCAGGAGCGCTCGAGCTTCTCGGGCGATTTCAACCACCATGTGCAGTACTGGGTGCGGCCCTTCGACGGCGCGGACTAGGGCCGCGCGGCTACCATGCCGCTTCCGCCCCCCGCCGCAGGAGCCCCGATGTCCCTTGCCGCCGATGCCGTCGTCCTGCTGGTTGCGCTGATCCACGTGTACATCCTGGTGCTGGAGATGTTCCTGTGGGACACGCCGCGCGGCCGCAAGGCCTTCGGCCTGAAGCCCGATTTCGCGGCGGCCACCAAGGTGCTCGCCGCCAACCAGGGCCTCTACAACGGCTTCCTGGCGGCCGGCCTGCTGTGGGGCCTGAGCCAGGGCGCCGCCGGCCTGGCGGTGAAGGTGTTCTTCCTGCTGTGCGTGCTGGTCGCCGGCGTGTACGGCGCGGCCACCGCCAGCCGCAAGATCCTCTACATCCAGGCGCTGCCGGCGGCCTTGGGGTTGCTGCTGTTGTGGCTGGCCTAGGATGAAGTTCGAGACCGTGCGCCGCCATGCCATGGCGATGGACGCGGTGACCGAGGCGCCGCACCACGACTTCGGCTCCTTCCGCGTGCGCGGCAAGATCTTCGCCACCGTGCCGCCGGGCGAGCGGTTCTTGCATGTGTTCGTCGGCGAGGACGAGCGCGAACGCGCGCTGGCGCTGGAGCCGGGCTGCATCCAGAAGCTGCTGTGGGGCGGCAAGGTGGTGGGCCTGCGCATTGCGCTGGCGGAAGCGCCGGCGCCGCTGGTCAAGCAACTGCTGACCCAGGCCTACGCCACCCGCGTGGCCAAGGACGCCGGGCCGAAGCCTGCGCGCAAGGTGGCCGCGCGATGAGCCTGGCGCAAGGCCGCGTGGCCGTGGGCGTGGGCGTGCTGGTGCTGCAGGACGGCCTGGTGCTGCTGGGCCGGCGCCGCGGCGCGCATGGCGCGGGCACCTGGTCGGCACCCGGCGGGCGGCTGGAGTACGGCGAGCAGATCGAGGCCTGCGCCGCGCGCGAGCTGCTGGAAGAAACCGGCCTGACGGCGCGGGTCTTCGAACTGGGCCCTTATGCCAACGACATCTTCGAAGCGGCCCGCGAGCAGTACCTGACCGTGTTCGTCGTGGCGCGCGGCATCATCGGCCAGCCGGTGAACCGCGAGCCGCACAAGTGCGACGGCTGGGCCTGGTTCCGCTGGGGCGAATGGCCTGCACCGCTGTTCCAGCCGGTGGAATCCTTCCTGCGCATTGGCTGGCGGCCGGCCGGCACCTGAACCCCTGCACCACCATGAACCCTGCCACCTTGATCCGCCTGGAGGCGCTGCCCCAGCCCGAGACCTACCACCTGCCGCCCGAGAAGCTGATCGAGGGCGACCCGCTGCAGACGCTGTGGATGCAGTACACCGATCCGACGCAGCAGTTCTTCGTCGGTGTGTGGCGCAGCGACCCCGGCACCTGGCGCATCGCCTACACCGAGCACGAGGTCTGCCAGCTGCTGGAAGGCCGCAGCATCGTCACCGATGCCGAGGGCCGCGCGCACACGCTGGGGCCTGGCGACCACTTCGTCATCCCGCGCGGCTTCGTCGGCACCTGGCAGGTGGTGGAGACCACCACCAAGCGCTTCGTCATCTACGAAGCGGCGGCCGCGCCGGCCTGAGACGCTGTGCACGCACCCGACACATGAAGGCGCCGCGGCTGCCCTGGCGGCTGGCGCTGGCGGTCGGTCTGCTGGGCGTACCCGGCGTGCTGGCCTTTGCGGTGCTGGCCTTG
>JAFLDH010000137.1 GCA_017302505.1 Burkholderiales bacterium
CGCCCCGCCTGCCGCCGCGGCATCGGCCGCCGCTGCCGGCCGCAGCGCATTGAATGGCCGCGTCAGCATCGCACCGGCGCTGGCTGCCAAGGTGGCACCCGGCGACACGCTGTTCGTGTTTGCGCGCGCCGTCGAAGGGCCGCGCATGCCGCTGGCCATCGTCAAGCGGGGAGCCGCCGAGCTGCCTTTCGACTTCACGCTGGACGACAGCATGGCCATGTCGCCCGAACTGAAGCTTTCGTCCTTTGCCAACGTGGTGGTTGGCGCGCGCATCAGCAAGAGCGGCAACGCGATGCCGCAGAGCGGCGACCTGGAAGGCCAGGTACGCGCGCCGGCCGGCGGCGGCCCGGTCGAGCTGGTGATCGACACCGTGCGGCCATAAGGCACGTCAACGACAGCCGCCCCGGCTGCGTTGCAAGGTGCATGCGCTAGACTTTCCGTTGCAATGCGTCGGTGCGGCAACCACCGGGGCGCATGGCATCCCAAACCCCAAACCATGGAGCCTTCCGTGAACCTTACGAACCGTCGCGTATTCATGATGACCCTGGCCGCTGGCACCTCCGCCCTGGCCGCTTCCGGCGCCATGGCGCAGGCCAAGCTCGACGAGAAGGACCCGACCGCGGTGGCGCTCGGCTACGTGGCCGACACCGCCAAGGCCGACAAGAAGAAGTACCCCAAGCACGACGTGGCGCAGAAGTGCAGCAACTGCCAGCTGTTCCAGGGCAAGGCCGGCGCCGCCGAAGGCGGGTGCCCGCTGTTCCCCGGCAAGACCGTGGCCGCCAACGGCTGGTGTGCCTCCTGGGTGAAGAAGGCCTGAGCCCGCGCACAGGCCTTTGCTGACACGAGCCGGCCCTGCCGGCTCGTGTGCGTGTTGCAACCCGCCGCGGCCCACGGCATGGCCCCGGCGGGTTTGTCTTGTTGATGCGCCCGAAGCGGCCACGCTAGCATCCACGCTGCTTGCAGCTGCCCTCGCGATGTTCAACCGACTGTCCTCATTGCGCCTACGGTCCGCCTGGGGGGCCCTGCTGCTTGGCGCAGCCGTGGCACTGGCCGGCTGCGCCAGACTGCCCAAGGACGTGGACCGGCCGGACAGCAAGGCACCGCCGCCGGCCGTGGACACGGCGCTGGGCCGCATCGCCAAGGCCTCGACAGTGGACCCGGAGCAAAGCGGCTTCCGGCTGATGCCCACCGGCCAGTACGCGCTGCAGGCGCGCATCGAGCTGGCGCGGCGCGCGCAGCGCACGCTGGACGTGCAGTACTACCAGATCTACGACGACCGCACCGGCCGCTACCTGCTGCGCACGCTGCGCGATGCCTCCGAACGCGGTGTGCGCGTGCGGCTGATCATCGACGACCTGTACACCTCCGGGCAGGACCCGCTGCTGATGGGGCTGGACGCCTACCCCAACGTGGAGGTGCGGCTGTTCAACCCCTTCCCGGCCGGGCGGCAGAACTTCCTGACCCGCTTCACGGTGAACATCCACGACTTCGACCGTGTGCACCGGCGCATGCACAACAAGCTGTTCCTGGCCGACAGCGTGATGGCGGTGGTGGGCGGCCGCAACATCGCCGACGAGTACTTCATGGCCAGCGCGGGCGCCAACTTCATCGACCTGGACACCTTCGTCATCGGCTCGATCATGCCGCGGCTGGGCGCGCTGTTCGACGAATACTGGAACAGCGACCGCGTGATGCCGATCCGCGCCATCGTCAAGACCGACCAGAGCGACGAGCAGCTGCGTGCCTACTTCGAACGCCGCACCTCGGCCGAGGCGGTGCCGGTGCTGCGGGTGATCGAATCGCCGGCCGAGACCGGCCTGCCTCCCACGGTGGAGGTGATCGGCGAGACCGGCGGCACGCCCGAGCCGGAACGGCCGCCGCCGAACGACGTGTTGGGCTACGGCCCGATCGTCAACGAGCTGAACGCCGGCAAGGTGGGGCTGATCTGGGCCGACGCGCAGGCCTATGCCGACGCGCCGGACAAGGTGATCGGCCGCGTCTCCACCTATGGCATCGCGCCGATCGACGACGTGGACAGCGTGCGCTACAACGTCATCGAGATGATGCGCCGGGCACGCAAGGACGTGGTGCTGACCAGCCCCTACCTGGTGCCCGGGGCCGACGGGCTGGAGGTTTTCCGCAACTCGGTCGAGCGCTACGGCGTCAAGTACACGCTGGTCACCAACTCGCTGGCGGCCACCGACGAGCCGGTGGTGCACACCGGCTACCGCCGCTACCGGCCCGAGATGCTGAAGCTGGGCATGAACCTGTACGAGCTGAGCCCGCAGAAGGTCAGCCGCAGCCTGCGCCTGGGGCGCTTCTCCACCTCCATCGGCCGGCTGCATGCCAAGAGCGCGGTGGTCGACGGCGAGCGGGTGTTCATCGGCTCGATGAACTTCGATCCGCGCTCGAACCAGCACAACACGGAGTTCGGCCTGTTCATCCAGAGCCCGCAGATCGCCCAGCAGGTGCTGAAGCTGGTGGACGTGATCCGCCAGCAGGGCGCCTACAAGGTGACGCTGGCCGAGAACGGCAAGGACCTGGTCTGGACCACCAGCGGACCCGGCGGCGCCGAGCAGATCGTCGAGGAGCCCGAGACCGACGCCTGGTCGCGGCTGATGCTGGAAGTGCTGTCGGTGCTGGTGCCCGAAGGCCTGCTGTAGGCCCGGGCCCGCGCTACTGCATCCGGATCGCCTCGATCTGGATGATCAGCTTGACGGCGTCCTCGAAGCCGAACTGCAGGCCCCACAGCACACCCCACTGGCTGCGCTGGATGTTGGTCTCGAAATCGCCGCCACAGACCTCGCGCTTGACCAGCGGGTTCATGTAGCAGTTGAATTTCTGCGCCTTCAGCACCACCGGGTGGGTCTGGCCCTTCAGCGTCAGCTGGCCATGCACCTCGCTGACCTTGTCGCCGTTGAACACGAACTTGTCCGACACGAACCGGGCCGTCGGGTAGTCGGCCACGTTGAAGAAGTCCTTGCCCTGGATCTGCCGGTTCAGGAAATCGACACCGGTGTTCACCGACGAGATGTCAATCACGATGTCCACCTTGCCCTGCTGGCCTGCACGATCGAAGAACAGCGTGCCGTCCTTCATGCTGAAGCGGCCGCGGTTGGTGGTGGTGCCGTAGTGGCCGTTCTCGTAGTTGACGAAGGTGTGCGTCGGGTCGATGGCGTAGTTGGGCGTCTGGGCCTGCGCGGCGCCCGCGAACGCCAGGCCGGCAGCCAGCGCGGCCAGCGCGTGGACGGCGGGCCTCACAGCGGGCCCAGGCCCGACAGGGCCAGCTTGAACTTCACGGTGACGTCATTGGCCACCACCGTGGTGTCGGTCCATTCGGCCTCGCCGATCTTGAAATCGAGTCGCTTGATCACGAAGCTGCCGGTGGCCGTGGAGTTGCCGCCGACCTGCGTGATCTGCACCGGCACCACCACGTCGCGCTGGGTGCCCTTGATGTCCAGCTTACCGGCCACCTCGAACTTGCCACCGCCCAGGCCCTTGATGGCGGTGGACTTGAAGGTGGCCTGCGGGAACTTGGCCACGTTGAACCAGGTGGACTTGGGCATCTCGGCATCGCTCTCGGGCACCCCCAGCGTCGCGCTGCCGGTGTCGATGCTGATGGCCACCGAGCCCGTCTCGGGCTTCTTCGGATCGAGATTGACCTGGGCGTCGAACTTCTTGAACTTGCCGTCCACCGGCACGCCCATCTGCTTGGTGACGAAGCTGACCTCGCTTTGGGCGCCGATCAGCTTGGCGCTTTGCGCCCAGACCGAGGACGTGGCGATGATCAGCGCGAAGGCAACGGCAAGCGGCTTGTTCATGCCGCTTATGCTAGCGAAAAAGCGGCGCGGGCCAAGCCCCGTCGCCCCAGGCGCCACCCGGGAAATACAACACAATCCGGGCGGCGGAAGCGGCGCCCGCCATGGCGCCATCCCCCGACGACCCACGGGCTCAAGGACACCGAACCCATGCATTTCGACCTGATCACCGCCATCGGCCTGCTGGGTGGCGCCTTCTACCTGGCCAGCCATTACATGCGCGCCATGGTGCCGCTGCGGGTGCTTTCGCTGGTCAGCAACGTGCTGCTGATCACCTTCTCGGTGTTTCACCTGGAGTTCGACTGGGCCAAGCTGATCGTGTCGCCCGAATTCCTGCTGAACGTGATCCTGATGCCGGTGAACGCCCGGCGCCTGCTGGAGATCCTGCGGCTGACCAAGGAAATCGAGAAAGTCACCGAGAAGTCGCCGGTGTCCGAATGGCTGCTGCCGCACATGCACATGCACAAGCACAAGGCCGGGCACGTGCTGTTTCGCGAGGGCGACGAGGCCGACGAGATCTACTACGTGGGCAGCGGCCGGCTGCGGCTGGAAGGCGTCAACGCCACCATCGGGCCGGACAACCTGATTGGCGAGATCGCGCTGTTCTCGCCGGACAAGAAGCGCACGCTGACGGTGGTCTGCGAAACCGACTGCGAGCTGTACATGATGACCGACGAGCAGATCTACCAGCTCTACTACCAGAACCCCAAGCTGGGCTTCTACTTCATGCGCCTGGTGGTGGCCCGGCTGCTGGCCGACGTGCAGCGGCACAAGGCGGCGGCGCAGGCAGGCTGAACTATTCGATCACGCTGTCCGCTCGCAGCCGCAATGGCCCGGGCAGCACCACCCCCACCGCCTGCGCGGTGCGCGCATTGAGCACCAGCTCGAACTCGGTGGGCTGCTCCACCGGCAGGTCGGCCGGCTTCGCGCCGCGCAGCAGCTTGTCGGCCATCAGGCCGGCACGCCGGAAGATCGCATCGCGATTGGCGCCATAACCGATCATCCCGCCGGCCTGCGCGAACTCCTTGTTGCCCACGGTGGGAAGGCGCTGCAGTTGCGCCAGTGCCGCCAGCCGCTGTGCCTGGGCGATGAAGGTCGCCTCTTCGGTGATGGCCACGGCTTCCTGCCGGCGCGCCACCATCTGCGCGAACACAGCCTCGTACTGCGCCGGGTCGGGGGCATCGAAGCGCTGCAGCTGCAGGTGCAGCCCCGGGGCTGCCGCCTGCATCGCCTCGAACATGGCGTCGCTGTAGGCGGCATTGCGCGAGTTGCTCAGCACCGCGGCGCGCTGCAGCGCAGGCAGCGCCTCGCGCAGCAGTTGCAGCCGCTTGGCCGCCAGCTCGTGCGCCAGGAAGGCAATGCCCGTGACGTTGCCGCCAGGACGCGCGAAGCTGTCCACCAGGCCGGCGGCCACCGGGTCGGCCACGCTGGCCATCAGGATCGGGATCGTCGTCGTCGCGCCCTTGGCCGCACGGGTGCCGGGAATGCCGTGCGTGGCGATCAGGTCCACCTTCAGCGCCACCAGCTCGGCGGCCAGCGCGGGCAGCCGCTCAGGCTGGTTGTCTGCGAAGCGCGCCTCGATGAACAGGTCGCGCCCTTCCACCCAACCCTGCTGGCGCAGCGCAGCCTTGAAAGCCTCCCACTGGCCGCCAAAGCCGGCAGCCGTGGTGGCGCCCAGGATGCCCAGCCGCAGCGGCCTGCGGGTCTGCGCCAGGCCCACGGCCGGCCAGACCAACAGCGCGGACAGCACGTGGCGGCGGCGCAGCGGCCGAAGGATCCGCACTGGCGCGCTCACGCCGTACTCCAAACCACCCGCGACACCACAATCGGCCGCGCCAGGCCCTTGAGCTGGAACTCGCCTGCAGGCTCGACCGGCAGCCCGCTGCCGTCCAGCGCGGCCGCCACGCGCGGCGCGACCAGGATCTCGCCGCCCTTGGCCTCGCCGCACAGGCGCGCGGACAGGTTGGTGACGTTGCCGATGGCGCCGTAGTCCACCCGGCCCTCGAAGCCGATGGCGCCGATGGTGGCGTAGCCCATCGCGATGCCGATGCCCAGCTGCAGCTCGTAGCCGCGCTTCTTCCAGCCCGCGGCCAGCACCGCCGTACGCTGCTGCATCTGCTGCGCCATGCGCGCCGCACGCACCGCCGGGTCGTCGACGACCACCGGGTCGTTGAAGAAGATCATGATGCCGTCGCCGGTGAAGCGCTCCAGCGTGCCCTCGTGCTGCAGGATCAGCGCGCCCATCGCCGCGTGGTACTCGCGCAGCACGCCCATCACCTCTTCCGGGTCGGCGGTCTCGGTGAAGGCGGTGAAGCCGCGCAGGTCCAGGAACACCACCGTGATCTCGCGGCGGTGGCTCTTCAGCGGGTCCTCTGTGCCGCCGCTGACGATGGCTTCGGCCAGCTGCGGCGAGAAGAAGTTCTTCAGCCGGCTCAGGCGCTCCATCTGCGCCAGCTGCTCCTGCACGCGCTGCTCGAGCCTGCCGTTCCATTCAGCCAGCTGCGCGGCCTGGGCCTTGACCTCGTCCTGCAGCGCCTTGATGCGCAGCAGCGACTTCACCCGCGCGAACAGCTCCTGCTGGTTGATCGGCTTGGGGATGAAGTCGTCGGCGCCGGCCTCGATGCCATTGATGCGCTCCTGCTTCGGGTCGAGCGACGTACACAGCACCACCGGCAGCAAGGCCGTGGCCGGGTCGGCGCGC
The DNA here is from genome assembly GCA_017302505.1 of Burkholderiales bacterium. Taxonomy (GTDB): domain Bacteria; phylum Pseudomonadota; class Gammaproteobacteria; order Burkholderiales; family Burkholderiaceae_C; genus Rubrivivax. The sequence continues at coordinate 6,520 of JAFLDH010000137.1, forward strand.
AGCCGCCGGCAGACGTCGTAGCCCGACAGGCCCGGCATCATGATGTCCAGCAGCACCAGATCGGGCATCGCTTCAGCGATACGCGCCAGCGCCTCTTCGCCGTTGGTGGCCGCTACCGGCTGGTAGCCCTTGGCGCCCAGCAGGTCGACCAACAGCTTGACGTTGGCCGGCGTGTCGTCGACCACCAGGATGCGCGCGCTCATGGTTGCGGCTCGCCGAGCATGCGCCGCACAGTCTCAAGAAATTCCTTCAGGTTGATCGGCTTGCCCAGAAAGCCGTCGAAGCCGGCATCGCCGATGCGGCTGCGGTCGTTGGCGGTGACCGACGCGGTGAAGGCCACCACCGGCACTTTCGCGGTGGCGGCGTTCCCGCGGATGCGCTCGAAGGCCTCGATGCCGTTGATGTCGGGCAGCTGGATGTCCATCAGCACCAGGTCGGGCACCTGCTCCAGCGCCAGCTTCACACCGTCCAGGCCGTTCACGGCCTCCAGCGTGGCATAGCCCTTGGCGCGCAGGATGTCGCGCGCCAGCTTCATGTTCTTCTCGTTGTCCTCGACGATCAGGATGGTTTTCATGCTTGACTCGGCAGCGTGAAGGTGAATGTCGACCCCTTGCCGGGCTCGCTTTGCAGCGTGAGGCGGCCGCCATGCAGCTCGACGAAGCGGCGGGTCAATGTCAGGCCCAGGCCGGTGCCTTCCTGCTTGTTGGTGTAGTGGCGGCCCACCTGGCGGAACTCCTCGAACACCGCGGCCTGGTCCTCGGGCGCGATGCCAATGCCGGTGTCGGCCACCGCCACCTGCAGCACGCCGTCCACCAGCCCGGCGCGTACGTCCACCTTGCCGCCATCGGGCGTGAACTTCACCGCGTTGGTCAGCAGGTTCAGCAGGATCTGCTTGAACTTGCGCTCGTCGGCACGCACCGTGCCCACCTCCGGCGACACCTGCAGCGACAGCGCGATGCCGTGGCGCTGCGCGCGTTCGCGCACCAGCGTCATCGCGTTGTCCAGCGCCGCCGGCACGTCGAAGCTCTCGACGTCCAGCTCCATGCGGCCGGCCTCGATCTTGGACAGGTCGAGGATGTCGTTGATCAGGCTCAGCAGGTGCTTGCCCGACGAATGGATGTCCTTCAGGTAATCGTCCTGCTTTTCGTTCAGCTCGCCGAACATGCGCTCCAGCAGCACCTCGGAGAAACCGATGATCGCGTTCAGCGGCGTGCGCAGTTCGTGGCTCATGTTGGCCAGGAACTCGCTCTTGTGCTGGTTGGCAATCTCCAGCTGGCGGCTCTTGTCCTGGATCTCGCGGAACAGCCGCGCGTTCTGGATCGCGATCACCGCCTGGTCGGCGAAGGTCTGCGCCAGTGCGATCTCCTTGTCGTCGAAGCCTCCGGCCTCGGCGCGCAGGATGCCGATGCAGCCGACGCCCTGCCCTTCGGACAGCAACGGCACGAACAACCCCGAGCGCCAGCCGATGGAACGGGCCAGCTCGGGCGTCAGCGGGTAATCGGCGGCCATCGCATCGGCATCGGCCACCGCCATCACCCGCCCTTGCAGCACGCAGGCGCCGGACACGCTGCGCACATCCAGCGGGAAGTCGTCGGGCCCGCCCTCGCCGGTGCCGCCGCGCGAGGCCCGCGCCACGCGGCTGAGCCGGTCGCCCGTCGGCAGCAACAGGTTCACCGCCAGCCCGCCGAACAGCCTCTGGCAGCTGGCGACGATGGCATCGAACACCGGCTGCGCGTCGGCCACCGATCGGCTGATCACCTGCAGGATCTCGGCGGTGGCGGTCTGCTGCTCCAGGGCCTCGCGCAGCTCGGCGGTGCGCTCCTGCACCTTGCGTTCCAGCCCAGCGTAGGACTCGCTCAGGCGCGCACTCATCTGGTTGAACTGCTCGGCCAGGCCTTCCAGCTCGTCGTTGGTCTTGACCTCGATGCGCTGGTCCAGCTGGCCGGCGCCGATGCGCCGCGCGCCTTCGTCCAGCGTGCGGATCGGTCGCACCATGCTGCGCGCCAGCGCACCGGCGGCCAGCGCCGACACCAGCAGGCCGGCCAGCAGCAGGCCGGCCGTCAGCAGGATCGACGCATTCAGCCGCGCGTACACCTCGGACACCGGCTGCTCGACGAAGACGCGCCAGCCCTGCGAATCGATCGGCGCCATCGACGCCAGCACCGTGTTGCCGGCCAGGTCGTGCGACTGCATGGCCGGCGCGTCGCCGTCAATGGCGGACTTCATGGCCTGCACATGTTCCAGCCCGCCCATCTGCGTCTTGCGCAGCACCAGGCCGATGTCGGGGTCGGCCACCAGGTAGCCGTCGCGGTCCACCACGTAGGCCTTGCCCTTGTCGCCGATCTTGATGCGCGAGACCACATCCCAGATGAACTTCAGATTCAGTTCCGCCACGGTCAGCAGCGGCTTGTCACCGCCCGAACGGAAGGCCACCGTCATGTACGGCTCGGTCTCCTTGCGGAAGTACACCGGCCCGAACCAGGGCTGGCCGCGCTTGGCCTCCTTGAAGGCCGGCTCGGCCGAGCGGTCCTTGCCCGAGGCCAGCATGCTCATGCCCAGCCGCGACTCGGCGATCAGCTCGCGGCCGTCGGCGTCGATCAGCGCGATGTCGGTCACCTCGGGCGCCTGGCGCAGCAGCTTCAGGAACTCGATGCGCCGCAGCTCCAGGTCGCCACTGCCCATCTGCGGCAGCGCGGCGTACTGCAGCTGCTGCGTCACCTGGCGCAGGTACTGCTCGATGCGCGCCGCCGCGCCCACCGCCTTCTCCTGCTGCAGGCTGGCCAGCGCGGCGCTGGTCTCGCGGTAGCTGAACACCAGGCTGATCGCGCCCGAGGCCAGCAGCGCCAGCCCCACCAGCGTCATGATCAGCAGCAGGTACTTGCGGAACAGGCGGCCGCGGTGGCTGTGGCCGGAGGCCGCCGACGCCTGCGGCACGGCGTCAGGTGCCGTCATTCGATCACCTCGTCGGCGCGCAGCAGCAGCGTGCGCGGCAGGGCCAGGCCCAGGCTGCGCGCGGTGGCCTGGTTGATCACCAGCTCGAAGCGCTTCGGCTGCACGATCGGGATGTCGCCGGCCCGCGTGCCGTTGAGCACCTGCACGGCCATCTCGGCCAGCAGCCGGTTGATCGCTGGCAAGTCCGGGCCGTAGGCCATCAGGCCGCCCTCGCGCGCGCTGATCGGCCATTGGTAGATCGCGGGCAGGCGCGCCTTGGCCGCCAGACCGAAGATGCGCGCACGCTGCGCATGCAAGAAGGGTGACGCCAGCACGTTGACTCCGCTCACCCGCAGCCGCCCGGCCGTCGCGAAGGCCGCATCGATCTCGGCCAGCGTGGCGGCCGCTGCGTTGTGGGTGGTCATGCCCAGGCCGCGCGACACCTGCGCCAGCTCTTCGCCAATGAACGGAGCCGTGCGCAACGAGGCATCGCCCAGGTTCATCACCGAGGCGCCCCTGGGCAGCAGCTCGGCCAGCAGTTCCAGGCGTTTGCCGTTGAGCGTGGAGCCCAGGAAGCTCACCCCCGTCAGCCGGCCGCCGGGCCGCGCCAGCTGCCGGACGTGGCCCGATTCGACCGCGGAGCCCAACAGCGCCACCACCGGCACTGCGGCGTCGGCCGCCAGCACCGCATCGGTGGCCTGCGGCCCCAGGCTGATGACCACCGCCGGGCGCAACGCCATCAGCTCGGCGGCCAAGGCTGGCAAGGTCTCCGTGCGGCCTTGCGCCGAGCGCAGGTCGACCGTGATGTCCCGGCCATCCACCCGGCCGAGTTCGGCCAGCAGGCGCGGCAGGTCGCGCGGGGTGTCGCCCACCGACAGCACGGCCACACGGCGCAGTGCGGGTTGCGCCTGGGCGCGGCCGGACGCGGCTGCAACGCCCAGAAGCCCCAAGCCGAAGCAGGCATGGCGGCGCTTCATTCGATCAACTCGGTCGCCCGTAGCAGCAGCGACTGCGGCACCGCCAGGCCCAGCACCCTGGCGCTGCGCAGGTTGATCGCCAATTCGAAGCTGGCCGGCTGCTCCACCGGGATCTGCGCAGGCTTTTCGCCCCGCAGGATGCGATCGGCCATATAGGCCACGCGCTGCGCGATATCGCGTTGGCTAGCCGCATAGCTCAACAGTCCGCCGGCCTGGACGATGGCCCGGCCGAACGAGAAGCTGGGCAGGCGCTGGGCATCGGCCAGCTTGATGAATGCGGGCTGCGACAGGCTGGGCTGGATAAAGGCCGCGTCGACGCGCGCCACGGACCACGCGGCCAGCACCGGCGCGTATTCGTCGGGCGAACGCACGCTGGCCACGCGCAGCTCGATGCCCAGCGTGCGTGCCGCCTGCTCCAGCATCGGCTGCAGCGAAGACGTGAACGGGTCGGCCGCATTCAGCATGGCGCCCATGCGCTTCATGCCCGGCAGCAGTTCGCGCATGAACTGCATCGCCTTGACGGCCAGGTCGGCGCCTAGGCCGGCCACGCCGGTGACGTTGCCGCCGGGCCGGGCCAGCGACTGCACCAGCCCGGCCGCTACCGGGTCGATGGCGATGCCGGCCATGACGATCGGCACGGCCGTGCTGGCGTGCCGCGCGGCCAGCGCCGCCGGCGTCTGCACGGTGATCAGCGCGTCCACGGGCAGACGCACCAGTTCGTCGGCCAGCGTGGCCATCGTCTCGGTCTGGTCGTTGGCTGTGCGCAACTCCAAGACCAGGTTGCCGCCCTTTGTGTAGCCAAGCTCGGCCAGCGCCTTCTCGATCGCCGGCGCACCCGGGTGCCGCAGGTTCGGCGCCAGGATGCCGATGCGCACGCCGCCTTCGC
>JAFLDH010000138.1 GCA_017302505.1 Burkholderiales bacterium
GATGGCCGATGCGCACAACGCCGCGCGCGTGCTGCTGCTGGACGTGGACCTGCCGGCCGACTCGCGCTTGCCCGGCGATGGCGCGGCGGCGCTGCAGCAGGCGCTGGACTTCGGCCGCGCCGCGGTGGCGGCGGAGCTGCTGGGCATCGCCGACGAGGTGTTCGAGCGCACGCTGGACTACCTGAAGCAGCGCCAGCAGTTCGGCCGGCTGATCGGCGAGTTCCAGGCGCTGCAGCACCGCGCCGCGACGCTGTACGTGGATATCGAGCTGGCCCGTGCGGCCTTGGCCAAGGCGCTGCACGCGCTGGACACCGCGCCGGCGCAGGCCGCCGAGGCGGTGGCCGTGGCCAAGGCCAAGTGCGGCAGCGCCGCCACGCTGGCGGTGCAGGAAGGCGTGCAGATGCACGGCGGCATGGGCATGACCGACCAGCTGGACTTCGGCCTGTTCATGAAGCGTGCGCGCGTGCTGCAGGAGCTGTACGGCGATACCGGCCTGCAGATGGACCGGCTGGCGCGAATGCGCGGTTACTGAGCCGCCGCCAGGCCGAACACCCGCTCGGCAAAGGCCGGATAGATGTCGGCCATCTGCCGGGCCACCGGGCCGCGCAGCGCTGCCAGGCGCTGTGCATCCGGCAGCGGCGTGGTCGGCACGGCGGCCGGCACATCGAAATCGAAGCCCGTCTGATCGCTCACCTCTTCCAGCGTGTGGCCCGGGTGCACGCTGCGCAGGCGGAAGCGTGCGCGTTGGCGGTCGAAGTCGAACAGGCACAGGTTGGTGATCAACGCCACCGGGCCGCCCGGGCGATGCACGCCGGGTTCGGACACACCCGGGGCGCTGATGAAATCCACCGCCTCCACCAGCGTGCGCCGGCTGTGCTCCCAGCGGAACAGCACGACCCGCGGCACGATGAAGTACAGGTAGGCCGAACCAAAGGAACCGGACCACCGCACCGGGGTGTGCGGATAGTCGCCGGTGCCCACCAGGTTGATGTTGGCGCGGCCGTCGATCTGCCCGCCGCTGAGGAAGAAGGCGTCGATGCCGCCGCGGCCGGCGCGGTCGAAGAGCTCGGCCCCGCCGTTGGTGAAGCGGCTGTGCGCGCGGCTGCCCAGGATCGTCACCCGGGTCTGCCCACCCGACAGCTGCGCGGCCAGCAAGGCGCCGGCGCCGGGCACCGGCGACAGCATGCCCACCGCGACGCGGCGCGCGCCAGCCAGCAGGTCGGCGATCGCGCTGGCCTGCAGTTCTTCGGCGCGAACCGGTGTGTCCGGGTCCATCACGCCGGCAACGCGTCGCGGACCAGGCCCTCGCTGCGCAGCCAGGCCTGGAAGCCGGCATCGTCCAGCGCGACGTGCTGGTAGCGGCGCACCGCCGCCAGGTCGGGCCGGCCGTCGGCCAGATACGGCGCGCCGCCGCCGGGCACCACCGCCAGGCCGTGGATCAGCTCTGCGGGAATAGTGCCGGCAGCCAGCGCCTCGTCGTCGAAAAAGCAGCCCGGCACGCGGCGGTCGACGGTGACCAGCACGGTGTTGGCGGCATGCGCGGCCAGCAGGCGGTCGCGGTCGCGGCCGATCCACACGTTGCCCTCGGCATCGGCCATCTCGGCATGGAAGATCGCGACGTCGGCGTTGATCGCCGGCACCACGACGATCGGGTCGCCGGGGGCGAAGGGGTTGTCGATGACGCGGTAGTCGCTACGGTGGCGCAGCAGGTCGCTGCCGATCAGGCCACGCAGCGGCGCGAAAGGCTGGCCCTTGGCGCCGGCCTGCAGCGCGGCGTACACGGCCGGGCAGGTGGCATCCAGCACCTTGAGCCGGCCGGACTTGACGGCCTGCGTGAAGCGCGGCGCTGCGCCCAGTTCGTGCAGCGAGATGCCGGAGGTCTCCACCGAATCGACGCAGCCCGCACCGATCAGCAGATCGACCATCATGCCGCTGGCCGGATAGGCCGCCGTCGGCAGCGTGATCACGTGCAGCCCGCGCACGCCGCGGCGCACCAGCGCACGGGCCAGCGCCATCGGCACGTCGCGCTCGTCGCCCTTGTGCACGGTCAGGCTCGCGCCGTCGTGCACCTGGGCGGCCAGTGTGTCGACGTCGGTGGTGGGCAAGGCCTGCATCGTGCTCTCCTGGTACGTCCGGCTGACGTGGATTGTTCAGCTGCCGCTGCTCATCACCTTGTCGCGCAGGCGACGCATGCCGCGCAGCCAGCGCTCGTAGTCGTTGGCCTTGCGCTGGAAGAAGCTCAGCACCTCGGGGTGCGGCAGGATCAGGAACTCCTCACGCCGCAGCCCCTCGACCACGCATTCGGCCACGCGCTCGGCTGTCAGTGCGCCTTCGACCAGAAAGCTCTTGCGGCCGGTGCCGCCGGCGCCGCGCAGCATCGGCGTGTCAACGCCCTGCGGGCACAGGCAGCTGACGCGCAGCCCCTTGTCGCCGTGCGCAATCGACAGCCATTCGGCAAAGGCCACCGCGGCATGCTTGGTCACCGAGTACGGCGCGGCGTTCACCTGGCTCAGCAGCCCCGCGGCCGAGGCGGTATTCAGCAGGTAGCCCTGGCCGCGCGCCAGCATCTGCGGCAGCACCGCGCGTGCCGCGTAGACATGGGCCATCAGGTTCACGTCCCAGTGGCGCTGCCAGTCGGCGTTGGTGGCATCTTCGTCGGCGCGCGTGATCACGCCGGCATTGCTGCAGAACAGGTCGATGCGGCCGTGCTGCGCCGTCACTTCAGCCACCAGCGCCTGCACTTCGGCTTCGACGCCGACATTCACCGCCCTCGCCTGCGCGCGGCTGCCGATGGCGCTGGCCACCTGCTCGGCTTGCGCGGCATTCAGATCAGCGACGATCACCGCGCGCGCGCCATCGGCGGCAAAGCGTTCGCACAGCGCCCGGCCGATGCCCGAGCCGCCGCCGGTGACGACGATCACCTGGTCCTTCACTTCCATCTTCAGTCTCCCCCGTCGACGATGGCCTCGGCCTCGATCTCGACCTTGTAGCCCTGGCCCACCAGCCCGGCCACCTGCAGCAGCGTGTTGGCCGGGCGGATGTCGCCGAAATAGCGGCCGTGCACGGCGCTCACCGCCTGCCAGTCGGCCAGGTCCTGCAGGTACACGCGCGTGCGCACCACGTCGCGCAGGCTGCCGCCCAGCGCGGCGATGCTGGCGGCGATCTTGTCCAGGATGTAGGTGGCCTGCACCGCCGCATCGCCGGGGCCGACCAGCTGGCCTTCGCCGTGCGTGGCGGTGGTGCCCGACACCAGGATGCGGTCGCCGATGCGCTGCGCCCGCGCATAGCCGGCCAGCGGCTCCCACACGCTGCCGCTGTCGACGCGCCAGCGCCCGGGCTTGCCGGGCACCGGCTGCTTGGGCCACACCGGCGGGATGGTCGCCAGATGGTGGCTCAGGTCGCCCGACGCGGTCAGGAAGGGCGGGCGCCGGTACTCGTCACCGCAGTCGCCGGGGATCGTCGTGGTGGCGGCGAAGCCCTCTTCCAGCAGCGCCAGGTCCTCGGCATCGAGACTGAAGTCGAAGACCCGCAGGTTGTCGGCGCGGTGCTCCGATTCGCCCAGCCGCGCGCCGATGATCACGCCCGCCACGGCTGGCTGCTGCAGCACCCAGCGCGTGGCCACGTTCGACACCGACACGCCGTGCCTGCGCGCCACCTGGTCGGCCGCGCGCAGCACCGCCTGCAGCGCCCCCCAGCCGCCCACCGCGTCGATGAAGCGGCGGTATTTCATCTTGCTCCAGTCGGCCACTTCGGCCGGCTCGGCCGCGCCGACCCAGCGCCGCCCGAGGAAACCACCGCCCAGTGCCCCATAGGCCAGCAGCCGCACGCCGCGCTCCAGGCACAGCGCCGACATCGCGCCGGTGGCGCGGCGGTCCAGCAGCGAGATGCACACCTGGTTGCTGGCGATCGGCACGCCCTGGGCCAGCAGCAGGCGCAGGTGCGCAGTGTCGAAGTTGGTCAGCCCCAGATGGGCGATCAGGCCCTCCTGACGCAGCTTGGCCAGTTCGAGCATCGCGTCCAGGTAGCCCGGATGCTCGAAGCTCCACCAGTGGAACTGCATCAGGTCGATGCGCGGCACCTGCAGCCGCTCCAGCGCGCGTTGCACGCCCTCGCGCACGACGGCCGGCGTCATCGGCCCGGGCGCCGGGCACCACTTGGTGAAGGCGCGCACGCCCTGCCCGCGTGGCGATGCCAGCAACGTGCCGGTGATGACCTCGGCCGAACCGTAATGGTCGGCCATGTCGAAGGTGTCGAAGCCGGCCGCCGCATAGTCGGCCAGCGCGGCGGCACCCTGCTGCGGGTCCAGCGTGCGGCCGTCGCGCTCCATGTCGGCCACCTGCCACAGGCCGGTGACCAGGCGCGAGATCTCCAGTCCCGGGGCGAGCGGCGTGCGCTCGGGGCGCTTCACTTCGGCAGCCGCGCCTGCACCGCCATCACGTCTTCCATCGACATCTGGCCGACGGTGGTGACCTCGCCATTGGTGATGCGCCAGGTGCGGAAGGGGCCGACGATGTCGCCGTTCTTGTCGAACTGCACCGGGCCGATCACGCCCACGTAGCGCACCGGCTTCTTCTCCTTGATCAGCTGCAGCGCGCGCGCAAAGCCTTGCGGGCCGGCATAGACCACCTCGCCGCCGGGCTCGGTGACCTTGCGGATCGAATCGCGGATGGCCGCCGCCTCGAATTTGCCCGCGTGCGCGATGGCCAGCCCCAGGATCGCGCCGGCATCGAAGGCCCGGTCGGCCGCCGGCGCGCCGGCGTCGAAGCCGCCGCTCATCGCCGGATAGGCCTGCGCGAAGAACTCGGTGGACGCCGTCTTGGTGGTGCCCGACGAGGTGCCGAAGGCGTTGTTCAGGAACTGCGGGCCCACGCCCTTGATGAAGTCGGCCGCGTTCATGCCGTCGTTCAGCAGGAAGCGCTGCGGCCCGCCCTGCTGGATCCAGGTGCGCACGATGGTCGTGCCGTCGCCGGGGTAGCCGATGAAGTACAGCGCCGGCGGGTCGCCCTTCAGCGCATTGGTCACTTCGGCCGCGTAGGACGGCTGCTGCGGGTTGTAGGCGGTGGTGCTGAGGATCTTGCCGCCCAGCGCCTCGTAGGCGCGTCGGAACTCGGCCAGCATGTTCACGCCGAAGTCGTTGTTGACGTTGATGATGGCCAGTTGCGTCATGCCCTGGTCCATCGCGTACTTGGCCGCCGCCGTGCCCTGCAGCGCGTCGCTGGTGATGGTGCGGAAGAACCAGCCGCCGGTCTTGCCCTCGTTGCCCAGCTTGGTCAGCGTCGGCGAGGTGGAGGCCGGCGAGATCTGCACCACGCCGGCCGGCGCGGTGACGCTGGTGACCACCGGGATCGACACGCTGCTGATGATGCCGCCGATGATCGCCGGCGTCTTCTTCAGGTCCACCAGCTGGCGGGCCTGGTCCACCGCCACCGTGCCCTGGCTCTGCGCGTCGCGCAGGTCGAAGGCCAGCCGGCAGCCGGCGATGCCGCCCGCGCCCGCAGCCTTGTTCAGCTCGTTGAAGGCCAGCTCCACCGACTTCGACGCCGCCTGGCCGAAGCGGCCGGCCGCCCCGGTGAGCGACACCACCATGCCGACGGTGTGCGTGCAGGACGGCGCCTGGGCCGCGGCCGGCAGGGCGGTGAAGGCGGCGAACAGCGCCAGGGACAGGGTCTTCAGGTTCATGCGGGGGCTCCGTGTCAGGACTTGTTGAGGTTGTACTTCATGATGCGGCCGTGCCGGCCGGCCTTGTCGCGTTCCAGGCTGTAGGTGTCGCCCTCGGGCCCGGGGTGCGCGGCCAGGATCGGCGCCAGCCGCGCATGGTCTTCGGCATCCAGCCGCAGCGTGAACACCGCCAGCGTGTCGCGCAGATGGTCGGCATAGCGCGCGCCGACGATCGCCGCGGCCACGCCGGGCCGGTCCAGCACCCAGCGCGTGGCCACCGTGGCGATGCCCACGCCATGCTTGTCGCCGATGGCCTTCAGCGCCTGCAGCAGCTGCTGGAAGGCGGCCCAGCCGCCAAAATCGTCGATCACCAGCTTGTACTTGATCAGCGAGCGGTTGGTGAGTTCGCTGCCCGGTTCGGGCGCGCCCAGCCAGCGCTCGGCGAAGAAGCCGCCGGCCAGCGTGCCGTAGCACAGCAGCGGCACGCCCAGGCCCAGCAGGCCGTGCTCCGGCCGGCGGTCGAGCAGCGAGTACTGCACCTGCATGCTGGCCAGCGCCACGCCGGCCTCGTGCATCGCGGCGCTGTGCGGCGTGTCGAAGTTGGTGCCGCCCACCAGGCGGATCAGGCCTTCGCGCTGCAGCGCGCTCAGCGTCAGCGCGGCCTCGATGCAGCCCGGCACGCGGTAGTCCCACCAGTGGAACTGCACCAGGTCCAGCCGGTCGACCTGCAGCCGCTGCAGCGAGCGTTCGACGATGCGCCGGATGTAGGCCGCATCTACCCGCGCCAGGTCGTCGTAGTCGGGCACGCACTTGGTGTGCACCTGCAGCGGCGCCAGGCCAGCCGCGCGGCGCTGCGCGTTGAACTCGCCGTACAGCGCCTCGACGCCGGTGTAGATGTCGGCGCCGTCCACCGTGTTCAGCCCGGCCTCGACAAAGGCGGCAATCTCCTGCACCGCGCGTTGCCGGTCCACTGCGCCATGGTCGCCGGCCAGCTGCCAGCCGCCGCGGATGATGCGCGGGATGCGGTAGCCCGGCGCCAGCTCGAAGGTCTCGATCATCGCGGCTCAGGCCTTGGGTGGCAGCGGCACCGCGGTGGTCTCGGCATGGCGGAACGTGCGCTTGCCCAGGCGGGTGATGCGAAAGCGCGTCGGGCAATGTGGGTCGGGGCAGGCCACCTCGGCATCGGTGCTCATCCAGTCGTTCGGGTCGGTGACGCGCTGCTTGGCCGGCAGCAGCGGCAGCAGCGCCGCCAGCGAGTACATCGAGAACGGTTGCGCGAAGTGCAGCAGCTCGCCGCGCACCTCGAAATGGTCGCCCACTTTGGCGTTGCACTGGATCTTCGCGCCGGGGGGCGAAACCACCTCGACACGCAGGTCGTACAGCTCGAAAGCATCGTCGGCCATAGGCTATTCTCCACGCCGCGATGAAGAGCGACGGTCTGCTGGTGGCGGCGAAGGTTAGCAAAGTCTTTGGCGGCCAGCGTGCCGTCGACGACGTGTCCTTCGCGCTGGCGCGGGGGGCCATCGGCGGGCTGATCGGCCCCAACGGCGCGGGCAAGACCACGCTGTTCAACTGCCTCAGCGGCTTCATGAAGCCCACGGCCGGCGACATCCGGCTCGACGACCAGCCGATCGCCGGCGCCGCGCCCAGCCGCGTGTTCAGCGCGGGCCTGGCGCGCACCTTCCAGATCCCGCGGCCCTTCCCCGAGATGACGGTGCTGGAGAACGTGATGCTCGCGCCACCGGGCCAGCTGGGCGAGCGCTTCTGGGCCAACTGGCTGCGCGCCGGCGCGGTGGCCGCGCAGGAGCGCCGCACCCGCGACGCGGCGATGCACTGGCTCGATTTCGTCGGCCTGTCGGCGCTGGCCGCACAGCCGGCGCGCGTGCTGTCCGGCGGCCAGCGCAAGCTGCTGGAGCTGGCCCGCGTGATGGTGGCCGAGCCCAAGCTGGTGCTGCTGGACGAGCCTGGCGCCGGCGTCAACCCGGCGCTGCTGGACCAGATCGTCGACAAGGTGGCCACGCTGAACCGACAGGGCGTCAGCTTCCTGATCATCGAGCACAACATGGACCTGGTGATGACGCTGTGCAGCCCGGTGATGGTGATGGCGCAGGGCCGGCTGCTGGTGGCCGGCGAGCCGGCCGCGGTGCTGCGCGACCCGCGCGTGGTCGAGGCTTATCTCGGGGACGCCGCATGACGGCCGCGCTCGATGTAGAGAACCTGGAAGCCGGCTACGAACCCGGACTGCCGATCGTGCGCGGCGCCACGCTGCAGGTGCAGCGTGGCGAGATCGTCGCGGTGATCGGGCCCAACGGCGCCGGCAAGAGCAGCTTCGTCAAGGCGGTGGCCGGGCTGGTGCCCATCAGCGCCGGCCGCGTGCTGCTCGGCGGTGAAGACATCACCAAGGTGCCGGCACACGACATGGTGCATCGCGGCCTGGCCTTCGTGCCGCAGACCGAGAACGTGTTCGCCAACCTGACGATCGCCGAAAACCTGGAGCTGGCCGCGGCGCTTCTGCGTGGCCCGCGCGGCGAACGGACGGCGCGGGTGGCGCCGGTCTACGCGATGTTTCCCGACCTGGCACGCCAGCGCAGCCTGGCCGCCGGTCGGCTGTCGGGCGGGCAGCGGCAGATGCTGGCGGTGGCGCGCGCGCTGATCGCCCGGCCGCAGCTGCTGGTGCTGGACGAGCCCTCGGCCGGCTTGAGCCCGAAGCTGGTGCAACAGGTGCTGCAGACGCTGCGCGGCGTGCGCGACAGCGGCGTCACCGTGCTGCTGGTGGAGCAGAACGTCAAGGCCGCGCTGGCCGTGGCCGACCGCGTGGCGGTGCTGGTGGAAGGCCGCGAGCGCATCGTCGCGCCCGCCGCCGAGCTGCAGCGCGACGCGCGCATCGCCGAGCTGTACCTGGGCCGCCATGCCGGCGCCCCGGCCGCGGTGGCGGAGCCGCACTGATGCTGCAGATCCTGGCCGACGGGCTGGTCATCGGCTCGGTGGTGTCGCTGGGCGCCATCGGCCTGAGCCTGACCTTCTCGATCCTGCGCTTTTCCAACTTCGGCCATGGCGAGCTGCTGGCTTGGGGCGCGTACCTCGCCTTCACCGCGCTGGCGATGTTCGCCGCGGTGGCCGGCATCGGCACCACGCCGATCGCGCCCTTCTCCTTTGGCTGGCCGCTGCTGGCGGCGATGGCGCTGGCGGCCGTGCTGGTGGCCGCCGGCGCGCTGCTGCTGGATGCACTGCTGTTCAAGCGGCTGCGCCGCCAGCGCTCGATCACGCTGGTCATCGCCAGCTTCGGCGCGGCGCTGGCGCTGCGCAACCTGCTGCTGTACTTCTATGGCGGCATCCCGCGCTACTACTCGCAGGAGCTGCAGATCGCCCTCCCGCTGGTGCCGCGCAGCGTGTGGGGCGGCATGCGCATCACGCCCGACCAGCTGTTCGTGCTGGGGCTGACGGCGCTAACGGTGATCGCGCTGCACCTGTTCCTGCAGCGCAGCACGCTGGGCCGCGCGATGCGCGCCACCGCGCTGAACCCGCAGCTGGCGCGGGTGGCCGGCATCGACCCCGAGCGCGTGCTGCGCGCCACCTGGATCATCGGCGCGATGCTGGCCGCGATGGCCGGCGTGTTCGCCGGGCTGACGGTGCAGCTGCGGCCCACGCTGGGCCTGGACCTGCTGCTGCCGCTGTTTGCCGCCGTCATCCTGGGCGGCATCGGCTCGGTGTGGGGCGCGGTGCTCGGCGGGCTGATCGTCGGCCTGGCCGAAAGCGCCGCGGTGTCGGTCGTGGGTGCCGAGTACCGCGCCGCGGCGGCCTTCGCAGTGCTGATCGCGATCCTGCTGCTGCGGCCCAACGGCCTGTTCGGGGAGCGAAGCTGATGCCCGACCTGGCCGGCCTGCTGTCCTACGGCAGCTTCTTCCTGGTGTTCGCCTGCTGCTTCGCGATCATCGTGCTGGGCCTGAACCTGCAATGGGGCTTCACCGGCCTGTTCAACGTCGGCGTGGCCGGTTTCGTGGCAGTGGGGGCCTATACCTCCGCCATCCTGACCACCCCCGACACGCCCGACCGCATCGGTGGCTTCGGCTGGCCGGTGGCTGCCGGCTGGCTGGCAGCGATGGGTACCTCGGGCCTGGCCGGCCTGCTGGTGGGCGCGCTGACGCTGCGGCTGCGCGACGACTACCTGGCCATCACCACCTTCGGCGTGGCGGTGACGATCCAGCTGGTGGCCACCAATGCGCAGGCGCTGACCGGCGGCCCCTTCGGCGTGCAGTTCATCCCCAAGCCGCTGCAGGGCTGGCTGGGCACCGGCACGCCGTGGACGCTGGGCTATCTGGCGCTGACGGCCGCGCTGCTGGCGCTGGTGTACCGCGCACTGGAGCAGCTGGTGCGCAGCCCCTGGGGCCGCGTGCTGCGCGCCATACGCGAGGACGAGGACGCCGCCGCCTCGCTGGGCAAGCGGGCCTATCTGTACCGGCTGCAGAGCTTCGTCATCGGCAGCGCGCTGATGGGCCTGGGCGGCGCGGTCTATGCGCATTTCGTCGGCTACATCGCGCCGGAGGATTTCCTGCCGATCCTGACCTTCCAGCTGTGGGCGATGCTGATCGTCGGCGGCTCGGGCAACAACCGCGGCGCGGTGTTGGGCGCCTTCGTGGTCTGGGGCTTCTGGACGGCTGCCGGCGGCCTGCTGCGCGGCATGGTGCCGCAGGCCGAGCAGGCGCGCGCCGCTGCGCTGCAGGTGGTGCTGATCGGCGTGCTGATCGCGCTGATGCTGGTGCTGCGGCCGCGCGGCATCCTCGGCGAAGACGTCGCCGTGTCGAAGCTGCACTGAGCACCGACCATGAGCGCCCCGCTGGACACCTGGTCTGCGCTGCGCCACCCGGCCTTCCGCGCCATCTGGCAAAGCGGCGGGCTGTACTTCGTGGCCAACGCCATGCAGACCATGGCCGCGGCCTGGATGATGGTCGAGCTGACCGGCTCGTCCTTCCTGTCCGCGCTGGTGCAGACGGCCGTGTTCCTGCCGATGTTCCTGCTGTCGCTGCCAGCCGGCGTGCTGGCCGACATCGCCGACCGGCGGCGGCTGATCGTCGGCGCGCTGGCGCTGCAGGCCGTCACCGGTGCGCTGCTGTCGGCGCTGCTGTTCGCAGGCATCGGCGGGCCGGCCACGCTGTTGTTCTTCGTCTTCGTGGCCGGCGCCTGCACGGCCATGTTGTCGCCGGCGTGGAACTCCACCGTCGCCGACTCGGTGCCGCGCGACGAGCTGCCCAATGCCATCACCGCGGTGTCCATCGCCTACAACGGCGCACGCGCGGTGGGCCCGGCGCTGGCCGGCCTGGTGTCGTCGCTGGCCGGCAGCGCGTGGAACTTCGTCATCACGGTGATTGGCTCGCTGATCATGCTGCAGGCCATCCGCCGCTGGCCGCCGAAGCCGCACCCGCCCTCGCGGCTGCCGGCCGAGCGGCTGTGGGGCGGCATGCTGGCCGGGCTGCGCTTCGCGCGCCATTCGCAGACGGTGCTGGCGCAGCTG
>JAFLDH010000139.1 GCA_017302505.1 Burkholderiales bacterium
GGCCCGGGCGCGCGCCCAGCGCGGCGGCGGCGGCATTGGCCTGCGACAGCACGCCGGTCGCCCAGGTCGAGGCCGCCTCGCCGATGCGGGCACTGTCATGGCCCACGGTGCATGCTGCAATGCCGGCCTGCTGCAGCGGTTCCAGCGCGGCAATGCCCGCCCGCTGCAGGCCCACCCCGGCATCGTTGAAGACCACCAGCCGCGGCCGAGCCGCCAGCGCGTAGCGCACCACGCTGGCACCGCCATGCGAGCCGGTCACCAGCACCGCGCCGGGCGCGTGCTGCACCGCTTCGGTCACGCTGTCCAGGCAGCGCAGCACGGCGCCATCGAAGCGTCCGCCCAAGACAAGGGGGCTGCCCGCGGCAGCCCCCGAATCCTTGGCGTCGGCCTGGCTCAATCGGCGTACTGGCCAGCCGCCTTGATGGCCACGCCCAGCTTGTCGATTTCGGCGGCGACGAACTTCTTGTGCTCGGCCGGGGCCAGGCGGCCATCGGTCACCACCACGGCGCCCAGCGCTTCCTGGCGCTTGATGAACTCGGGGTCCTTCAGCGCCTTCTGCAGTGCCGCGTTCAGCTGGTCCTGGATGGCCTTGGGCGTGCCCTTCGGCGCATACAGGCCATGCCAGATGGTCAGGTTGAAGCCCTTCAGGCCCGATTCATCCAGCGTTGGCAGCTTGGCCAGGGCCGGCGAAGTGAGGCGCTTGCTGGTGGTCACCGCGTAGGCCTTGACCTTGCCCGATTCGATCTGCCCGCTGGTGTTGGTGGTCTGGTCGCACATGATGTCCACCTGGCCGCCCAGCAGGTCGGTCATGGCGGGCGCGGTGCCCTTGTAAGGCACGGTGGTCATGTCGATCTTGACGCCCTGCTGGAACAGCAGCCCGCACAGGTGCGAGGCCGCACCCAGGCCCGCGTTGGCCAGGTTGATCTTGCCCTTGTTGTCGTTCAGCCACTTCACCAGCTCGGGGTAGGTGTTGGCGGGCAGCGTGGGCCGTCCGATCAGCGTCATCGGCACGTCGTTGATCATGCCCAGGTACTCGAAGTCCTCGAGGGTCTTGAAGGGCAGGTTGCGGTACAGCGACGGCGAGGTGGCCATGCCGATGTGATGCAGCAGCAGCGTGTAGCCGTCCGGCGCGGCCTTGGCCACCTTGTTGGCGCCCAGCGTGCCGCCCGCACCACCGACGTTCTCGATGACGATGGTGCCGTTGTTCAGGTGCTTGCGCACCGCCTCGGCGAAGTCGCGTGCCACCTTGTCGGTCGGGCCGCCGGCCGCAAAGGGCACGACGATGGTGATGGGCTTGTCAGGGTAGGCCTGAGCGGCCGCAGCCAGCGTGATGGCAGCCAGGGCAAAGGTCAGCTTCTTCATGCGCTTGTCTCCAGGTTGGCGTAAATCCGATGCTCCGATGCTAGGCAAGGGCATCCGGTTCCGCGACGTGGAAAGTACGTACCAGCGGGTAAGCTCGGCGTCAGTCGATGCGGCGCAGGTCTTCGACCACCTTGCCGTCGTTCGGCAGGCTTCCGGGTGCCACCACGCGCACCTCGCAGCGCAGCTTGGTGATGTCGCGCACGGTGGCCGCCACCGCATGGGCCAGCCCCTCGGCCTGCGCTGCCGCCTCGGCATGCATGGTCATGCGGTCGTTGGCCATCTCGCCTTCGATCACCAACCGCGCCCGCGACAGTTCCGGATGTCGCTTCAGCACCTCGGCCACCTGCGTGGCATGCACGAACATGCCGCGCACCTTGGCGGTCTGATCGGCGCGTCCCATCCAGCCCTTGATGCGCCGGTTGCTGCGGCCGGTGGGGCAGTGGCCAGGCATGAAGGCCGACAGATCGCCGGTGCCGAAGCGCACCAGCGGGTAGTCCGGGTTCAGCACCGTGACCACCAGTTCGCCGACCTCGCCATCGGGCACCGGATCGCCGCTGCCCGGGCGCACGATTTCGACGATCACGCCCTCGTCCAGCACCAGGCCTTCGCGGGCGGGCGTCTCGTAGGCCACCAGGCCCAGGTCGGCCGTGCCGTAGCTCTGGTAGGCCTCGATGCCGCGGGCACGGAGCGCGTCGCGCAGCGCGGCAGGAAAGGCCTCGCCGCCCACCGAGGCCTTGCGCAACGCCGGCAGCGCGACGCCGGTTTCGTCGGCCTTCTCCAGCAGGATGCGCAGGAAGCTGGGGGTGCCGGCATAGCCGTCGGCCCGCAGCTCGGCCATCGCCTGCAGTTGCAACTCGGTATTGCCCACGCCCCCCGGGAACACGGTGCAGCCCACCGCCAGCGCGCCGGTTTCCACCATCGAGCCGGCCGGCGTCAGGTGGTAGCTGAAGCTGTTGTGCACCAGGTCGCCAGGGCGGAAGCCGGCGGCGTGCAGCGCCCGGCCGAAGCGCCAGTAGTCGGGCGCGTGGCCGCCGGGTTCGTAGATCGGCCCCGGTGACTGGAAGACGTGCCGCGCGGTGCGCGCCGTGCCCAGCCCGCGCCAGCCGATGGCCGAGAAGCCGCCGAAGGGGTCTTGCGGGCGCTGTGCCTTCTGGCGTTCCAGCAACTCGTGCTTGCGCGTCACCGGCAGACGCGCCAGCGCCGCGCGGGACAGCACCGCCGCGGCATCGACGCCGCGCAGGATCTCGGCAAAGGCCGCTGTGCGCTGGGCCGCGGCCACCTGGGCCGGCAATGCGGACAGCAAGGCGGCTTCGCGAACGGCTGGGTCGCGGGTTTCCAGTCCGTCGAAGTGCTCAGTCATCTTGGTGCTCCCATTGCTGCAGCGCTTTCTTCAGGGCAGCGACGAAATCGCGCAGCGCGGCGGCACTGTCCAGACGGCTGGGCAGCCACTCGGGGCTGGCCCGACTGGGACGCCGTACCCGCGCGGCGGCAATCACGCCATCGTTCACCTGTGCGCGGGCCACGGCCACGCCTCGCCGCTCGAACACACCCTCGCGTTCGCTCAGGCCCAATTCGCGCAGGTCGCGCCGCAGACGCTGCAGTGCCTCGTCGGGCCGGAAGGGCGGCGGGGCGAAGAAGTCTTCGTCGCCAGGCATGCCTAGGCCAGCCAGCGCTTGCGGCGCTTGTAGCTCTTCACGTCCTTGAAGCTGCGCCGGTCGCCGCCGCCCATGCCGAGGTAGAACTCCTTCACGTCCTCGTTCTCGCGCAGGTCCTTGGCGGCGCCTTCCATGACGATGCGGCCGCTTTCCAGGATGTAGCCGTGGTCGGCATAGCGCAGCGCCATGTTGGTGTTCTGTTCGGCCAGCAGGAAGGTCACCTTTTCCTTGCTGTTCAGGTCGCGCACGATCTCGAACACCTCCTCGACGATCTGCGGCGCCAGGCCCATGCTGGGCTCGTCCAGCAGCACCATCTTGGGGTTGGCCATCAGCGCGCGGCCGATCGCACACATCTGCTGCTCGCCGCCCGAGGTGTAGGCCGCCTGGCTGGCGCGCCGCGTCTTCAGCCGCGGGAAGTAGTTGTAGACCTTCTCCAGCGTCTGTGCGATGGCGGCCTTGCCGTCCTTGCGCGTGTAGGCGCCGGTCATCAGGTTGTCCTCGATGCTCAGGTGCGCAAAGCAGTGCCGGCCTTCCATCACCTGGATCACGCCGCGCTGCACCATGTCCGAGGTGCTGAGCTTCTCGATGCGCTCGCCACGCAGTTCGACCGACCCCTTGGTGACTTCGCCGCGCTCGCCGGCCAGCAGGTTGCTCACCGCGCGCAGCGTGGTGGTCTTGCCGGCACCGTTGCCGCCCAGCAGTGCCACCACGCCGCCTTCGGGCACCTGCAGGCTCACGCCCTTCAGCACCAGGATGACGTGGTTGTAGATGACCTCGATGCCGTTGACGTTGAGCAGGATGTTGGACATGACGGGTCCTTGGGTCTCATCGAAACGCCGCACGCGGCGCTTCGATGAGGGCTCCTGGCGGAGCCCTCAGGTAGGCAATCAGCCGGGCATCACTGGCAGTCTTCCGCGGTGCGGCGGGTGATCTTCTTCTCGGCCGCGTACTTGTCGGCGGCGGCCTTGATCATCGGCTTGATCACCGACTGGTCGGCTTCGATCCAGTCCGACGTGAAGTTCCACTTGCTGCCGTCCCAGGTGTGCACGCGGGCGATGGCGGCGCCACGGTGGTCGGCGCAGGAGGTGCTGATCGGCCGCATCACGCCGGCGAAGCCCAGCGCGTCGAGCTTCTTCTGGTCCAGCGCCAGGTTCTCGTAGCCCCAGCGCGCCTGCTCGCCGCTGACCCACTTGCCCTTGCCGTACTTCTCCTGTGCGCGCTTCACGCCTTCCACCGCCAGCATCGCCGCGACCAGACCGCGCATGTACAGCACCTGGCCGACTTCCTCCTTCGGGCCGGTGCCCTGGCCCTTGGCGTGCACATTGGCCAGCACGTCCTTGACGATCTGCGAGTTCGGCTCGGCACCGTGCTGCAGCGCCAGGCCGTTGTAGCCCTTGGCGCCGTCACCGACGTCCTTCACGTCCGGCTCGGCAGCGGCCCACCACACGCCGTACATCTTGTCGCGCGGGTAGCCGGTGGCCACGGCCTCTTTCAGCGCGGTGGAGTTCATCACCCCCCAGCCCCACAGGAACACGTAGTCCGGGCGGTTCTGGCGGATCTGCAGCCAGGTGGCCTTCTGTTCCACGCCAGGGTGCGTCACCGGCAGCAGCTGCAGCTGGAAGCCCAGCTGCTTGGCACGCTCCTCCAGCAGAGGGATCGGCTCCTTGCCGTAGGGGCTGTCGTGGTAGACCAGCGCGATCTTCTTGCCCTTCAGCTTGTCCAGCCCGCCTTCCTTCTTGCCGATGTGCTGGATCAGGATGTCAGCGGCGTCCCAGTAGGTGCCGGTCAGCGGGAAGTTCCACTTGAACACATTGCCGTCGGTGCTCTCGCTGCGGCCATAGCCGGCAGTGATCAGCGGGATCTTGTCGCCGGGCGCCTTCTCGGTCAGCGCGAAGGTGATGCCGGTGGACAGCGGCTGGAACACCGTGGCGCCGCCGTTCTTGCCCTTCAGGCGCTCATAGCACTCGACGCCGCGGTCGGTGGCATAACCTGTCTCGCACTCTTCCCAGCTGATCTTGACGCCATTGATGCCGCCCTTGGCATTGACCAGCTTCAGGTAGTCGACGTAGCCGTTGGCGAAGGGCACGCCGTTGGGTGCATAGGCGCCGGTGCGGTACACCAGCACGGGGAAGAACTGCTCCTTGGCCTGGGCGTGGGCGGTACCGATGGCCGCCGCGCACAGGGTGGCCGCCAGCGCCGCCATCGATAGGGTCTTGAACTTCATGTCTGCCTCCAGGGGGTGGGTCGGAAAATGCACCGCGCGGTGCGGGATGAACAGTCTTTTCGAACGCTTGCAGTGACGTTGGGTTGTCCAGGTTTACACGAGGCCCGGCTCAATGCGGGAAGGGCCACAGGCGAAGCTTCTCCTTGCCGATGGACCACAGCCGGGCCAGGCCGTGCGGCTCGACGATCAGGAAGAACACGATCAGCGCGCCGAAGATCATCAGCTCGGTATGCGCGACGGCGGCGGTGCTGATGCTCAGCCCCACCAGCGAGCCGGCCCAGGGCAGGAACTGGTTCAGGAAGATCGGCAGCACGACGATGAAGGCCGCGCCGAAGAAGCTGCCCATGATTGAGCCCAGGCCGCCGATGATGATCATGAACAGCAGCTGGAAGGAGCGATCGATGCTGAAGGCCGCCGGCTCCCACGAGCCCAGGTGCACGAAGCCCCACAGCGCGCCGGCCACGCCGACCATGAAGGAGCTGACGGCGAAGGCCGTGAGCTTGGCGTAGACCGGGCGGATGCCGATGACCGAAGCCGCCACGTCCATGTCGCGGATGGCCATCCACTCGCGGCCGATGTGGCTGCGCACCAGGTTCTTGGCCGCCAGCGCGAACACCACCAGGAAGATCAGGCAGAACAGGTACTTCTCCAGCGGCGTGTCGATGCGCCAGCCGAAGGCGTCGAGCTGGGCCACCGACACCGAGCCGGACGAGGAGTTGTTGGTGAACCACTTGATGCGCAGGAAGGCCCAGTCCCAGAAGAACTGTGCGGCCAGCGTGGCCACGGCCAGGTAGAGCCCCTTGATGCGCAGGCTGGGGATGCCGAAGAGCACGCCGATGGCCGTGGCGATGGCGCCGCCCAGCAGGATGGCGAACACCATCGGCATGCCGTCGATGCGGATCATCAGGTTGTAGGCCGCGTAGGCCCCCACCGCCATGAACGCACCGGTGCCCAGGCTGATCTGACCGCAGTACCCGACCAGGATGTTCAGCCCCAGCGCGGCCAGCGCCAGGATCAGGAAGGGGATCAGGATCGCGCGGAACAGGTACTCGTCGGCCAGCAGCGGCACGCCGATGGCGGCAAAGGCCACCAGCAGCCAGACGCCGATGCGGTCCTGCGCGATCGGGAAGATCTGCTGGTCGGCCTGGTAGCTGGTCTTGAACTGGCCGTTCTCTCTGTACAGCATGACTCAGACCCGATCGATGATCTTTTCGCCGAACAGGCCCTGCGGCCTGACGAGCAGCACGAACAGCACCAGCACGTAACCGAACCAGATCTCGATGCCGCCGCCGATCTGCGAGCCGATGTAGATCTCGGAGAGCTTCTCGCCTACGCCGATGATCAGCCCGGCGATGATCGCGCCGGGCACGCTGGTCAGCCCGCCCAGGATGACTACCGGCAGCGCCTTCAGCGCCACCAGCGACAGCGAGAACTGCACGCCCAGCTTGCTGCCCCAGATGATGCCGGCCACCAGCGCGGCGAAGCCGGCCACGCTCCAGACGATGACCCAGATGCGGTTCAGCGGAATGCCGATCGACTGCGCCGCCTGGTGGTCGTCGGCCACCGCGCGCAGCGCCCGGCCGGTGGAGGTGTACTGGAAGAACAGCGATAGCACGATCACCAGCGCGGCGGCGATGACCGCGGCGTAGAGCTCTTCCTTGTTCAGCAGCACGCCGCCTTCGAACACGCTCTCGAACAGGAACATCGGGTCCTTGGGCAGGCCGATGTCGATCTTGTAGATGTCGCTGCCGAACAGCGTCTGCCCGAAGCCGTCGAGAAAGTAGGTGATGCCCAGCGTGGCCATCAGCAGCGTGATGCCTTCCTGGTTGACCAGCTTCGACAGCGCCAGCCGCTCGATCAGCCAGGCCACCACCACCATCAGCGCCATGGCCGCGATGAAGGCCAGCACGTTGGCCAGCAGCTTGTTGTCGAAGCCCAGCCACTGCGGAATCCACTCCGAGAAGCGCGCCATCGCCAGCGCGGCAAAGAGCACCATCGCGCCCTGGGCGAAATTGAACACGCCGGAGGCCTTGAAGATCAGCACGAAGCCCAGCGCGACCAGCGAATACAGCATGCCGGTCATCAGCCCGCCGATCACCGCCTCGAGAAAGAAACCCATGTGCAGCGCCTCCTCAGTGCGACGTACCGAGGTACGCGCTGATCACGTCCGGGTTCGCGCGCACCTCGTCGGGTGTGCCGTCGCCGATCTTCTTGCCGTAGTCGAGCACGACCACGCGGTCGCTGATGTCCATCACCACGCCCATGTCGTGCTCGATCAGCACGATGGTGGTGCCGAACTCGTCGTTGACGTCGAGCACGAAGCGGCACATGTCCTGCTTCTCCTCGACGTTCATGCCGGCCATCGGCTCGTCCAGCAGCAGGATCTGCGGCTCCATGGCCAGCGCGCGGCCCAGGTCCACCCGCTTCTGCAGGCCATAGGGCAGGCGCCCGACCGGTGTCTTGCGGTAGGGCTGGATCTCGAGGAAGTCGATGATGCGCTCGACGAACTGGCGCTGCTCGGTCTCCTCGCGCTCGGCCGCGCCGAAGCGGATGGCCTGCTGGAAGATGTTGCTCTTCATCTTCAGGTTGCGGCCGGTCATGATGTTGTCCAGCACGCTCATGCCCTTGAAGAGGGCCAGGTTCTGGAAGGTGCGCGCGAAGCCCATCTCCGCCACCTGGCGGCTGTTCATGTGGCTGAAGGTCTGGCCGCGGAAGTTGATCGAGCCCTGCTGCGGCGTGTACACGCCGTTGATGCAGTTGAGCATGCTGCTCTTGCCGGCGCCGTTGGGGCCGATGATGGCGCGGATCTCGTGCTCGCGCACATTGAAGCTGATGTCGGTGAGTGCCTTCACGCCGCCGAAGGCCAGGCTGATGTTCTTGATGTCGAGGATGACCTCGCCGATGCGCCGCTCTGCCATGGCCTTACGCTGCCTTCTTCACCGCGGGAAAGACCTTGACGTCCATGATCTTCAGATCGGCCGAGACCACGCCCTTGCGGCCGTCCTCGAAGCTGACCTGGGTCTCGATGTACTGGCTGCTCTGGCCGCCATAAAGCGCGTCCACCAGCACCTTGTAGCGGTCGCCGATGAAACCACGCTTGACCTTGCGGGTGCGCGTCAGCTCGCCGTCGTCGGCATCCAGTTCCTTGTGCAGGACCAGGAAGCGGTGCACCTGGCTGCCGGCCAGCAGCGCGTCGGCGGCCAGGTCGGCATTGACCTTCTCGATGCAGTCGCGGATCAGCTCGTAGACCTCGGCCTTGCCGGCCAGGTCGGTGTAGCCGGCATAGGGCAGGTTGCGTTTTTCGGCCCAGTTGCCCACCGCTTCCATGTCGATGTTGACGAAGGCGCAGGCGCGTTCGCGCTGGTCGCCGAAGGCCACCGCCTCCTTGATGAAGGGGAAGAATTTCAGCTTGTTCTCTACGTACTTGGGCGCGAACATCGCGCCGTCGTGCGCGCCGCCCTTCAGCCGGCCGACATCCTTGGCGCGGTCGATGATCTTCAGGTGCCCGCCGGCGTCCAGGAAGCCGGCGTCGCCGGTGTGGTACCAGCCGTCGGCGGTCAGCACCTCGGCGGTGGCCGCCGGGTTCTTGTAGTACTCCTTCAGCAGCCCCGGGCTCTTGACCATGATCTCGCCGTTGTCGGCCAGGCGGATCTGCACGCCGTCGATCGGCACGCCCACCGTGTCGGCCTTGGCCTCGTGGTCGGGCTGCAGGCAGACGAACACCGCCGTTTCGGTGCTGCCGTACAGCTGCTTCAGGTTGATGCCGATCGAACGGTAGAAGCTGAACAGGTCGGGCCCGATCGCCTCGCCGGCGGTGTAGGCCACGCGCACCCGGCTCATGCCCAGTGAATTGCGCAGCGGCCCGTAGATCAGGAAGTTGCCCAGCGCGTACTTCAGCCGGTCACCGCTGCCCACCGTCTTGCCGTCCATCAGCGCCGGGCCGACGCGGCGGGCCACCTCCATCGCGCGCTGGAACAGCCACTTCTTCAGCCGGCCGGCGTCTTCCATGCGGATCATCACCGTGGTCAGCAGCCCTTCGAAGACCCGCGGCGGCGCGAAGTAGTAGGTCGGCCCGATCTCCTTCAGGTCGATGGTCACGGTGCTCGACGACTCGGGGCAGTTGACCACGTAGCCGCAGGCCAGCCACTGCGCATAGCTGAAGATGTTCTGGCCGATCCAGGCGGGCGGCAGGTAGGCCAGCACCTCCTCGCGCTCGGTCAGCTTGTCGAAGCTGGCGCCGGCGCGCGCCCGGTCGATCAGCGTGAAGTGCGTGTGCACCACGCCCTTCGGGTTGCCGGTGGTGCCGCTGGTGAAGAACATCGAGGCCACGTCCTCGGGCTTGCCGAGCGCCACCTGCTCGTCGAAGAACTTCGGCTGCTGCGCGTCGAAGGCGCGGCCGGCCTCGACCAGCGCGTCCAGCGAGGCCAGGCCCGGCGCGTCGTAGTTGCGCAGGCCGCGCGGGTCGTCGTACCAGATGCGCGCCAGCTGCGGGCAGCTGTTGCGCAGCTCGAGCATCTTGTCGACCTGCTCCTGGTCCTCGACCACCGCCATCGTGACTTCGGCGTTGTTGATCGGGAAGGCGTACTCGGCGGCCACCGCGTCCTGGTACAGCGGCACCGGAATCGCCCCGATGGACTGCGCCGCCAGCATCACCGCCGACATGCGCGGCCGGTTCTCGGCCACCACCACGATGTGCTGGCCGCGCTGCAGGCCGGCCTGGGCCAGGCCGCAGGCCAGGTGCCGCACCAGCGTGGCCAGGTCGGCCCACGAGAGGCTCTGCCAGATGCCGTATTCCTTCTCGCGCAACGCCGGCGCCTGCGGGCGCTGGGCCGCGTGCTCGAGCATCAGCTTGGGAAAGGTGGTCGACACCGCGGTGGTCTCCTGTGGTGCACGGACAATGCCGTACTGTTTCTGGGCGCGAACTGTAGAGCCAAGTTTGACGCCATGTTGTCGTTGCGACGACAATCTAGGGTCTTCAGCCCTCAGTATTTACCCTGTGCAAGCCAAGGACGCCCCGCATGCGGGTGCGGCGCAACGCCTGTTGGCGCGTGCCCGTGCACTGTCTCCCGCCGAATCCGCCGGCATTCCCTGGCTGCCCGCATTGAACGGCGAGGAGCGCGAGATCGCCTTGCGCGATCTCAAGGTCGTGCAGGTCGACACTGGCGAGTTGCTGTGCCGCGTCGGTCGGCCGGTGACCTACTGGTTCGGCGTCATCGACGGGCTGCTGAAGATGAGCAACGACACGGCGCTGGGCGTGCCGATCACCTTCACCGGCATTCCGCCCGGGGGCTGGTTCGGCGAGGGCACGGTGATCAAGCGCGAGGCCTACCGCTACAACATCCAGGCCCTGCGCCGCAGCGTGGTGGCCGGTCTGAGCGAGCAGACCTTCCACTGGCTGCTCGACCGCAGCATTCCGTTCAACCGCTTCATCACCCAGCAGCTCAACGAGCGGCTGGGCCAGTTCATCGGTGCGCGCGAGATCGATCGCATGCCCGACACCGACGGGCGTGTCGCGCGCAGCCTGGCGGCGCTGTTCCATCCGGTGCTGTACCCAGGCGTCGGCGGGCTGCTGCGCATCACCCAGCAGGAGCTGGGCTACCTGGTCGGCCTGTCGCGGCAGCGCGTCAACGAAGCCCTGAAGGCGCTGCAGGCCGCCGGGCTGATCGCCATCGAATACGGCGGACTGCGCGTGCTCGACCTGGAGCGGCTGCGCCGCTTCGGCGCCGGCTGATTCAGGGCACCGGCGCGTTGGCCACACCGGCGGCCACATGGCCGGCCGGCACATGCGCCGCGGCCGAGGCCACGTGGCCTGTCTGGTCGTCGAAGAAGAAGTCGGGCTCGAACTCGCGCAGGAAGGCGCCCTTGGCCAGCCCGCCCAGGAACATCGCCTCGTCGACCTCGATCTGCCAGTCCATCAGCGTGCGCATCGCGCGCTCGTGCGCCGGCGCGCTGCGCGCGGTGACCAGCGCGGTGCGGATGCGCAT
>JAFLDH010000014.1 GCA_017302505.1 Burkholderiales bacterium
CCGACCGGCCGGCCAGTGCAGCTACGCCGGGCACTGCACCGGCGCCCGCCGGCACCGTGGCCACCGAGGCCAGAACAGTCTCCACTTTCCTTCCGGTCAGCTTCACCCGCGGCACGCTGCTCGGTGGGCTGGATGCGCCCACCGGTGGGCAGGCGCAGTCGAACCCGCACCCGGTGCTGATCCGCCTTTCCGACAACTCGGTGCTGCCCAACCGCTTCCGCGGCGAGTACCGCGACTGCTTCGTGGTCGCTGCCGGCTACGGCGACATCAGTGCGGAGCGCGCCTACCTGCGCACCGAGAGCCTGTCCTGCGTGCGTGCCGACGGCGCGGCGCTGGAAGTGAAGATCCAGGGCAGCGTCTATGGCGAGGACGGCAAGGTCGGCATGCGCGGCCGGCTGGTCACCAAGCAGGGACAGATGCTCGCCAATGCGCTGTTGGCCGGCGTGGTGAGCGGCATCGGCCAGGGCCTGGCCATTTCGTCCACCAGCTACAGCACCTCGGCCCTCGGCACCGTCGCCACCGCATCCGGAACCGACGCCTTTGTTGCGGGGTTGGGTACCGGCGTCGGCAAGGCGCTGGACCGGCTGGCGCAGTACTACATCAAGCTGGCCGAAAACACCTTTCCGGTGATCGAGGTCGATGCCGGCCGCGAGATCGATGTCGTCATCACCAAGGGCGTGCGCATCGACGTGCCGATGGTGGCCGGGGGCATTCACCCGGCCCGCGAGGGCCTGGCAGCCACCAACCGCATCAAGGAGGGACCCGACGATGACAACTACTGAACTGCGGTCCAAGAGTGGGCCGATGCAGAGACTTCGGGTCGCCGGCCTGTGTGCGGCGCTGGGTGCCGCCTTCATACCGAGCCAGGCATCGACGGCCGACGAGGCGCGCCTGCTCGCCGCCCTGCGCAAAGCCCATCCCGGCACTGAGTTCACGCAGGTGACCCGGTCGCCGGTGGATGGGGTCTACGAAGTCTGGATGAACAGCAATGTCGCCTACGTGTCGGCGAAGAGCGCGCGCTTTTTCATCTTCGGCCGCGTGTTCGATACGCAGACGATGACGGATCTGACGGGGCCCAAGCTCGCCATGGCAGCGCAAGCCTCGGGCGCGCAGGAGGAGACAACCGCTGCCTCACCGATGGCCTTCGAACAGTTGCCGCTGTCGGATGCGATCAAGACCGTGCGCGGCAACGGGCAACGCAAGCTGGCTGTTTTTAGCGACCCGTCGTGTTCGTACTGCAAGCGGCTCGAACCCGAGCTGGCCGGGCTCGACAACATCACCGTCTACACCTTCCTGCTGCCGTTTCAGGGGCCTGCCCGGCCGTTGGCGATCTGGTGTGCCGCCGACCGCGGACAGGCCTGGCAGCGATTCATGCTGCAGGGTGACGCCTCGCTGCTCAACCCGGATGCCAGCTGTGAACATCCGCTGGAACGCAACCTGGCGCTCGCACGTCGCCTTGGTGTGCAGGGCACGCCGACATTGATCTGGGCCGATGGCTCGCGCACCGATGGCTATGTCGAACGCGCGGTGCTCGAAGCGCGCCTTGCCCTGGTATCCCGCGAGGTGCGGCCGTGACCCGCCAGCTTCTGGTAGCCCCCTGCGGGACTGCGCTGGGCGCGACGGTCCTGCTGGCCGCTTGCACGAACATGTCGGGATTGAGCGGCAGTTCCAGCTTCGCCTGCAAGGCGCCCGATGGCGTGACCTGCGATTCGGTATCGGGCACCTATGCCAACGCGGTGCAGAACAACCTGCCGAGCCAACGCCCCAAGCCCGAGGCCGCGTCCTCGCCGGCGGCCGCGGCGTCGGCAGTACCCGCCGCACGCGGCAGTCCACCCCGAGCGCCGGTGCCGGCGCTGTCACCGACGACATTGCGCTCATCGCCACGCGTGCTGCGCCTGTGGTTCAAGCCCTGGGAGGACGCCGACCACGACCTGTACGACCAGGGCTACGTCTACGTGCAGATCGACAGCGGCCACTGGCTGATGGATCACGTGCAGCGCCAGGTCCGCGACAGCTATGCACCGCTGCGAGCACCGCCACGCACGGCCACCGAGCCCAAGGAAGGCGCCACACCTTCCGCCGGCCCAGGCAACGCCCTGCGCAGACCGGTGCCTGGCAGCGTGCCACTGGGCCTGGCGTCGCCGTCGGTGCGGCCCGGCACGAGCGATTGAGACCGCCGCCATGTCCATCGACCCTCGCCTTCACGCAGCAAGCCATTCGGCGAAGCCGGCGCTGTTCGGCTTCGGCCAGCCCCTGGACACGCCCGCCGAACAATTTGCTGCCTGGCTGCCCTACTCCGCCTACCTGGCGGCGGAGAAGCTGTTCGTCAACCGCGACAGCCTGGGTTTCATGCTGGAGCTGATGCCGCAGTCCGGTGCCGACGATCGCATGGCCGAGGTGCTGATCTCGCTGTACTCGACCTGCCCGCCGGGCACGGGTATCCAGTTCCACCTTTTCGCGTCGCCGCACATCCGCGAGCAACTGCGGCGCTATGCCAACCTGCGTGTCGAGGATACCGACCAGGCCGACAAGGCCAAACACTGGGGTCGCCCGGCGCGCAACGACAACCTGTTCCATCGCCTGGCGCGGCAGCGCGTCGGCCACCTGTTGCAGGGCGCCCAGCAGTCGCTGACCTCTGGCTTCCACTACACGATCCGCGACTTCAGGCTGATGATGAGCGTGGCCGTCAGCGCCGATGCCGAGGACCTGAACCGACGCGATGAGCTGATGGCGCTGCGCGAGTCGATGTCGTCGACGCTGCGCTCGGCATCGCTGCCCAATCGCGTCTGCGACGCCGCCGACCTGATCAACTGGTGTGCCCTCTTCACCAACCCCGACCGCATCTCCCAGACCGACGCGCCCAACCTGCACTATGACGATGGCCGCGAGATCCGCGACCAGATCGTCGACTTCGACACCATCCAGGACCCGCACCCTGCGGGGTTGAAGCTGTGGAAGGCAAACGGCGACGACGTGCTGGAAGCGCGTTTCTATTCGATCAAGTCCTTCCCCGAGCGCTTCGCGCTGTGGCAGATGGGCTCGCTGATCGGCGATCTGATGCAGCCGGCACTGCAGTACAGCGCTCCCTTCCTGCTGACCATGGGCGTGCACGTACTCGACCCCAACGTCATGAAGTCGGTGGTGACCGCCAACCACGTGCGGGCGACGCAGAACGCGCGCAGCAAGATGGCCGAGGTGATGCCGGATGTCGGCAAGAAGCTGCAGGACTGGACCGCGGCAGCGAACGCCATCGACATCGGCAGCAGCCTGGTCAGCCTGTACCACCAGCTCGCCATCTTCTCGGCGCCGCACAAGGCGGTGGCCGCGCACGAGACCGCCAACGCGATCTGGCGCGGGCGGGGTTTCCAGCTCAATGCCGATGTCTACATGCACCGCCAGGCGTTGCTGGCCAGCCTGCCGATGACGCTGTCGGAACGGTTCCACAAGGACCTGGCCAAGATGCGCCGGGTCTCTCGCAAGACGATGGCCAATGCCATCCACCTTGCACCGCTGATCGCCGAGTGGCGCGGCACGCGCACGCCGGCTCTGGTCTTCGGCGGCCGGCGCGGCCAGCTGATGACGCTGGACATCTTCGACAACGACCTGGGCAACTACAACTTCGCGATCATCGGCGCGCCGGGGTCGGGCAAGTCGGTGCTGATGAACGAGATGGCCTGGTCCTACCGCGCCATCGACGCCAAGGTCTGGATGCTCGACCTGGGCCGCTCCTTCGAGAAGCTGTGCCGCAAGGCCAAGGGCAGCTACATCGAGTTCAAGCCCGACGTGGACCTGTGCCTGAATCCGTTCACGCACATCGCCGACATCAACGAGGACATCGACATGCTGGTGCCAGCCATCTCGAAGATGGCCTCGATGTCGCGGCCGCTGGACGAGGTCCAGTACAAGGCCATCTCGGCGATGGTGCTCAAGCTGTTCAAGGCCCATGGCAACGACCTGACGGTGACCGCGCTGCGCGACGCCTTCAAGGGCGGCACGATCGAGGAGTTGGGTGCCGTCAACGACCCGCGCATCAAGGACCTGGCGATCATGCTCAACCCCTATGCGCGAGGCGGCCAGTACGAACGCTTCTTCGAGGGCCGCAACAACATCGATTTCGAGAACGACTTCGTCGTCATCGAGAACGAGGAGCTGAAGCGCCGGCCCGACCTGCACGCCGTCGTCAACATCCTGCTGCTGCACCAGATCACCGGCGAGATGTACCTGACGCGCAACCGGCGCAAGGTGCTGTTCATCGACGAGCTGAAGCAGCAGCTGGGCGACATCGGCGCCGACGACCCGGTCAAGGCCGCGGTGGTGGAAGAAGCCGCACGGCGCGCACGCAAGTACGGTGGCTCGCTTGGCACCGCGACGCAGAGCGCCGACGACTACTACGGCTCGGCGCAGATGGAAGCCGCTTTCAACTGCTCGGACTGGGTCTTCCTGCTGAGGCAAAAGCCCGAGTCGATCGAGATGCTCGACCGCAAGGGACGGCTGTCGATGGACGAGCCGAAGAAGCGGCTGCTGAACTCGCTGCGCACCGAGCCCGGCGTGTTCTCCGAGGTCTACATCTCCTCGCCGGTCGGTGAAGGGGTGGCGCGCAACATCCTCGATCCGGCCACGCATCTGTTGTTCTCCAACAAGCTGGAGGACAACGCGCCGATCGATGAACTGCGCGCGCAGGGGCTGGGCATCGACGAGGCCATCGCCGAGTTGCTGCGGCGGCGGGGACACACGGCATGAAGGCACTGTTGCTGAACGCCGTGCTTGCGCTGCTGATCGTGCTCGGTACGCTGGCCATCTACGACCGGATGGTGGTCCGACCGTCGCAACTCGTCGGCGTCGTCGACGTCGCCGAGGTCTACCGCCAGAAGGAAGCCGAGTTCACGCTGATCCTGACCAAGGCCGGGTCCGAGGACGAGCGCGAGAAGGCGTTCGCCATGGCGCGCAACTTCTCGCGGCGCCTGCCGCTCGCCTTGGAAGAGTTGCCTCGCGATTGCGGCTGTCTGGTCGTACTCAAGAGCGCGGTCGCCGGCCCGACGCCGCGCACGGTGGACCTGACCGCACAGCTGCGCCGCAAGGTGGAGGCGCCATGAACACGGCGCTCTCCCGCTTTGCGGCCCAGTTTGCCGACTTCCTGCGGCACATGCGCGTTCGCTGGTACCTCTACCTGCCGATCTTCACCGTCTGGGGCTTTGCGTACGCCCGGATGTTCGTCGACCCGACACCGCGCGTGCCCGTGTTGTTCAACTGGACGCCGAGCCTGCCTTACGTCGTCGCCCTGGTGCAGTACGGCCCGCACCCCCTGCAGCGCGGCGACTACATCGTCTTCGCCTTCGCCGGCGAGGCACGCGCCACGTATCCGGGCCTGAACGGGCAGCCGTTCTTCAAGATCGTGCGTGGGTTGCCTGGCGACACGGTGACGGTGTCGGGCCGCACGGTGGCCGTCAACGGCCAGGTCGTTGGTACCGCCAAGACCCATACCTTCGATCGCCGGCCGCTCGACCCGATTGCGCCCACGGTGATCCCGCCCGGCCACTACTACGTGCAGGGCACGAGTGCCGATTCCTTCGACTCGCGCTACCGGGCCAGCGGCCTGGTGCGCGCCGAGCAGGTGCTGGGCACGGTGGTGCCGCTGTTCTGAGGGGACGTGATGCTGATACACAAGGTGCACGGTGCAGCTCGGACGCTGGCCGGCGGCATGGTGATCGCAGCGGCATCGGCCGGCGCTGCGCCCGCCAACACGCCAGCGGCAGCGGCTGATGACGTGCCAATGGCCGACTACCTGGGTTTGCTGGCCCAGATCGCGCCAGCAGCCGAGGACGGCGCCAAGGCCTATCTACTGGCTTTCCAGCGGCGATGCGGAAGGCACATGAGCACGCCCGATCTGCGGCGGGCGATGTCCGACGGGGACGGCGATCCGGTATTGATGGCCATGATCCGGGCGAGCCATCTGCGCGATACGGGCGCGCTGGCCCAGCTTGGCTCACGTGTCGCCTGTGAAAGAAGGGCTTCTCAATGAAGCGGATCGTCACCTCCTGCGTCGCACTGGGCCTGGCTGTCCTCACGAGCGTCGTGCACGCTGCCGATCTCGGCACACTGGGCCCGACCTACGGCATCGCCGAACCCCACTTGCTCACCTTCATCAAGCAGCGGCTGCGCGACAAGGAACGCAGTGGCGAGCTGCAGCGCCTGATGCAGGAGGCGCAGACCCGCGGCATCGAATCGGTCCAACGTCCGGCACCCGTGCCCGGCCTGCGCCCGACCGAGACTGCCCGCACCTTTTACGTCGACCCAAGCTTCACGCTCGATCGCAACGTCGTCGATGCCCAGGGCCGGCTGCTGTTCGCCGCCGGCGTGCGCAAGAACCCGCTCGACGTGGTGTCGCTGTCGAAGCACCTGCTGTTCTTCGACGCGCGCGACCCACGCCAGGTGGCTCGCGCTCGCGAGCTGCTCACCCGCTACGGCGGCAAGGTCAAACCGATCCTCACCGGGGGCTCCTACCTGGACCTGATGAAGGCCTGGCGCGTGGCGGTGTACTTCGATCAGCAGGGCACGCTGACGCGGCACTTCGGCATCCGGCAGGTCCCGGCCATCGTGTCGCAGGAGGGACAACGGCTGCGAATCGACGAGATGGTGCTGCCATGAAGGTCGTCCGCCCATTCCTCGCGTTTGTGTTCGCGCTCGCGGTGGCCTTGCTGCCGGCACTGTCCCGCGCCGCCGACAGCTTGACTTGCACAGGCAGGTTTCCGAACCCGATCACCGAGATCTGCTGGAGCTGCATCCTGCCGATCAGCATCGGCAGCGCGACCATTGCCAACTTCGGCGGCCAGGAGGACATCGCCAACCCGCCGAGCCCCGTCTGCAGCTGCGGCGTCAATCCGACGGTCGGGCTGTCCATCGGCTTCTGGGAGCCCGCCCGGCATGTGGAGGCGGTGCGCAAGCCTTTCTGCCTGGCCTCGCTGGGCGGCATTGATCTCGATCCGGGCATCCCGGCGCCGGCTGGGGCGCGTTTCACACGCGCTGAGGGGGACGGTGACGGCGGCAGCTTCTACCAGGCGCACTTCTATGTGAACCCGGTCGTGTATTGGCTGGAGGTGGTGACCGACTTCCCCTGCCTGGAGCGCGGCTCCTTCGACCTGGCCTACCTGACCGAGGTCGATCCGCTGTGGAACGACGACGAACTGACGCTGATCCTGAACCCGGAAGCCGTGCTGTTCGCGAACCCCGCTGCAGTGGCGGCATGTGCCGCCGACTGCGTGGCGGCCACCGCCGGCTTCGGCATCGCCGAGATGTTCTGGTGTGCCGGTTGCCAGGGTGGCATCTACCCACTCGACGGCCATGTGCCGTACCACATGGGCGGCGTGCGCACTGCGGCGCTGATCGCGCAGCGCCTGACCGCCAAGATGCACCGCCAGCTGCTGGCCTGGGGCTGGCACGGCAAGCCGGGGCTGTGCGGTCCCTACTTCCTGCCGGCGATGGACAAGACCGCCTACAAGACGCAGCTCACCTACCCCGTGGCCAACACGGCGAAGGACGGCGGGCGCTGCTGCCAGCCCTTCGGCCGCAGCACGATCGTCTGGGGCGCCGGCAAGGAGTACCCGGTACGCGGCGAGGACTTCGCCTTCATGTTGTTCCGCAAGAGGAACTGCTGTGTGGGCTTCTGATCGCTTGCGCGCCCGACATGGGGCTGTGTCACTGACACTGCTGGCCGCGGCCGCGCTGCTGCCGGCCGGCGCCCAGGTGACGGATGCCGACATCGAGCGGGCGCGCCGGCAGCATCGCATGCCGACCGATGCCGAGCTGGCGCGCATGCCGGTGCCGTCCACGCCGCGCATCGACGCCATGCCCCAACCGGCAACAAGAATGCCGATCGACCTCGAAGCGCTCGCCAAAGGCTTCGACGTGCAGGCGCACAAGCCAGCACTCGGCGAGGCCTCCGGCCCCAGACTGCTGGTGTTCATCAGCTTCGCGATGCCGGAGGCGACGATCACGCGGCTGCTGGACCAGGCCGCCCGTGCGCACGCCACGCTGGTACTGCGCGGGCTGGTGAACGGCTCGCTGCGCGACACAGTCGAGCGCATGCAGCGCCTGATCGGCAACCGCCAGGTGGCCGTGCAGATCGACCCGCAGGCCTTCGATCGTTTCGCCATCACCCGCACGCCCTCGTTCGTGCTGGTGCGCGACGGCGCAGCGGCACAACCCTGCGCCGCCGGCATGTGCATTGCCATCGACCAGTTCGTGCTGGCCGCGGGCGACGTCAGCCTGGACTATGCGTTGAAGTTCATCGAGCGCTCGGCACCCGCCATGGCCGGCGACGCGTCGGCCTACCTGAAGCGCATGAAGGGGACAGCACGATGAGCTGGCGCAAGGCCGTCGCATGGGTCACGCTCGTCTGCTTCGCGACGACCCAGACCGCGAGCTTGGCCGGTCCGCACGAGGAAGGCGTCGCCGCGGGCCAGGCCGCGAACCCGCTGGCACGCGGCGGCATCACCGCGCCGAGCGCCAGCGACGTCGTGCCAGGCTACTCGACCACGCCAGCGGAGCGCGCCTATTACCGGCAGCCGAACCTCGCGGCACAGGGCAACGCGCGCCTGGCTGTCTGTGCAACGCTGCCGAACGACCCCATCTGCCAGGCACAGCGCGGCGCGCTCGCTTCCGCGAACACACCCCGCCCTGCGGTCACTGCCTACGACCCGGCCATCGCCGCGGCACGCGACATCGGTCGCAGCCCTTCGAGCGTGCTCGGCGGCCTGGGTGCGTATTACAGCGGCTGCACCACTACGGTGACCCACCAGCCCGCCACCACCCAGGCGCGCAGCTGCCTGCGCTATCAGGGCATCGGCAACTACAGCTGCACACGGTCGCTGACGGTCAGCGTCGAGCGCACGACCAGCTGCTCCCCGGGGGACTGGTTCGCGCACGCCGCTTCCGGCCGCACGGGCGTGGACGCGCAGTGCCTGCCCGACCAGCCCGAGACGGCGCAGCACTTCCGGGTCACGCAGGACGGCAAGCCACTGGCCTTCTTCGACGTGAACATGAGCGCGCCGGTGACTTTCCCCGAACGGGTCGCGACGCTGGGATCCGGCAAGAGCGTGTGGGTGGCGGACAGGAGCTGCACGGGCGATGCGTGCAGCCTGACGGCGATGATCGCTGCCGAATCCATCGATGAGTGTTCGGGCAGCCTCGATACCGGCTACACCTGTACGAGTGTCGCGCCCTTCCTGAGAACCTACGCGGCCTGCCGTACGGGCACGCAGAGCGGCGACATGATCCAGGATTCCATGTGCAGCATGGACGGCGGCTGCACGACGACGACGCTGGATGGCACGCGCTGCTATTCGCCGGCCAGTCGAAGCACGCCCTATGCCGGCTTCGACATCACGCGGACCCTTCCTGGGTACTACTGGACGCTCGACAGCGTTCGGGCGGTATCAGGCTGGACCCCCAACCCGGCCTTCGGCCCGATCCCGACGATGCGCCTGGCCTACACGCGGCCGACCACCACCGTGGCCACCGCCGATCAATGGTCGGATCAGTGCCCGGCATTGGCCGCGGGAGGCCGGTGCGCCATCACCACGCCGGCCGTGTGCACAGACGGCCCGACCACGAAGGTCGTCGAAGGCGTCTCGGTGTCCCGCGACTGCTGGGAGTTCACCAGCACGATGAGCTGCGACGGCGGGCCCCAGGCGGACGCCTGCGCACCGCTTGTAGCGGCCGGCTGCACGGCGCAAGGCTCCGTGTGCAGGCAGACCAACTCGACGACCAGCGTCTGCGAGGTCCGCGAGGACAGCTACAGCTGCCCGGTACCGGCGCAGGACGTCACCACGGCCAGCAACTGCCCGTCCAACGTGTTCTGCCTGAACGGCAACTGCTTCGACATCGGCGCGCCGAACGACGCCGATTTCGCGCGCAGCATGTCGATGCTGGAGGCGGGCCGCGAAGCCGGTGTCTACCTCGACACCGACCGCATGCAGGTCTTCAAGGGCGAGGACAACCGCTGCCGCGACCGGCTGCTGAAGAACTGCTGCTACGCCGACGGAGCCGGCGCAGGCATGACCAACCAGACGCTGTTCGGCGTCGGCTCGCGACTGGTCTACGACGTGCTGATGAACGCCTCGAACCGCGATTTCCTGATGCAAGGCATGTCGGCCCTGTTGACCGGCGCCGGTTTTAACGGCAGCTTTACGACCTACGGCGTGACGGTGGCGGTGAACGGCACTGCGTTGCCTGCCGGGTCGGCGGTGCTCTACGCCGGCGACAGCCTCGTACTCGCCTTCGACCCCTGGTCGCTGGCCATCGCCGTGGTCATCTACATCGCCATGTCGATGCTGTCCTGCAACGAAGAGGAGGGCAAGCTGGCGATGAAGGAAGGCGCCAAGCTGTGCCGCACGATCGGCACCTGGTGCTCGTCGTGCATCCGAATCTTCGGCCGCTGCGTGTCGTGCATCGAAGACACCACCTCGAAGTGCTGCTTCAACTCGGTGCTCGCGCGCATCGTCAACGAACAGGGACGGGTGCAGGTCGGCAAGGGCTGGGGTGGTGCCCAGAACCCGGACTGCTCGGGCTTCAGCGTCGCGCAGTTGCAGCGGCTCGACTTCGCGGCGATGGACCTGTCGGAGTTCTACGCGTCGCTGGTGCCGACCTTGCCCGATGTCCAGGCATTGCAGGCACAAGGCTCCGACCGAATCCCAACCTGCTACTTCGGCCAGGGGAAATGCCAATGAAGACCCATGCGACGGTCGCCCTGTCGCTGGCGCTGTGCACTGCCGCAGCAGCCATGGCACAGGAACGCATTGCGGTGAAGGACGCCAAGCCGCTCCTGATCGCCGCCATCGAAGCGCCAGGCGGACAGGCTCATGGGGTGCTGGTTGGCGACATCGCCGACGCCATCACGCAGCGCTTCAAGGGCACGACACCGATCTACATCGACGTGAGCACCGAGCGCAGGTATGCCCAGGCCGGGTGCAGCCGCCTGAACGTGCGCTTCTGGCAGGACGGCGTGCAGTTGCCCGGCGTGCCGGCACCGCGACGCCAGACCATCGATTTCGGGGTCGACTACTGCCGCGACGGGCAGCCGCCCAGATCGCGGTCGTAGGGGTGAACGGATGAGACGCCTTCAGGCCTTGACCGTGCTGATGCTGGCCGCGCTCGCGAGCTTCGCGGCCCAGGCACAGGGCGTGACGCCGCGCTACTGGTCGGACACATGGCGCGGCTGGCATTTCTACGAAGAGCCCGAGCCGGAGTCCACGTATCAACCCGCGCCCGTGGCCAGGATCGCTCCCGCAACTCCGGCGGCCAGCGTCGCCAAGCCACCCGAAATCGCGGAGTTCGAGCGGCTGCAGAAGTCGCTGGAGGAGAAGCGCCACATCGCCATCATGCGGCCGACCGAAGCGAATGTCCGACGCTACATGGAACTCGAGGCCAAGGTCGTGGCGCGCGCCTCCACCTTCGCAGACATGGCCCAGCGTATCGCCTGGGCCACACCCGAGCTGGACCCGAGCCTGCAGGGCCGACCCGTCAACAGCAAGGCGCTGGAAGTCTTCGACCAGCTGCAGATGTCGCAGCGCAGCGAGTCGATCGGCGCGTTGGGGCGCGACCACGTGCTGTTTTTCTTCTTCCGCGGCGACTGTCCCTATTGCCATGCCTTTGCGCCGACGCTCGAGGCCTTCCAGGCCCGGCACGGCATCCGGGTGGTGGCCATCAGCGTCGACGGTGGGTCGATGCCCGGCTTTCCGGACGCTCGCCGCGACAACGGCATCGCCACAACGCTGAAGGTCACCCAGGTCCCCGCGATCTACCTTGCGCAGCCCTTCACCGGAACGATCACGCCCATCGGCTTCGGCGTGTTGTCGGAGACGCAGTTGGTGGAGCGGATCGCCATCGTCGCCGCGGCACCCAACGGGCCAGCGGCTTCCCTGCCCGTCCGCCAGGCCGGGCTGCCGTGACACCAGCAGGATTCACTTCATGGACATGCGTATTCCGCACCTCGCCCGCCGAGCGACCGCGGCGATCGGAGCGGTCGCCCTCGCCCTGTCGCCGATCCCCATGCACGCCGGCGACCTGAACGCCGAGGTGAACAACATGTTCAACAACCTTGGCGCGATCGGCAACTACACGGCACCCGGCGCCTTCCGCGGCCAGACCTTCGGCACCTACGCCGGCGGAAACCTGTTCATGCGTGCGCCCAACAAGGTCTACCAGCTTGCGGCGATCCAGTTCCCGAGCGCCAAGGCCGGCTGCGGCGGCATCGACGTGTTCGGCGGCTCGTTCTCGCACATTTCGGCGGCCGAGTTCAAGAACATGCTGCGCAACATCACCGCCGCGCTGCCGGGCATTGCGTTCCAGCTCGCGCTCGAATCGGTCTCGCCGCTGCTGGGCGGGTTGACCAAGTGGGCCAAGGGCCTGGAGACCTGGATCAACAACGCACGCATCAACTCCTGCGAGACCGCCAAGGCGATCGTCAGCACAGGGGCGGAAGCGCTGGGCTACGGTTCGCAGGAGGCCTGTGCCGATCTGGCGGTGGAGATGGGACTGGAAGCCGACCGTGACGCCGCCCGCCGCCGCTGCGCCTCGGACCGGGGCAACATCCTGGCCAGCGCACGCACCTCGGCCGACGCCAACCTGCGCAACAAGGCACCCTTCGTCGGCAACCTGACCTGGCGGGCGCTGCAGCGCACCGGCGTTTACCTGGACGATCCGGAGCGCGAGCTGATCATGAGCCTGGTCGGCACGGTGATCTTCTATGCCGAGGACGCCGCACGCGACCCGGAGCCGATCGCTCCAACCATCACGTCCATCAGCCACTTGCTCTACGGCCAGGCTGCGGGCGCCGGCACCAACGTGACCCAGCATCTTCTGCGGTGCAACGACTACGCCAACTGCGACGTGGTCACGTTGAACACGGCCTACAACCACATCCCGTTCACGGC
Source organism: Burkholderiales bacterium (assembly GCA_017302505.1). GTDB lineage: Bacteria > Pseudomonadota > Gammaproteobacteria > Burkholderiales > Burkholderiaceae_C > Rubrivivax. The sequence goes on from JAFLDH010000014.1 coordinate 12,930, forward strand.
ACGGGTCGAGACGATGATGCGCTCGATTGCCGACAAGATCGCCACGCGCTCGCCCATCCCCAACAACTCGCCCGAGGTCGGCTTCGTCAACCAGACCACCGAACCGGTCTACAAGATGCTGTCGATCGGCGCGACCATCCCCGGCTCGGGGCTGTCCGACAGCCTGATCGGTCAGTACCGCGACGTGATTGCCGCCGACTACGCCTATGTCTTCCTGGAGCGCAACCTGCGCGTGGGCATGGCGGCGCTCGACAAGGACTACACGCTGCAGCAGTCGCAACGCGAACTGGCCAACCACGTGCGCCAGCGCGCCCAGGCGATGCTGCTGCAGCTGTCGCAGGAGAAGAACCTGCTGTACCAGAAGGTCGGCTCGTTCCGCGCCGTGTCCAGCCATCTGGAGCAGCTCGAACGGCAACTGCGCTCCAGCATGCCGCAGCACGTGATGGACATGCTCGGCCAGCAGGCGGCCTTCCAGTCGCGGTAGCGGCACGGCGGCCGCACTCGCCATGTGGGAGGTCTACGCCTACCAGAACTCCGACAGCCTGTTCGGCGTCTTCAACGCGGCCGCGGCGATCCATGCCTCAAACGACTACATGGCTGCCGTCGCCGCGGTCGCGTTCTGCGGCTTTGTCGCCGCGCTGATCGCCTACGCCTTCGCCCCGGAAAAATTGCAGGGCTGGAAGTGGCTGGCCACGGTGGTGCTGGTGTTCTCGGTGCTGATCGTGCCGCGCGTAACCGTGGGCATCGTCGACAAGACCGGCGGATCGGCTGTCAAGGTGGTGGCCAACGTGCCTTTCGGTGTGGCCATGCTCGGCAGCCTCACCAGCACCATCGGCCACACGCTGACAACCCTGTTCGAGACGGCCTTCCAGGTGATCCCCGGCGTCGGCGGTCTGCCGAGCGAGCTGACCTACGAGAAGAACGGCCTGATGTTCGGCAACCGCTTGATCCGCGACACCGCCAGCGTCGTGTTCCAGGACCCGAATTTCCGCACGGACCTGATCAACTACATCCACAGCTGCACGATGTACGACCTGATCGACGGCACCGTGGATCCGGGAGTGTTTTCTGGATCGGACGACGTGTGGGGGTTGATGGGCACGCCCAACCCGGCACGGTTCACTACCTTGACCGCTGCGGGCGGCGTGATCAACGTCGACACCTGCCCCAATGCGTACACCAACCTCAATGGCCGGCTGCCAGCACAGATCACGCGCATTCAAGGCAAGTTGGCGTTTCAGCTGAATCCGACGCTGCCCAATGCTGCTGCTGCGGCGGCCATCGCCGGCCAGATCCAGCAGGCCTACATGAAGAACAACATCGCCAACGCAGCGGCCACAGCAGCAGACCTGATCCGCCAGAACGCGGTGATCAACGCGATCAACGACACCGGCAGCATCATCGGCCAGAAGGTCAACGACCCGGCATCGATGGTTCTGGCCGTCGGCCGGGCCCAGGCCGTCGCGCAGCAGAACGCCACCTGGTTGAACTACGGCAAGGTCGCGGAGCAGGCGTTGCCGGTGTTCCGGAACGTCATCGAGGCCGTCACGTACGCCCTGTTCCCGCTGCTGGTGCTGCTGCTCCTGCTGACCAGCGGGCGGGACACGATGATCGCCTTCAAGGGCTACGCCGCGATCCTAATCTGGATCCAGCTCTGGCCGCCGCTCTACGCGGTGCTGAACTACATGGCGTCGATCTACGCCGCCTACGACCTGGCTACAGCAGCTGATCTGGGGACCGGCGCCAAGGCGCTGTCGCTGCAGACGGCTTCGACGATCTACTCGCGGGCTATTTCTGGCGAGGCGGTGGTCGGCTACCTGGCCATCAGCATCCCCTTCATCGCCTGGGCCGCGCTCAAGCGGATGGAGAACTTCGGGACTGCGCTGGTGGGTGGCCTGTCGGGCCTGCAGGGCATGCTGTCCGGGTCGACAGGCGCCGCCGCGGTCGGCAACGTGCACATGGGCAACGTGGCGATGGATCAGATGCAACTGGCACCGAACCGCACCTCGGCGTTCATGAGCAGCTGGCAGAACGATCTCAGCGGCAACACGTTTTCATCGAGCGCGCTGACCGGGCGGACGGCGGTCAGTCTGCTGCGCAACCAGGGGTACGCGTCGCGCGTCGTTTCGATGCGCGTCAGCGAGCAGGATGTTCAGGATGCCAGCCGGCAGGTCGACGCGGCAAAGAGCGAAGCCATGGCCGCCAGCACGGAGCGATCAGCCGTGCTTTCCGAAGCGTTCAGTCGGGGCTTGTCGAAACTGCGTTCGACACGCAGCAGCAGCGGGGCGACGTCGAGCAGTTACGAGCAACTGGGACAGACCTTGAACCGGTTGGATCAGCTCACGAAGAGTGTGGCCGACAGCACCGGAATGTCTCAATCACAGGTTGCCTCAATAGCGTTCGGCGCGGCGGCCCACGTTGGCCTGAACACGGGGATCGCGGGCGGGCGGCTCAACTCCACGGCGGACAAAAGCTACCTCTCGGGACTTTCAGCGCAAGAACAGAAGGTCCTCGGCAGCATGACCAGCGAGCAATTGAGCGAGTTCAAGCAGTTCGGCGATCGGATCTCCCACGACGCCACCTTCGCAAACATCGTTGCGTCCGACTCTCGTGAGGCACGCGAGATGGCCTCTCGGCTGAACACAACCGCCGCGCGCACAGCAAGGGCGGAAGCGAGCTTGACTGATCGGGCCAGCTACTCGGAGCGGATGTCATCGGCCTACGAACGTGGTGAGATCATTTCGATCGATATTGCTCAGGACCCGTACAACTTAGCCATGTTCACCCGGTACGCGGAACAGTACGGCGGCGACAGCGCAGCGGCGCGCGCCTTGATGGAAGCCGAACTCGCCCGGCAGTCCTTGAAGCCGAACCGTAACTTCTCGGACGGCAGTGGGGTGCCGGTCGCGTTTGAGGAGTTGCGTGACGAGCACATCCGACAAGCTGGCACCTTCGGATCAGCAGCCGATGTCGATGCGCATCATCAAGCCAGTGACGATGAAGTTGCTGGCTTCAAGCGCGATCCGCAGCCGCGCCAAGCCGGCCCCATCGAGCCATCGAGCATTCGAGGATCTGTTCAGTCTCGAGGTGCCGATGTCCGCGGGGAGGTCGAGGCAAGACGTGCGGGGTTCGACCAGAAGGCTGAAATCGTGAAGACCGAGGATGGAACCCTCGAATCACGCAGATCGCTACTCAAGCAATCCGGCAAGCAAGTTGGCAGAGACGCAGTATCGTCAATCGACAACGCGAAGGATGCTGTCCAGGACTTGCTGAAGAAAAAGTGACTACCCGAGCTTCTCGGGATCAAACATGCGCTTGTCAGGGTCAGCCTCTGACGGCTTCATGAACGGCGGGTGCCCCTTGTCGCGCCAGTAGTTGGCAGCCAGGGCCTTGGGGGAAGTGGGTGCACCGACCTCCGAAGAATCGTCCCAAGCTGCAAGGCCAATATTCACCCTCGGCTTTCTCGTTAGGACCGCGGCAATCGGTGCAGCGAACAGCACGCCGACCGACACCATCACAGTTTGTGTCGCCCAGTCGTCATTGGCCGCTGAGAGGAACCCGACCAGCGCACCGATGGCAACGATGCCGAAGAAGATGAGCCTTCGCATTTGTGCAACTTCCTGGCCGCACAGCGTACTCCCACTGCCGCATTCTGCAAGTCCAGCGGTGTCAACGTCGTGCTCTGAGGAAGAAGTTGCCACCCGAAACACGGCTACTACCCCCCGTCCGTACACCAACCGGCCGGCCACTTTCCGCCGCAAGGCTCCACACCCGAAAGTCGCGCGAGTATCAGGCGCTGCCCTTTGGCATCGCGGCGTCCCACGCCAACAGCTCGCCCAGGGCAGTGCCCATTGGCAGAACGGCGATGAAGACGGCCTTCCGCACGCCTTCTCCAAAGCGAAACTGCTACGTACAGACAGGGCCCGAGCGAGCATCAATCGCCTTCGACTTGGTAAGATCAAAGCGCTTGATCTAGCCAGGGGCTGAATTGCGTGCCCGTCTCATGTCGTACCACCCGAGCACATGCTTGGTGGCGGGTCGATTGGCGGGTTCGTGAAGCGTTGCAGCGTGGAGATCCAAGGAAATCAATGGCTTGTAGCTGATCCCGAGCTTCAGGTGCAGAACATCGAGTAGCCCACGCCAAGAGCCTGCCTGGCACAGGGTAGGTCGCGTGGCCGGTCGCGTGGCAACTGCGCGGCCACTACAGTACGCAGCCAGGCGGTACCGACGATGCGCTGCGCACCTTTGCCCTTTCCTTTCCACGCCGGCCTCCGCCATGGGCTGCGTGCAGCGGCGCTGGCCTTGCTGGTACTGCTGGCCGGCTGCGGCACGCTGCCGCGCAACGCGCTGCCCGCCGACAAGGCCCTCGACGGCCAGGTGCCCGGCTTCCCCGAGGTGCGAGGCTGGGCCTTCCTGGGCAGTTCGACGCTGGAGCAGGACCTGGTGCGCTCCTTCGCGCAAGAGTCGACGCAGGACTTTCCGCCCGATGCCAGCGGCAACGTGCGCTATGCGCACCTGGCGCTGTCCGGCGGCGGCGCCAACGGCGCCTTCGGCGCGGGCTTCCTCAATGGCTGGACGGCCACCGGCCAGCGGCCGGTGTTCAAGATCGTCACCGGCGTCAGCACCGGCGCGCTGATGGCGCCGTTTGCCTTCATCGGGCCGCCCTACGACCAGGCGCTTCGCGAGTTCTATACCACCACCCGCTCGCGCGACATCTTCCTGCTGGGCTCCACCTTCGGCCTGCTGTGGCAGCTGGTGGCCGGCGAGGCGCTGGCCGACACCCGGCCGCTGCAGGCGATGATCGAACGCCATGTCGACGAGGCGCTGCTGCAGCGCGTGGCCGAGGCGCACCAGCGCGGCCGCCGGCTGTACATCGGCACCGCCTACATGGACGCGCCGCGCTTCGTGGTCTGGAACATGGGCCTGATTGCCAGCAGCGGCCGGCCCGACGCGCTGGCGCTGTTCCGCAAGGTGATGCTGGCCTCGGCCTCGATCCCGGTGGCCTTCCCGCCGGTGTTCTTCGAGGTCGAGCTCAAGCCCGGCGGGCCGCGCTATGACGAGATGCATGTCGACGGCGGCATCGGCGCGCGCGTGTTCCTGAACGGTGGCGTGTTCCGCGGCTCGGTCATCCGCGAGCGCGGCGGCCAGGGCGGACAGGGCCGGGAGGACATCTTCGTCATCCACAACGGCCAGCTGATCCCGCCGCCCGAGGCGGTGCCGCGCTCACTGTCGTCGATCGCCGCACGCTCGATCGACGCCATGGGGCGCGCGGCCGCGCTGGGCGACCTGTTCCGCATCTACGCCTATGCGCAGCGCGAACAGGGCAGCTTCCACTGGATCACCATCCCGCGGGACGTGAACATGGCCGCTGAAGAGGTCTTCGATCCGGTGCAGATGCAGCAGCTGTACGACCTGGGACTGCGCATGGCCGGCGCACCCCAACCGTGGTTCACGCAGCCGCCGGGGCAGCAGCCGCAGCCCTGATGCGCTGCTACTTCGTCGCGCCCAGTTGTCGAAGTCGTGGTCGACAACCATAGCCCCCAACCACCGGCTTGGCAGACGACCAGGGTCAATGGTGACGCCAAACCCTCGCCAAGTGCGGCCCCGCTCTTGCAGACCGCAGAGCAGGGCCAGTGCCGGTGGTTTGGAAGTCGTTACATCGTGGCCTGAACTCGAACCGTGTGTTGAACCGGCCCAATCTGCGTATCGAACCGTACCCAGAAGAGGGCCGGCGGGGGGCTGAGCGCCCCTCAGCCGATGGCAGCGCTGATTCGGCGGCGGCGCGAAGCAACGCCCAGAACGGCCAGCCCAAGCGCCATCAATCCATAGGTGGCGGGCTCGGGGACAGGCTGGTTCCAACTCCCCTGGCGCCCGAAGTCACTGTTGAACAAATAGTCGCAAGTACCACTGTAGTAGGCGCCCTGTGGCGATGGCGCGCAGGTGTACCAGCTACCCGAACTCATGCTTTCGAAGCGAAGACCATCGTCAAACTGAATCAGGATGTTCTTCGGCCCGGGGGTGGAGTCCATCCTGCCCATGATCGAACCGAGTCCGAACTCGTTCAAATCGCGGTCAGGATTGGAATCAAAAGGCAGGACCTTGTACGGCGCCACCAGATTCGATCCGACATAGCTGAACGAAACGAAGTCGCTGTCGCTGATGTCGGTGCCTGGCACATAGGTACCCGACAACATCAGGGTCGCGATGGGCGCGCCGGGAGGGGAGTTCACCGTGCAGTCCAGGCAATCGCCATAGAAGTCGAATGACAGGATCGGGACGGCGGCATGCGTGGCCGAAGCGGCTGCCGCTAGCGCCGCGGCGGCACCCGCGGTAGCCAGCATACGAATCAAGCGGGGCATCAACTTCTCCTCTCTGGTGGTTGGCTGCTCAAAGCAAGTTAATGGTCTTGCCCCACGCCGAATCCTGTCAACCCCGTGTATGCGGGATCGCGCCCAGCTACGACAAGCTGGCCTGGACCGTTGCGGTTCCAGCCTGCGTGCCCGAACGTGCAGTTGCCGAGCGCAACCGATCGTACGCCCCCGTTTACGCGTAGCTCATCGGGTCTCCGATATCGGCCACGGACCGAGGCTCAGGGGCGGCGTCTGCACGGTTAACGTTCCCTGCGGCTTGGGCGCCATGCCGGCGGCCACGTCCACCCAGCCGCCACCCATCGCCTGGTAGACGCTGACGATTTGCGCATAGCTGCTGGCCTGCAGATTGACCGACACCAGCTCGGCGGCGAAAAGCTCGTTCTCGGCCACCAGCACCTCCAGATAACCCGACACGCCCTTGTCGAAGCGCTTCTTCGACAGGCGCGCGAAGTCACGCAGCGCCACCACGCGCTCGCGTTGCACCTGGAACTCCTCGGCACGCTTCTGCGAGCCGCTCAGCGCGTCGTTGGTCTCGCGCAGCGCGTTCAGGATGGTCTGCTGGTACACCGCCAGCGCCGCACGCTGCCCGGCCTCGGCACTGGCCACCTGGCCTTCGATGCCGCCGAAGGTGAAGATCGGCCCCGCCAGGCTGGCGCCCAGCAGCCCCGCCGCGGCCGGGCCGCTGAACAGCGCGCCGGTGGCCGTCGCCGTGGTGGCCAGCGCTGCCTGCAGCGACAGGTTCGGGTAGTACAGCGCGCGCGCCGCGCCGATGTTGGCGTTGGCGGCGATCAGGTTCTGCTCGGCGCCCAGGATGTCCGGCCGGCGCTGCAGCAGCGTGGCCGGCAGATCGCCGGGAATAGCCGGTGCGGCCAGCTGGTCGATGGTCTTACCGCGCGGGATTGGCCCAGGGCTGGCGCCCAGCAGGATCGACAGCAGGTTCTCCTGCGTGGCGATGGCCTGCTGGAACTGCGGGATCGCGGCGCGCGCCTGCTGCGTCTGCGAGCGGATCTGCGACAACTCGGTCATCGAGATCATGCCGGCCTTGTAGCGCAGCTCGAAGATGCGCAGCGTGCCCTCGAAGTTGCGGGCGGTGGCCTGCGCGATCTCCAGCTGCCGGTCCAGCGAGCGCAGCACAATGTAGCTGGTGGCCACGCCGGCCACCAGCGTCAGCACCACGCCGCGCTGGCCCTGCTCGCTGGCATAGACCTGGGCCTGCGCGGCTTCGGTCTGGCGGCGCACGCGGCCGAACAGGTCGGTCTGCCAGGCGGCGCCCAGCGACACGTTGTACAGCGAGAAGTACGGGCTCAGCGTCGGCGGCACCGGCGGAAAGCCCTCGGTGCTGGCACGGGCGCGCGAGGCATCGGCGCCATAGCCGATCTGCGGATACAGCTGCGAACCGGTGGTGGTCAGTGCGCCGATGAACTGGTCCACCCGCGCCGCGGCCACGCGCAGGTCGCGGTTGTCGCGCAGCGCGGTCTCGACCAGCTGGTTCAGCACCGGGTCGCCGAACTGCTCCCACCACTTCAGGTTGGCCACGTCGGCGGCCTTGGGGTAGTCGATGCGCCAGGCGGCGGGCGTGTCCACCGTGGGCCGCACGTAGTTCGGGCCGACGGTGCAGCCCGCCAGCGCGGCGGCGATGCAGGCGGCGAGGAGGCGGATCTTCATGCGATGTCCTTCCAAGCTTCTTCAGGGCCGCGTCAGCAGCCAGCCGCAGGCACCGGCCACCAGCAGCAGCGACAGCATCGCGGCCGACCATTGGCGCACCCATCGGTCGCCAGATTCGAAGAGCCCACCCAGCCCGGCAAAACCCGGGCGCACGGGGTCCCCACCGCCGAGCAGCGGCCGGCGTGCCAGCGCGGCAGCCAGCAAAGCGCCCACGGCGAACAGCAGCGCCATCGTGCCCAGCTCTTCCAGCGAAAAGGCCTTGGCCAGCAAGTCGGCAGGCAGGGGGCCTTCCACGGCCGCCAGCGACAGCCCCAGCGAAGCCAAGGCCAGCCCCAGTGCGGCCCACTGCGAGAGCTTCGACACCGGCCGCAGATCGGCCAGCGGTGCGCCGGGGCGGGCGAAGACGCGCAGCGCAACCAGCACCACGTAGCCGGCGGTGAATGCGGCGCCGCCTTGCAGCACCCAGCTCCACCACCATTGGCCGGACACATCGGCCGATGCCAGCAGCAGCTTCTTGGCCAGGTAGGCGCCGCTGGGCAGCACGCCCATCAGCGCCAAGCCGCCGATCAGGAAGGCCGCGACCGCCACCGGCAGCGCGCGCGCCGCGCCGGCCAGCTCGTCGATGCGGTCGTGGCCCAGGCGGGCGTAGATGAGCCCGGCGGCCATGAACATGCCGGCCTTGGCCGTGGCATGCGCGATGGCCTGCAGCACGCCGGCCGTGGCCGCCACCTCGCGCCAGACCATGGCGCCGGCGGCGTCGAAGGCCATCGGAAACAGCAGGAACAGGTAGCCGATCTGCGCCACGGTGGAATAGGCCACCAGCAACTTCAGCCGCTGCTGGCGCAAGGCCACCACGCTGCCGACGACGATGGCCGCGGCGCCCAGACCGGCCAGCAACTGGGCGGCCTGGGCGCTGGCCACGCCGGGCATCACGTCCAGCCAAAGCCGCAGCACCAGGAACCACGAACCCTTGATGACCAGCGCCGACAGCACCGCGCTGGCCGCAGCCGGCGCGCCGCCGTGGGCCGGCGGCAGCCAGATGTGCAGCGGGAACAGCGCGGTCTTGGCCAGCAGCCCCGCGGTCATCAGCGCCAGTGCGGCAATGGCGATCGGCTCGGCCTGCAGCACCTCGGCCAGCATCGGCATGTCCAGCGTGCCGTAGCCGCCATACAGCAGCACCGCGCCCAGCAGGTACAGCACCGAGCCGCACAGCGCAAACAGCATGTAGCGCAGCGCAGCGCGCAGCGTCTCGCCGCTGCCGGCCAGGCAGACCAGCGGCACGCCGGCAAAGGTGAGCAGTTCCAGCGCCACGTACAGCGTGAACAGGTCGCCACTGACGAACACCAGGTTCAGCGCGCCCCACACGGCCAGCAACAGCAGCCAGTAGGTGAAGGCGCTGCGCGATTCCGGTTCCCCGGGGCCCAGGCCGAAGTCGGCGCGCGCGAACAGGCCGATGCCGCAGACCACGCCAGCCACCGCCAGCAGCATGGCTACGCTCAGGCCATCGGCGCGCAGTGCGATGCCCAGCGGCGGCGACCAGCCCCCCAGCAGATAGACCAGCGGGCCGGAGGCCTCGAGCCAGGACGCCGCAATGGCCGCCGCCAGCCCCAGGCCCAGCGGCATCAGCACAAAGGCCACGCGCTGCACCCAGCGCCCGCCGAGCAGCAGCCCGAGCAGCATGCCGACGAAGGGCAGCAGCACCGCAGCGGCCACCAGCGCGCCACCGTCGGTCGAGGTCCACAGTTCGGCCACCGGCTCAGTCCTCGTTGCCCAGCGAGGCCGAACCGGTGGTCTCGATCAGCCGCAGCAGCAAGGCCACCGTCACCGCAGTGGCGGCGAAGGCCACGACGATGGCGGTGATCAGCAGCGCCTGCGGCACCGGGTCGGCCACCAGGCCGGCCGCGGCGCCGCGCTTGGCCAGCGCGCCGAACAGCACGAACACGCCCGAGCCCATCACGTTGAAGGCGATGAGCTTGCGCAGCGGGTGCGGCTGCGCGATCAGGCCGTACAGGCCGATGCCGACCAGCGCGCAGGCCGTCAGCGCGAACAAGGTCTCCACGCTCACCGCACCCCTCCCCGGCTCGGCGGCCCGTTCATCAGCAGCGCCAGCACCAGCGTCAGCGTGGGCAGCAGCGCCACCTCGATGACCACGATCAGCGGCTTGGCCCAGCCCTCCGGATAGGCCAGGAAGGCGCCGGCCGACCGCAGCCCGAGCACGCCGACCGCGACGAAGGCCAAGGGCCCGATGACGATGCCGGCGCGCAGCCCGCGGTGGTCGATGCGCGGGGTGTCGGCCAGGCCGGCCATCTGCACCAGCATCCACATCGCCGCCAGGATGGTGGCCGCCTGGAACTTGCCGCCCGGATGGTCGGCGCCGGCCCAGAACAGGTACAGGCCGATGACGATGCCGATCGGCGGCAGCAGCCGCGCCAGGTAGGCCAGGATGCCGTCGGGGTCGGCCTGGTAGCGCGCGCCCGGCCGGCAGCCCCAGGCGCGGTCGGGCGCGAAGGACCACACGCCGATCAGCGCGATGACCAGCACGATGGCTTCGAGCAGGGTGTCCAGCGCGCGGAAGGCCAGCAGCACACCGGTGATCGGGTTGGCCACCCCCGTGGCCGGCAGCACCGGCACCACCTGCGGCGCCAAGGTCGGCGCCGGATCGGGCAGCATCAGCACGCCCCAAGCCAGCGCGGCCGTGACGCCCACGGCCAGCAAGGCGGCGACGGCGCGCGTGCCCGCAGCGGCGCTTTCGGCATCGGTGCCGGCTTCCGTGCCGCGCAGCCGGCCCACCGCGCCCAGCAGCAATGCACCGGTCAGCCCGCCGCCGATGGCCGCTTCGGTCAGCGCCACGTCGATGCCAGCCAGCCGCACCCACACCAGGGACAGCAGCAGGCCGTAGACCACGAAGCCGGCCACGGCCAGAAAGGCATCGCGCGCCACCACGGTCCACAGCGCCAGCCACAGCAACAGCAGCACCACGACGACGCTGACCAGCGTGGTCATCGCGGGCCCTCCCCGCGCCGCACCGAGCGGGCGATCAGCTGCGCCACCGCGGCACTGGACAGCATCACCAGCAGCCACACCAGCAGCAGCTTCAGGCCCATCAGCACGCTGTCCACCTGCGGCAGCAGGCCGATCACCAGCAGCACCAGGCCCAGGTTGTCGGCCTTGGTCAGCGCGTGCAGCCGGGTGTAGGCGTCGGGGAAGCGCAGCAGCCCCACCGTGCCGGCCAGGTAGAAGAAGGCGCCGGCGACGATGGCGGCCATGCTGAAGGCGTCGAGCAGCAATCTCACTTCGCCCCCTCATCGTCCTGCGGCGGATGGTCCTGGCGCAGCGCGAACTTCACGAACGCGATCGAGGCAAAGGCGCTCAGCAGCGCCAGCGTCAGCGCCACGTCGAACACCGCCGCGTCGCCAGAGGCCGCACCGAACAGCAGCAAGGCGCCGACGGCGCCGGAGCCCAGCAGCTGCGCCGCCATCATGCGATCGGCCCGCCCAGGGCCGCGGGCCACGCGCACCAGGCCCACAGCCACCATCAGCACGATGAAGGCCGCGACCGAAAGCAGGAAGTCAGCCATCGCGCCGCTCCTGTTGCAGGGCCGGCGCGTAGGCACGCTCTTCGGCGGCCAGTTGCTCGGCCACCGGCTGGCGCGTATCCAGCGCGTGGAACTCGATGTGCTGCGGCCCGTCATCGCTGGGCACGGAGCCCGGCATCAGGCTGGCGATCAGCTCGAAGGCACTGCGCGGCGTGCCGCGCGCCGGCTGGGTACGGTGCTCGACGAAGCCCGGCTGCAGGTCCAGCCGCGGCGCGAAGGCCCGGCGCGCGACATCCAGGCCCGCCACCAGCGATTGCCACAGAAAGCGCGGCAGGCGCATCAGCAAGGCGCCCAGGCCGACGCGGCCGCGGGCCGGCGGCAGCAGCTTCAGGCTGGCCCAGGTGGCGGCGGCAGCGGCCAGCGCGCCAAACAGCAGGTTGCCCGGCTTGGCGCTCTGGTCGACCACGATCCACAGCGCCGCGAAGAGCAGCGCACGCGTCACCCAGGCTCGTCCGTGGGTACTCACGACGCCAGCCCCGCACCGTCAACGCGCACCGTCATCGCGCCCAGCCGTTCGTACAGGCGTGCCCGGGCGCGCAGCGGCCACCAGTCGTAGAGAAAGATCTCCAGCGGACGCCACAGCGCCACCCAGCCGCCGATGATCAGACTCTCCTTGACCAGCCAGGCCCAGCCTTCCTGACTGATCAGCGAAGACAGCGCTTCGGCCAGCAGGATCGCCACCGCCAGGAAGGCCATGCCGATCAGCAGGCTGATGCGGCCAGTGCGGAACAGTTGCGACAGTTCGCGGCGTTTGGCCACGGCGCGACCCTTGAAGTACTCGCGCACCGCGTCGCCCAGCAGCGCCTCGTCGTCGCCCGACGGCTGCTGTCGGCCGAGATGCACGCGCAGCGCCAGCGGCTGACCCTTGGGCGTCTCCTCGGCCCAGCCGACGATGTAGTCGCTGGCCTTCGGGTCGAGGTCGCGCTCGCGGAACGGCGCCGGGTCCATCGAATCGAAGATCTGGCGCATCTCGCCCACATGGAGCTCGAGTTCCGCGCGCGCTGCGTCGGCCGGTGCGGGCATCGTCGGACTCAGCGTGTAGCGCCGGCGGGTGCGGGCGGCGGCGACGGCGGGTCTTCATTGCCGAGCACCGCGATGTACAGCGCCGGCAGGAACACCAGCGTCAGCACGGTGGCCACCAGCAGACCGCCCATGATGGCAAAGGCCATCGGCCCCCAGAACACCGTGGGTGCGATCGGCAGCAGGCCCAGTACGGTGGACACCGCAGTCAGCATCATCGGGCGCAACCTGTTGGTGGCGCAGGTCACCACGGCGTCGCGCACCGCGAGGCCGCTGGCGCGATCCTCCTCGATCGAGACGATCAGGATCAACGTGTTCTTGGCGATCATGCCGATCAGCGCCAGGATGCCCAGGATGGCGACGAAGCCCAGCGGACGGTTGAAGACCAGCAGCGACAGCACCACGCCGATCAGCCCCAGCGGCAGGATCGCCACCACCATCAGCATGCGGCGGAAGCTGACCAGCATGACCATCGTCGCCAGCAGCATCAGCACGATCATCAGCGGCACCACCGCGAACACCGAGCCCTGCGAGGTCTGGCTCTCCTCGTACAGTCCGCCCGTCTCGATCTTGTAGGCTTTGGGCAGCGTGGCGCTGAACTCGGCGACCTTCGGCGCCAGCGCCTGCACCACGGTGTCGGGCAGCACGCCGCGGTTGACGTCGGCGCGCACCGTCAACGTCGGCACCCGGTCGCGGCGCCAGACCAGCGGGAACTCCTGGTCCTCGACGATGGTGGCGAACTGCTTCAGCGGCACCATGCGCCCGCTGGGCGTGGGCACCTGCAGCGAAGACAGGGTGGCAAAGGACGCGCGCTCGCTGTCGGTGGCACGCACCACCGCGTTGACCAGATAGATGTCGTCGCGCACCTGCGTCACCACGGTGCCCGAGATGGCCGCGTTCAGCACGCTGGCCAGCGCGGCCGAACTGACGCCCAGCTGGCGCGCCTGGTCCTGGTTGATCTTGATGCGCAACTGGCGCGCCGGCTCCATCCAGTCGAAGTGCACGTGCCGCGCGCGCGTGTCGCTGCCGACCACGTTCGCGAACTCGAGCGCCAGCCGCCGCACCTCGTCCTTGTCCGGGCCGGAGATGCGGTACTGCAGCGGCCAGCCCACCGGCGGCCCCAGTTCGAGCGGCGAGACGCGCGAGACCACGCCGGGGAAGTCTTCGGCCAGCACCTTCTCCAGCTTGTCGTGCAGGCGTTCGCGCGCGTCCAGGTCCTTGGCGACGATGACGAACTGGCCGAAGAAGGGGTTGGCCAACTGCACATCCAGCGTCAGGATGAAGCGGATCGCCCCACGGCCGACGTAGCTGCTGAAGTGGTCGACATCGGGGTCGGCCTTGAGCATCGTCTCCAGCCGCTTGACCTCCTGCTCCGTCGCGAAGATCGACGCGTTCTGGCGCAGCGTCAGGTCCACCGTCAGCTCGGGCCGGTCGCTGGAAGGAAAGAACTGCCGCGACACGCTGCCCAGCAGCACCAGCGCGGCAACGAAGGCGGCGATGGTGACACCGATGGTCACCCATTTCATGCGGATCGCGGCCTGCAGGAAGCTGCTGTACAGCAGCACCATCTTGCCCGGCTTGGGCTCGGTCTCCTGCTTCTTCGGTGGCTTGAGCAACGCCTTGCCGAGCAGCGGTCCGAAGACCACCGCCACCAGCCAGCTGACCACCAGCGAGATCGCGACCACCGAGAAGATCGAGAAGGTGTATTCGCCGGCCGAACTCTTGGCGAAGCCGATCGGCACGAAGGCGGCGATCGTCACCAGCGTGCCCACCAGCATCGGCGCCGCCAGCGTGCGGTAGGCAAAGGTCGCCGCTTCGTCCGCGGTGTCGCCAGCCCCCAGCCGGCGCAGCATCGCATCCACCGTGGTCATCGCGTCGTCGACCAGCATCCCCAGCGCGATGATCAGCGCGCCCAGCGAGATGCGGTGCAGGTCGATGTTGGCCACGTCCATGATCGCGAACACGATCGCCATCGTCAGCGGAATCGCCAAGGCCACCACCGCGCCGGGCCGCACGCCCAGGCTGACGAAGCTGCACACCAGGATGATGACGATGGCCTGCCACAGCGAGGTCATGAAGTCGCTGATCGCCAGGTCCACCGTCACCGCCTGGTCGGCCACCAGCGTGGCCTCGATGCCCACCGGCAGGTTGCCGACGATGTCGGCCATCTCCTTGCGCACGTTGTCGCCCAGCGCCAGGATGTCGCCGGCATCGCGCATGGCGATGGCCAGGCCAATGGCCGGCTTGCCGTTGACGCGGAACATCGGCTGCGGCGGATCGGTGAAGCCGCGGCGCACCTTGGCAATGTCGCCCAGGCGGAAGATGCGGTCACCGGAGACGATGTTCACCGCCTCGATGTCGCGCTCGGAATCGAAGGCGCCGGAGACCCGCAGGAACACCCGCTCCTGATCGCCCTGCATCGTGCCGGCCGGGCGGATGGCGTTCTGCGCCTGCAGCGTGGCGACTATCTGGTTCAGGTTCAGCCGCAGGCCGGCCAGCCGCTCTGTGGAGAACTCGATGAAGATCTGCTCGTCCTGCGCGCCCAGCACCTCGATCTTCGAGACGTCGGGCACCTGCAGCAGGCGCGAGCGCGCGGCCTCCACGTAGTCGCGCAGTTCGCGGAAGTTGAAACCCTCGGCGGTGAAGGCGTAGATGATGCCGAAGGTGTCGCCGAAGCTGTCGTTGAGGAACGGCCCCAGCACCCCCTGCGGCAGCGTGTGGCGCATGTCACCGATGTTCTTGCGCACCTGATACCAGACGTCGGGAATCTTGTCCGGCGGCGCCGATTGCTCCAGGTCGACGAAGATCGTCGTCTGTCCGGCGATGGTGTAGCTGCGGATGCGGTCCAGGTAGTCGGTTTCCTGCAGCGTGCGCTCCAGCCGCTCGGTCACCTGCTTCAGCATCTCGTCCACCGTGGCGCCGGGCCAGCCGGCGGCCACGATCATGGTGCGCACGGTGATCGGCGGGTCCTCGCCGCGGCCCAGCTTCAGGAACGACATCACGCCGGCCACCACGCCGATGATCATCAGGAAGATGACCAGCGAGCGCTTCTTCAGCGCCCATGCCGACAGGTTCGGACCGATCACGAGCGGGCCTCCAGCAGACGCACCTTCTGCCCAGGCCTCAGCGCCTGCACGCCCGCCGTCACCACCACGTCACCCGCCTTCAGCCCCGCGGCCACCTGCACGCTGTTGGCGTCGGCGTTGCCCAGCTCGATGGTGCGTAGCGACACCGTGCCGCTGGCCTTGTCCACCACCCACACGGCCGTCTTGCCATCGGCCCGCACCAGCGCGGTGGCCGGCACTTCGATGGCCGGCGGGCCGTCCAGCTTCATGCGCCCGGTGACGGTGCTGCCCAGGCGCATCGCCGGCGGCGGGTCGATCAGGCGCACGCGCACGGCGAAGGTGCCGGTCACCGGGTCGGCACGCGGCGAAACCTCGCGCACCCGGCCGAGGGCCGTGACCTGCGGATCCATGGCCAGTGCCACGTTGAGGTCGCGTGCACTGCCGGCGGGCCGGCCCGGCGAGACGACGATCTGCGGGTCGAGCGGCGCGCTGTCCTTGATCTGCGCCGGCACGTCGAAGACCGCATCGCGCGCGCCTTCGCGCGCCACCTGCACCACCATGCGCCCGGCACCCACCACCTCGCCCGGCTCGGGGCCGCGGGCCGTGACCACGCCCGCCACCTCGGACACCAGCCGGGTGTAGCTCAGCCGGTTCTGCGCCAGCGACACCTGCCCCTGCAGCGACAGGATCTGCGCCTCGGCCGACTGCAGCAGCGCCTTGGCCTGCTCGTACTGGGCGCGCGACACCGCGTCCTCGGCCACCAGGTCGCGCATGCGCTCGTAGTTGCTGCGCGCCTCCACCAGCTGCGCGTTGGCGCCGGCCAGTTGCGCACGCACCGATTGCAGCGAGCTTTCTTCGTTCTGCGGGTCGAGCCGGGCGATCAGCTGGCCCGGCCGCACGTTGTCGCCCACCTCGACCAGCCGCTCCACCAGCCGGCCGTCGATGCGGAAGGACAGGTTGATCTCGTTCTGCGCCTGCACGGTGCCGGTCAGCGCCACCGTGTTGTCGGCGGCACGCGGCGCCACCGTGATGGTGCGCACCGGGCGGATCTCCGGCGGCGGCGCTTCCACCTCGCGCGCGCAGCCCGCCAGCAGCGCGATCAAGGGCAGTGCACACCAGGCCAGCGCTCGCGCGCGCCTCGGATGGGGCATGGGGAAGGCGATGGGATTGAACACGGAACAGCTCCTAGGGGGCGACACCGGCCGCGGGCCGATAGCGGTGCGGGGCAGGCCCCAGCTCAGGACAGCGTGGCCGACGCGCCAATGACGGCCACCGACACCACCAACAAGGCCAGCAACAACGGCCAGACGAAACGCAGAAATTGATCGTAGCCGACCTTGGCAATGGCCAGGCCGCCGACGAGCACCACGCTGGTGGGCGAGAACATCAGCGCCAGCCCGTGGCCCATGATCCAGGCCGTGATGGTGGTGGCGCGGCTGACGCCGGCAAAGTCGGCCAGAGGCGCCAGCAGCGGCATGGCCAGCGCGCCATGGCCCGAGCTGGAGGGCACCAGCACCGCCAGCGGGATGTTGACCAGCACCGTCAGCGTGGTGAAGAAGGCCGCCGAGGCACCACTGACCAGCTGCTCCATCGAGTACAGGATGGTGTCCAGCGTCTGCGTGTTGGTCATGATGGCCGACACGCCGCCGGCCAGCAGCACCACCATGGCCGGACCCATCATGTCCGACGCACCGGCGGCGATCAGCTTCACCGTCTGCTTCTCGCCCATGCGCGCGACGATGCCCACCAGCACCGAGGCCAGCACGAACAGCATCGCCAGCTGCGGGAACCACCAGTTCAGCTCGAACCAGTAGGGCCGCGCGCCGGCCACCTCGTGGGTGGCGTAGTAGTCGGCCAGCGCCGGCCGCGGCTCGATCACGCTGGACCAGGGTATGACCGAGAAGATCATCAACCCGAAGGCCAGCGCAGTGATCACCAGCACGGCCTTCTGCGTGCCCGTCAGCACCTCGGCCTGCGCAGGCGCGGCCGTGGCGCTGCCCTCGTCATCACCGAAGCCGGACAGCGAGCTGGCCGGATCGCGCCGCACGCGCGCCGCATAGCGCAGCACCCAGGCGATGGACAGGGCCGTCAGCAGCACCCACAGCAGCGCCCGCAGGCCGATGCCCTCGCCGATGGACACGCCGGCCTCGCCGGCGGCCACGCCAATGGAGAAGGGGTTCACCGTCGCGCCCATCACGCCGCTGAGCGCACCCAGGATGATCATCGAGGCGGTGACCATGCGGTCATAGCCCAGCGCGGCCATCAGCGGGATGAACAGCGCGTAGAAGCCCAGCGTCTCCACCGAGAAGCCCATGGTCGAGCCGAGCAGCGAAAACAGCAGCATCACCGCGGCGATCAGCAGCCAGCCCTGGTCACGCAGCCGGTGCGCCAGCGCGGCCACCGCCACCTCCAGCGCGCGGGTGGCGAAGCTGACCGAGATGAAGGCGCCGATGGCCATGATGAAGACGATGACGCCGATCTGGCCGAACATGCGGCCCAGCGTCTCGGTGTCCACCACCTCGGTGTCCGGGTTGCGCAGCCCGTAGATGCCGTTGATCGGCGCCAGCACCAGCTGCTGCAGCATCTGGCTGGCGTCCAGCGGCGAGGGCACGCGCTCGTAGGTGCCGGGGATCGGCGAGCCGTCCAGGTCGGTCAGGTAGCG
Source organism: Burkholderiales bacterium (assembly GCA_017302505.1). Taxonomy (GTDB): domain Bacteria; phylum Pseudomonadota; class Gammaproteobacteria; order Burkholderiales; family Burkholderiaceae_C; genus Rubrivivax. The sequence goes on from JAFLDH010000014.1 coordinate 31,308, forward strand.
GCCGGCCGGAATGAACAGCGCCGCCAGCCAGACCAGCACCGTGACGATGGCCAGGGTGGCCACCGCCCCGGGAAAGCGGGACTGGCTGCGCGGCGGTTTCGCCTCGGCTTCGATATCGCTGGCCGACATGCTCCTGGTTCTAAACGATGCAGGCGATGCTTAGAAGTCAACCGGGTCGCGGATGATCGGGCAGGTCATGCAGTGGCCGCCGCCGCGGCCACGGCCGAGTTCGGCGCCGACGATGGTGATGACCTCGATGCCCGCCTTGCGCAGCAGCGTGTTGGTGTAGGTGTTGCGGTCGTACGCATAGACCACGCCCGGCGAGGCGCACACCAGGTTCGCGCCGCTGTCCCACTGGGTACGCTCACGCTGGTAGTCGCTGCCGCCGGCCTCGACCACGCGCAGCTTCTTGAAGCCCAGCGCCTGCGCCACGACGTCGACGAAGGGCTTCTTCTCGGCCACGAATTCCACACCGCTGGGGTGGTTGCTCGGCCGGTACGAGAAGGTGGTGGTCTTGGCCAGGAAATCGGGCGCCAGCAGCACGCAGTCGCGGTCGGCGAAGGTGAACACCGTGTCCAGGTGCATTGCCGCACGGATCTTCGGCATCGCTGCGACAATCACGCGCTCGGCCGCGCCCTTCTTGAACAACGTGGCCGCCAGCTGGCTGATGGCTTGGCGCGAGGTGCGCTCGCTCATGCCGATGAGCACATTGCCCTTGCCGATGGGCATCACGTCGCCGCCCTCCAGCGTGGCCAGGCCGTGGTCCTGCGTGGGGTCGCCCCACCAGACGTTGACCTTGCCGGCGAAGTCGGGGTGGAACTTGTAGATGGCCGTGGTGAGGATGGTCTCCTCGTGCCGCGCCGGCCAGTACAGCGGGTTCAGCGTCACGCCGCCGTAGATCCAGCAGGTGGTGTCGCGGGTGTACAGCGTGTTCGGCAGCGGCGGCAGCAGGTACTCGGTGGCGCCGGCGGCCTGCTTGACCACCTTCAGCGCGTTGCCGCCCACCTTCTCGGGGAAGTCGTTGGTGGACAAGCCGCCGATCAGCGTCTCGGCCAGGTCACGGTCGCTCAGGCCTTCCAGGTAGCTGCGCAGCTCGTCGATGAAGCCCAGGCCCACCTGGTTGGGCACCACCTGGTTGTCGAGGATCCACTTCTTGCCCTCCGGCACGGCCACCGTCTCGGCCAGCAGGTTGTGCATCTCGACGACCTCGATGCCGCGGTCGCGCATCTTCATCATGAAGTCGAAGTGGTCGCGCTTGGCGTTCTCCACCCACAGCACGTCGTCGAACAGCAGCTGGTCGCAGTTGCTGGGTGTCAGCCGCGCATGGGCGCGGCCCGGCGCGCAGACCATCACCTTGCGCAGCTGGCCGACTTCAGAGTGCACGCCGAACTTGACTTCTTCCTTCTTCGCGGGCTTCGACTTCGCCTTGGTCTTTGCAGTGGCCATGATGTGCTCCTGGTTCGTGGTGGGGGTCAGATGGAGATGGCGCCAGTCGCCAGCCCGTACACGCCGTAGACGGCCGCGGCGACGATGACGATGAAGGTGATCCAGTCGCTGGCCTTGTTGAAGACCGGCAAGCCCTGCTCGCGCCGGGCAATGTAGTACAGCACCGTACCCGGTGCGAACAGGATCGCCGAGAGCAGGATGAACTTCAGCCCGCCGGCGTAGATCATGAACAGCGTGTAGCCCACGGCCAGCACCGACAGGATCAGGTCGCGCTGCCGCTCCTCGGGGCGCACCTCGTAGGTCTGGCCGCGCTGCGCCAGCATCAGGCCGTACAGCGCCACGAACAGGTACGGAATCAGCGTGGTGGCGCTGGTCAGGTTGAGCATCAGCGCAAAGGCGTCGTTCGACCAGTAGGTGGAGATGACGATCAGCTGGATGATGATGCTGGTCCACCACATGGCCACCACGGGCACGTTGTTCTTGTTCACCCGCGAGAAGGCCTTGGGCATGTCCTTGGACTTGCCGGCGGCAAACATCACCTCGGCGCAGATCAGCGCCCAGGCCAGGTAGGCGCCCAGCACCGACACCAGCAACCCGACGCTGACGAACAGCGAGCCCCACGGCCCGACCACGGACTCCAGCACCGCGGCCATCGACGGCTGGCGCATGCCGGCGATGTCGGCACGCTGCAGCACGGCATAGGGCAGCAGCGTCACCAGCACCATCAGCGTGGTGACGATGATGAAGCCCAGGATCGTGGCCTTGCCGACGTCGCTGCGCTCCTTGGCAAAACGCGAGTAGACGCTGGCGCCCTCGATGCCGATGAACACGAACACCGTCACCAGCATGGTGGCCTTCACCTGCTCGAACAAGCCGTTGGTCAGGTCGCCGCCATAGAAGTTGAAGCGGAACAGGTCCATCTTGAACGCGAAGATCAGGATCACGATGAACACGAGGATCGGGATGACCTTGGCGATGGTGACGATCTTGTTGATGGCCGCCGCCTGCTGCACGCCGCGCAGGATCAGGAAATGGAACATCCAGATGCCCAGCGAAGCCACGCCGATGGCCACCGCGGTGTTGCCGTCGCCGAACACCGGGAAGAAGGCGCCCAGCGTGCTCTTGATCAGCACCCAGTACGACACGTTGCCGATGCAGCTGCCGATCCAGTAGCCGAAGGCCGAGATGAAGCCCGGGTAGTCGCCAAAGCCTTCGCGGGCGTAGGCGTACACGCCCGCATCGATGTCGGGCCGCCGCTCGGCCAGCGCCTGGAACACGCGCGCCAACATGTACATGCCGGTGCCGGCGATCACCCAGGCGATCACCGCGCCCAGTGGCCCGGTGGCATTCGCGAAGGTACGGGGCAGCGAGAAGATGCCCGCGCCGACCATGCCGCCGACCACCATCGCGGTCAGCGCCATCCGTGTCATCTTCTGTTCGTTGGCCATGGTGTCTCCGGGTCAGAAATCTTTGCGCAGCGTGATCCAGATCTCGGTGCTGCTGTAGTTGGCCGCCAGCACGTTGCTCTGGTCGCGCACGTAAAGGATCTCGGGGTTCAGCGACCAGGTCGGCAGGAACTGCCAGGTCAGCCCGCCGCCCACCTCGTAGAGGTTGTCGTTGCGCGTGCCGATGCCTACTAGCTGGTCGCCCGGTGCACCCAGGCGCTCGACGTTGTAGCGGTCGTTCTGCCACCAGCCGAAGACGAAGCCGCCCAGGTTGTCGGTGATGCTGAAATTGAACGACGGCGACAGGCCGAAGAAGTTGGCATCGCCATCGGCGCGCTGGGTGTTGAACTCGCGGCCGGCCTGGCCGGCCATCGTGAAGCTGGCCTTGCCGTCGAGCAGCGAGCGCGTCCAGCTGCCGGTCAGCTCGACGATGTTGCGGGTGCGCTCGCGCAGGCTGCTGTTGCTGGGATAGCGGCGCTGCCGCAGCTCCAGCCCCGCGGCCACCTGGTTGTCGGCATCCAGGCGCAGCCGGTAGTTGCCGTAGACGCCGAAGTCGTTGCGGTAGGTGCCGTTGCCGCGGTAGCTGACGCGGCCGCGCAGGCCGGCAGCCCAGTTGCCCTCGCCCACGGTGCGGCTGACCGCGCCGTTCCAGCGCAGGTCGGAATCGTTGCGCCGGTCGCCTTCGTAGTCGCGGAAGCGGTAGTCCAGGCTGCCGTCGAGCCCGTAGTTGTCGGCCAGCTCGTAGTTCAGGCTGCCGCCCACGCGGGCCGCAGCGAAGCGCTCGTTCATCGGCCCGCCGCCGGTGGCGCCGGTGCGATAGTTGCCATAGCCGGCTATCGCATAGCCGGTGGCCAGCAGTCGACGCCCTTCGGCATAGGCGCGCGCTGCCTCGGCATAGATCTCGGCCTGCGATTCCAGGTCGGGCGGCAAGTCGTCGAAGCGCAGCACCGTCTCGAACTCGATCTTGGCGCGGGCGTAGTCGCCCTTTGCCAGATAGGCCCGGCCCAGGCCCAGGTGCGCGTCCATCGAATCTGGGCGCAGCGCCAGCGCGCGCTCGAAGGCGGCCTGGGCCTCCTGCGCCCGGGCGGTGCGCAGCGCCGCCTCACCCAGAAGCAGCTGGAAATCGGCGTCGTCGCGGCCCGCTGTCTGCTGCGGCTGCAACAGCTCGTAGGCCTGCGCGTAGCGCCCCTCGGCCAGCAACTGGCGCGCCTTCGGCAGATCGGCCGTTGCCCAGGCTAGGCAGGGCAGGAGCAGCATCGCGCCCAGCCGCCAACCCGCCAGGCTGAGGCCAGGGCGAGGGCGAAGCAGCATAAGGGGAGCGGTGGTCACGTCGGGGATCGTCCTCGGGCCAAGCGGCGTGGCAGGGAACGATGCGGCCGCCCGGGCAACTTAACCCAAGTGCTGCAGCTGTCTCACCCCCTGTTCTAGGTTCGACGGAATCTATCAGCGGACTCGTGACTTGAGGGCCTTTGGCCCATACCAAGAATTCATGCAGCGATAAACTGCAGTATTGGCCTTGCGCCAGTTCCCAGCCGCTGCGGCCCTCTCCCGATGCCATCGACCGACCTGATCCACCGCCTGCCGCGCCACTTGAAGATGGGTGAGCTGCGCGTGTTTGCGGCCGTGATCGAGCACCGCAGCTTCCGCAAGGCCGCGGCCGTGCTGCACCTGACCCAGCCGGCCGTCACCAAAGCCATCGCCGGACTGGAGGAGACCCTGGGCGTCAAGCTCTTCGACCGGGTGGCCAACGGCGTGGAGCCCACCGTGCATGGCCGCAGCTTCGCGCCGCGCGCGCAGGCGGTGTTCGACGAATTGCGCCGCGCCGCGCAAGACCTGGCGCTGCTGGACAGCGGCGCGGTCGGCTCGCTGCGCGTGGGCGTGCTGCCGCTGCCTGCGGTGCATTTCGTGCCGGTGGCACTGAACCGCCTGCTCGACGAGCACCCGGGCGTGCTGGTGTCGCTGGTCGAGGAGCGCGAGACCGAGATGCTGGACCGGCTGCGCAAGCGCGACATCGAGCTGGCCATCCTGCGCCTGGCCCTGGTAGACCCCGGCGAGGACCTGCGCGTGGACCGCCTGTTCGACGAGCGGCTGTGCGTGGTGGCGGCGCAGAACCATCCCCTGGCTTCGCGCGACAACCTGCAATGGCCCGAACTGCTGGAACACCGCTGGGTGCTGCCGCCGGCCGACTGCTTCTTCTTCGAGCATGTGCAGCGCTCGCTGGACCGCATGCACATGCCGATGCCCCGGCACGCGGTGGAAGCCATGTCGATCCAGCTGCAGTTCTCGATGGTGCTGCACGCCGGCATGCTGAGCTTCGGCATGCGTTCGCAGGTCAGCTTCGCGCCGGGCAAGGAGTTCGTCGTGCGGCTGCCCTTCGAACTGCCGGTGACGAGCACGGCGGTCGCCGCGGTGAGCCTGAACTCGCACGAACTCAGCCCGCTGGCCCGGCGCTTCATCGGCCATATCCAGGCGCTGGTGAAGGCGCCGCCTACATCGGCCGCGCCGGCGCGACAAGGGGTCGCCAGGCCGTTGGCCGCCTCCTGAGGCACGCCGCCGGTTGACGGCGCCGCGGCTGCGGCGACAATCGCGCCCCTCCGGCCTGCCCTGCGCTTGCAGCGGGCCCCACTTCAACAGCCGCTTTCGGAGCCGATTCATGAGCAACTTCTGGGACGCCATCTGGTTGATGGTGTCGACCTTCTTCTTCGTGGCCTACCTGATCATCATGTTCCAGATCGTCGTGGACCTGTTCCGCGACCATGAACTGGGCGGCGGCTCGAAGGTGTTGTGGGTGCTCGGCCTGATCTTCCTGCCGGTGCTGACGGCCATCATCTACATCGTCGCCCGCGGCAAGGGCATGGCCCAGCGCCAGCAGGCCAGCGTGCAGAAGGCCAAGGAAGACACCGACGCCTACATCAAGCACGTGGCCGGCGTGTCGCCGGCGCAGCAGATCGCCGAGGCCAAGGCCCTGCTGGACCAGGGCACGATCTCCCAGGCCGAGTTCGACAAGCTCAAGGCCAAGGCATTGGGCTGAGCGCCCAAAAAGTGATCGGGCTATCACCCGTTTTCTTCGCCGTCGGCGGCGCGCCTGTCTAGAGTCACGCCCCGGGCACCGATGCCTTTTCCCCCACCCAGAGAGGAACGCACCATGAACAAGAGAAAGCTGCTGGCCGGCGGCCTGTCGCTGACGGCACTGGCCCTGCTGGGCACCGGTTGCACCACCACGGGCGGTGCTTCGGGCGATGCGGCAGCGCAGCGGCAGGCATTGAACGCGCAGGCCGACAACGCGCTGACCCGGCTCTACAAGGAGGCCCGCGATTCCGAAGACCTGGTCAAGCAGGCCCGTGGCGTGCTGATCTTTCCCAACTTCATCTCGGCCGGCTTCATCATCGGCGGGGCTTCGGGCCAGGGCGTGCTGCGCGAGGCCGGCAAGACCGTCAGCTACCACCGCATGACCGAAGGCTCGGTCGGCCTGCTGGCCGGCGCGCAGTCGCAGGCGGTGTTCATCCTGTTCATGACCGACGATGCGCTGAAGCGCTTCAAGGGCAGCAACGGCTGGACCGTGGGTGCCGATGCCGGGGTGACGATGCTGACGGTGGGTGCCGACGCGCGCGTCACCGGTCGCACGGCGCAGCAACCGGTGGTCGGCTTCGTGCTGACCAACAGCGGCCTGATGGGCAGCCTCAGCCTGAACGGCAGCCGCATCACGCCACTCAACTTCAACTGATCGTGCCGCCTGCGGCCGGGCGGCGCGAGCCGTGGCGGTGGGTGTAGACCCAGATCAGCTCGGCGCCGAACAGGAAGATCTGCGCCGAGTAATACACCCACAGCAGCACCACGATCAGCGAGGCCGCTGCGCCGAACAGCGTGGTGATGCCGCTGCCGCCGATGTACAGGCCGATCAGCCCCTTGCCCAGCAGGAACAGCGTGGCCGTCACCGCTGCACCCAGGGCCACGTCGCGCCAGGCCACCCGCGCATGCGGCATGGTCTTGTAGATCAGCGCGAACACCGCGGCCACCATGATGAAGCTCAGGCCCAGTTCGGTCAGGCCGCTGAAGGTGGCGAAGCTCTGCGACGCCGGATCCCACCAGCGGCTCAGCGCGCGCAGCCCCGCACTCAGCGCCAGCGAGACCACCAGCAGGAAGCCGATGCCCAGGATCATGCCGAAGGACAGCAGCCGGGCGCGCAGCAGGCCCCACAGCCCGAAACTGCGCTGGCGCGGCGGCACCCGCCAGATGCGGTCCAGCGCATCCTGCAGTTCGGCGAAGACCGAGGTCGCGCCGACGAACAGCACCGCCACGCCCAGCAGCGCTGCTGGAAGGCTGGCCGCGCGGCGGCCGGCGCTCTCCAGCAAGTCCTGCACGGCCAGCGCACCGTGCGTGCCGAGCATGCCTTGAAGCTGCAGGTAGATCTCGCCGCGCGCTGCCTCCTCGCCGAAGAAGAAGCCGGCGATGGCAATGACGATCAGCAGCAGCGGCGCGATCGAGAAGATGGTGTAGAAGGCCAGCGCCGCGCCCATGCTCTGCGCATAGTCACGCACCCATTGCAGCGCCGCGTCGCGGAACAGCGCGCCGAGCGCGCGCAGGGCCCCTCGCATTCAGACCCTGCCGTTCTGCGACAGCAGCACCGCCACCGGCCGGGTGCCCGGGAACTCGGAGAACACGATGGTCAGGATGGCGGTGATCGGCACCGCCAGGAAGGCCCCCGGGATGCCCCACAGCTCCGACCACACCGCCAGGCTGATCAGGATGGCGAAAGGGCTCAGGTTCAGCGAATTGCCCATCACGTAGGGATCGAGGAAGTTGCCGATCAGGAACTGCACCGCCGTCAGCGCCAGCAGCAGCGTCAGGATCGGACCCAGCTCCTGGAACTGCACCACCGCCATCAGCACCGGAAAGACCACGCCCAGCACCGAGCCCACGTAGGGCACGAAGTTCAGGAAAGCGGTGAGCACCGCCCACAGCGCCGCGAACTCCAGCCCGTACAGCGCCATCACGCCGTAGCTGACCACCCCCAGCAGCAGGCTCAGCAGCGTCTTCAGCGCCAGGTACGAGCCGATGCGGCGGTTGATGGCACCGATGACCTCGCGGATGCGGGCCACGCGACGCGGATCGTCGGACAGGTTGGCCAGCTTCGCCTCGAAGCCGCGCCGCTCCACCAGCAGGAAGGTGGCATAGAGAAAGACGACCACGAAGGTCACCAGCACCGAACCCACCGACGCCAGCATCGACCCGGCCAGCCGCTGCAGGTTGATCTGCGCCATCAGCTCCTGCCGCAGCGTGGCCCAGGTCGGCTCGGTCTCGAAGCCGAACTGCACGGCCAGCTGCTGGATCACCGCCAGCAGCGACTGCTGGTACTGCGGCGCCAGCGCCAGCGCACGCTCCTTGTTGGCCATGATCAGGTAGGCCAGCAGGAAGAACACCAGGCCGATGACCACCACCGAGAACAGGTAGCGCAGCTGCAGCGGCAGCCGCGGCCCGATCTGCGGCACGCGGCCCAGCGCGTGGGCCAGGCCGACGATCACGTAGACCACCACCGCGCCGAACACCGCCGGGATGAAGATCGACTGGCCGATGTACAGCACCCAGCCGATGATCAGCATCAGCACGGTGCCGTACACGACGGCGCGCAGTCGGTCCATGGGTTCGGGTGCAGCGGTCTTGCGGGGCCTGCAGTGTGCCCGATCGCGCTGCATAGAATCGCGCCGCCCGTCGCGGCACATCGAAGCGAAAGACACGCCAATGCTTGACAAGATCCTGCTGCCGCTGCTCGTCGCCTTGCTGGCGCTGTCGGGCTGCCAGACACCGACCGGCAGCGCCACGGCCCGCAACCCCGATCCGGCGCACAACAGCCGCAATGCGCTGGACTGGGCCGGCACCTACCAGGGCGTGCTGCCCTGCGCCGACTGCCCCGGCATCCGCACCCGCGTGGTGCTGCAAGCCGATGGCCGATTCGAGCTCAGCCGCCAGTACATCGACCGGCAGGCCACGCCGACGGTGAGCCGCGGTCAGGTCCAGTGGAACCCGGCCGGCAACACCATCACGCTGCCTGTGCCCGGCGAGCGCGGCCCGCAATTCCGCGTGGGCGAAGGCCGGCTGCTGCAGCTGTATGCCGACGGCACGGCACCGCCCTGGAGCGATACGCGCCAGGTGCTGACCAAGACCCCCTGAACACTTCCGGAACGCCCCATGAACCCGACCGCCCGCTTCACGTCCCTGGCGCTCAGCGCCGTGCTGGCCTGTGCCGGCCTGGCCAGCACGCCGGTGCTGGCACAAACCACAGCCGGGCCGGC
>JAFLDH010000140.1 GCA_017302505.1 Burkholderiales bacterium
GGCCGGCGCGGCGGCCGGGCGCTCGACGCGGCCGGCACCGACGATCGAGCCCAGCCCGCTGCCGCGCGCCCAGGCGTTCTGGTACTCGCGCGCATGGCCCGAGCCGAAGCCGGCGTTGCGCGGTGACAGCCACTTCAGGCAGGCGTCGGGCAGCTCGTCGAAGAAGCGGCTCTTGACGTTGTAGCGCGTCTGGCCGTGCAGCAGCCGGGTCTGGCTGAAGCTCAGGTACAGCCGCTGCCGGGCGCGCGTGATGGCCACGTACATCAGCCGGCGCTCTTCTTCCACGCCGCCGGCATCGGCCAGCGAGTTCTCGTGCGGGAACAGGCCTTCCTCGATGCCGGTGATGAACACCGCGTCGAATTCCAGCCCCTTGGCCGAATGCACCGTCATCAGCTGGATCGCGTCCTGCCCGGCCTGCGCCTGGTTGTCGCCGGCCTCCAGCGCGGCATGGGTCAGAAACGCGGCCAGCGGCGACATGATCTCACCCGTCTCGGTATCCGGCACCGGCGCCGGTCCGGCGCCCTGCTCGTCCACCGGCAGCGCCACCGCGTCCTTGCCGAAGCCCTCCTGCGTGACGAAGGCCTCGGCCGCGTTGACCAGTTCCTGCAGGTTCTCGATGCGGTCCTGGCCTTCCTTGTCGGTGCGGTAGAAGTCGACCAGGCCGCTGCCCTGCAGCATGTGCTCGATGATCTCGCGCAGCGTCAGCCCGCGGGTCTGCTCGCGCATCGCGTCCAGCAGCGCGACGAAGGCCTGCAGGTTGGCGCCGCCCTTGCCGGCCACCGCGCCGACGCTCTGGCTCAGGCTGCGGCCGCTGGCGCGCGCAGCGTCCTGCAGCTGCTCCACGGTGCGCGCGCCGATGCCGCGGGTAGGGAAGTTCACGACCCGCAGTAAGCTGGTGTCGTCGTTCGGGTTCTCGATCAGCCGCAGGTAGGCCAGCGCATGCTTGACCTCGGCCCGTTCGAAGAAGCGCAGGCCCCCGTAGACGCGGTACGGGATGCCGGCATTGAACAGCGCGCTTTCCAGCACCCGGCTCTGCGCGTTGCTGCGGTAGAGCAGCGCGATCTCGCTGCGCGCCAGGCCGCCGCGGTGCAGCGCCTGCAGTTCCTCCAGCAGCCACTGCGCCTCGGCATAGTCGCTGGTGGCCTCGAAGACCCGCACCGGCTCGCCAGGGCCGGCCTCGGTGCGCAGGTTCTTGCCCAGGCGCTGCGCGTTGTGCGCGATCAGCGCGTTGGCGGCATCCAGGATGTTGCCGAAGCTGCGGTAGTTCTGCTCCAGCTTGATGATGCGCGGCACGCGGTACTCGCGCTCGAAATCGGCCATGTTGCCGACCTGCGCACCGCGGAAGGCATAGATGCTCTGGTCGTCGTCGCCCACTGCGAACACGCCCTGGCCACCGCGCCCGGGCGGCGCGAACATCTTCAGCCAGGCGTACTGCAGCCGATTGGTGTCCTGGAACTCGTCCACCAGCACATGGTGGAAGCGGCGCTGGTAGTGCTCGCGCAGCGGGTCGTTGTCGCGCAGCAGCTCGTAAGTGCGCAGCATCAGCTCGGCGAAGTCGACCACGCCTTCGCGCTCGCACTGCGCCTCGTAGCCCTGGTAGATCTCGACCAGCTTGCGGGTGTGCTCGTCGCGCACCTCCACGTCGCGCGGCCGCTGGCCCTGCTCCTTGGCATTGGCGATGAACCAGCTGACCGGCTTGGCGACGTAGCGCTCCTCGTCCAGGTTCATCGCCTTGATGACACGCTTGACCGCGCTCTGCGAGTCCTGCGCGTCCAGGATCTGGAAGCCCTGCGGCAGGCCGGCCAGCTTCCAGTGGGCGCGCAGGAAGCGGTTGCACAGGCCGTGGAAGGTGCCGATCCACATGCCGCGCACGTTCACCGGCAGCATGTTCTGCAGGCGCGCCAGCATCTCCTTGGCCGCCTTGTTGGTGAAGGTGACGGCCAGCACCCCGCCCGGCGACACCTGCCCGGTGTGCAGCAGCCAGGCGATGCGGGTGGTCAGCACCCGCGTCTTGCCCGAGCCCGCGCCGGCCAGGATCAGCGCCGGCTCGGGCGGCAGCGTCACCGCCGCCAGCTGCTCGGGGTTCAGGTTCTGCAGCAGCTTGCCGGCCGGCGCCTCGGGGGTCTGTGGGTTCATCGCGGGATTCTAGGAGCCGCGTAGAATGAGACACCGGGCCCAAATTCAGGCGCCCGGTTTTGTTTTGGGGCGCCGCCCCCCGAACGACCGGCACCCGGTCAAGCGCTCGCAACCTCATTTGCTGGAGCCGCGTCCATGGAAATCTTCGACTACGACAACATCCTGCTGTTGCCGCGCAAGTGCCGCGTGCAAAGCCGCAGCGAGTGCGACCCGTCGGTGCAGTTCGGCCCTCGCCGCTTCAAGCTGCCGGTGGTGCCGGCCAACATGAAGACCGTGGTCGACGAGCCGATCACCGAGTTCCTGGCGGCCAACGACTACTTCTACGTGATGCACCGCTTCGACATCGACAACGTCGACTACGCGCTGCAGATGCGGCGCAAGGGCCTGTACGTGTCGATCAGCTCGGGCGTCAAGGAGGCCGACCGCGACATGATCGACCGCCTGGCGGCCGACGGCGTGGGCGCCGACTACATCACCATCGACATCGCCCACGGCCATGCGGACAGCGTGCACCGCATGATCGACTACATCAAGGCCAAGCTGCCGCAGGCCTTCGTCATCGCCGGCAACGTGGCCACGCCCGAGGCGGTGATCGACCTGGAGAACTGGGGTGCCGACGCCACCAAGGTGGGCGTGGGCCCGGGCAAGGTGTGCATCACCAAGCTGAAGACCGGCTTCGGCACCGGCGGCTGGCAGCTGAGCGCGCTGAAGTGGTGCGCGCGCGTGGCCACCAAGCCGATCATCGCCGACGGCGGCATCCGCGACCACGGCGACATTGCCAAGAGCATCCGCTTCGGCGCCAGCATGGTGATGATCGGCTCGCTGTTCGCGGGCCACGAGGAATCGCCCGGCCGCACGGTCGAGGTCGACGGCAAGCTGTTCAAGGAGTACTACGGCAGCGCCAGCGACTTCAACAAGGGCGAGTACAAGCATGTCGAGGGCAAGCGCATCCTCGAGCCGATCAAGGGCAAGCTGGCCGACACGCTGCGCGAGATGCGCGAGGACGTGCAGAGCTCCATCAGCTACGGCGGCGGCACGCAGCTGTTCGACATCCGCAAGGTCAACTACGTGATCCTCGGCGGCGACAATGCCGGCGAACACCTGCTGATGTGACACCGCCGATGAGCGAACTCGCCAAGTCCTTCGAACCCGCCGCCATCGAGGCCCGCTGGGCGCCGCTGTGGGAAGCCAGCGGTGCCTATGCGCCGACGCTGGACGCGGCGAAGCCCTCGTTCAGCATCCAGCTGCCGCCGCCCAACGTGACCGGCACGCTGCACATGGGCCATGCGTTCAACCAGACGATCATGGACGCGCTGACGCGCTACCACCGGATGCGCGGCTTCAACACGCTGTGGGTGCCGGGCACCGACCATGCCGGCATTGCCACGCAGATCGTCGTCGAGCGCCAGCTGGAGCAGGAAGGCACCACGCGCCAGCAGCTGGGCCGCGAGGCCTTCGTGCAGCGCGTATGGAACTGGAAGGCCTATTCGGGCTCGACCATCACGCAGCAGATGCGCCGCGTCGGCGCCAGCGTCGACTGGGCGCACGAGTACTTCACGATGGACGAAGGGCTGTCGCGCATCGTCACCGAGACCTTCGTGCAACTGTACGAGCAGGGGCTGATCTACCGCGGCACGCGCATGGTCAGCTGGGATCCGGTGCTGAAGTCCGCGGTGTCCGACCTGGAGGTGGAAAGCGAGGAGGAAGACGGCTTCCTCTGGCACATCCGCTATCCCTTGGCCGATGGCAGCGGCTCGCTGGTGGTGGCCACCACGCGGCCCGAGACGATGCTCGGCGACACCGCCGTGATGGTGCACCCCGACGACGAACGCTACGCCGCGCTGATAGGAAAGCAGGTGCGGCTGCCGCTGGCCGAGCGGCTGATCCCTGTGATCGCCGACGAGTACGTGGACCGCGAATTCGGCACCGGCGTGGTCAAGGTGACGCCGGCGCACGACGTCAACGACCATGCGGTAGGCCAGCGCCATGGCCTGCCCAGCCTGTGCGTGCTGGACCTGGAGGCGCGCGTCAATGCCCATGCGCCAGCGGCCTACCAGGGGCTGGACCGCTTCGTCGCGCGCAAGAAGGTGGTGGCCGACCTGGAGGCGCAGGGCCTGCTGGTCGAGGTGAAGAAGCACAAGCTGATGGTGCCGCGCTGCGCGCGCACCGGCCAAGTGATCGAGCCGATGCTCACCGACCAGTGGTTCGTGGCCGTCAGCAAGCCGGGGCCCGACGGCAGGAGCATCGCGCAGAAGGCGATCGACGCGGTGGCCTCGGGCGAGGTCAAGTTCGTGCCCGAGAACTGGGTGGCCACCTACGACCAGTGGATGAAGAACATCCAGGACTGGTGCGTCAGCCGCCAGCTGTGGTGGGGCCATCAGATCCCGGCCTGGTACGGCAGCGGCGGCGAGATCTTCGTTGCCCGCGACGAGGCCGAGGCGAAGGCCAAGGCCGAGGCCGCTGGCTACCGCGGCGCGCTGACCCGCGACCCCGACGTGCTGGACACCTGGTACAGCTCGGCGCTGGTGCCCTTCTCGACGCTGGGTTGGCCGGAGCAGACCGACGAGCTGAAGCTCTTCCTGCCGTCGTCGGTGCTGGTCACCGGCTACGAGATCATCTTCTTCTGGGTCGCCCGCATGATCATGATGACGACCCACTTCACCGGCCGCGTGCCGTTCCGCACCGTGTACATCCACGGCATGGTGCGCGACAGCGAAGGCAAGAAGATGAGCAAGAGCGAGGGCAACGTCATCGACCCGGTGGACCTGATCCAGGGCGTGGACCTCGAGACGCTGGTGAAGAAATCCACCACCGGCCTGCGCAAGCCCGAGACCGCGCCGAAGGTGGCGGCACGGGTGAAGAAAGAGTTCCCGGAGGGCATGCCGGCCTACGGTGCCGACGCGCTGCGCTTCACGATGGCCAGCTATGCGAGCCTGGGGCGCAGCATCAACTTCGACACCAAGCGCTGCGAGGGCTACCGCAACTTCTGCAACAAGCTCTGGAACGCGACGCGCTTCGTGCTGATGCAGGTGCAGGGGCTGGACGAGCACGAGCGCGGCATCCGGCCCTGCAGCAACGACTGCGGGCCCGAGGGCTACATGCACTTCTCGCCGGCCGACCGCTGGATCGTCAGCGAGCTGCAGCGGGTGGAGGCCGAGGTGTCGCGCGGCTTCGCCGAGTACCGGCTGGACAACGTGGCCAACGCGATCTATGCCTTCGTCTGGGACGAGTACTGCGACTGGTACCTGGAGATCGCCAAGGTGCAGCTGGCCACCGGCACGCCGCAGCAGCAGCGCGCCGCGCGGCGCACGCTGCTGCGCGTGCTGGAGACCGTGCTGCGACTGCTGCACCCGATCGCCCCCTTCATCACCGCCGAGCTGTGGGAACAGGTGGCCCCGCTGGCCGGCCGCAAGGCAGCGGGTGCGACCGAGGGCATCGTCACCGCGCCCTATCCGCAGGCCGAGCTGTCGCGGGTGGATGCCACGGCCGACGCCTGGATGGCCAAGCTGAAGGCGGTGGCCGGCGCCTGCCGGCAGCTGCGTTCCGAAATGAACCTGTCACCGGCCGAGCGCGTGCCGCTGTGGGTGGCCGGCGAGGCCGAGTTCATCGCCTCGGCCGCGCCCGTGCTGAAGGCATTGGGCCGCCTGGCCGAGGTGCAGCAGTTGTCCGACGCCGACTTCGACCAGGCCACGCGCGCCACCCCTGTGGCGGTGCAGGGCGCGGCGCGGCTGGCGCTGCATGTGCAGGTGGACGTGGAAGCCGAAAGCGCGCGCCTGGCCAAGGAAATGGCGCGGCTGGAAGGCGAGATCGCCAAGGCCAGCGCCAAGCTGGGCAATGCCAGCTTCGTCGAGCGTGCGCCAGCGGCGGTGGTCAGTCAGGAGAAGCAGCGGCTCGAGGATTTTCAGCGGACGCTGGATCGGCTTCGAGATCAAGCGCATCGTCTTCGGTCGTCGGCCTGAACTCGGGCCGCGGGCCGGCCTCGCTGAGAATCTCGTCGATGCGCCGCACCACCGCCCAGGCGCTGCGGATGCGGGATTCGCGCGTCGTGCCCGACACCCGCGGCGTGACCTGCAGGTTGCGCACCGCGCGCAGCGGCCGGCCGAAGTCGAGCATGCTGGGCTCCATGCTGTCGAACCAGGCCGCCGCCATGCGGCCGGATTCCAGCGCCTCGGCCAGCGCCGCCTCGTCGAACAAGCTGCTGTGGCCCAGGCTGACCAGCACCTGGTCGGCCTTGCAGTACGGCAGGAAGCGCTCGCCCAGCAGGCCCTTGTAGCGGCTGAAGTAGTTCAGCAGCACGCACAGCACGTCGCTGCTCTCGACCACCTCGCGCAGGCCGCGTGGCGTGATCTTCCAGCGCTCCCACAGCCCGTCGGACAGGTGGATCGCCGGGTCGTAGCCCTGTACCTGCGCGCCGAAGGCGCCCAGCAGCTCGGCCAACGGCCGCGCTGCCGCCGGCAGGCCCACCAGGCCCACCGTCGCGCCGGACAGTTCGCGGCCCACCAGCATGCCGTCGTTGCTGCGCACCGGCACCCGGCGCAGCAGCTGCAGCATCGCGCCGATGGCGAACTCGGCCTCGGCCGCGGCGCTGGCCGTGCCGGGGCGCACGATCTCCACGCCGGCGCGGGCGAAGGCCTCGGCATCCAGGTTTTCGGCGCCCGCGCTCAGCCGGCCCACCGCACGCAGCACCGGCGCGAAATGCAGCGCCTGCGCATCCAGCGCCACCGAGGGCGGCGCGATCAGCGCGCGCACATTGAACAGCGCCTGGCGCAGGGCGCGCGGATCGCGGTCGAGCTGCGGCGCATATCGCACCGGATGGCGCGCGTCGATCCACTGCAGGACCTCGGGTTCGAGCGGCTCGACGATCAGGACGTCCATGTGACTTGTGCCTCGGCGCCGGGATGGTCCTGCGGGCACTGCGTGCCACAATGAACCGAGGAATTCGAGGGGATTGTAGAGATGCCGATGTCGGTCAAGAAGGCCATCTTTCCCGTGGCCGGCCTGGGGACCCGCTTCCTACCCGCCACCAAGGCGCAGCCCAAGGAAATGCTGCCGGTGGTGGACAAGCCGCTGATCCAGTACGCCGTCGAGGAAGCCTATGCCGCCGGCGTGCGCGAGATGATCTTCGTCACCGGCCGCCACAAGCGGCCGATCGAGGATCACTTTGACATGACCTTCGAGCTGGAGGTAGCCCTCGAACAGGCGGGCAAGCGCGATCTCCTGGAGGTGGTGCGCAGCGTCAAGCCCGACGACATGGAGTGCATCTACGTGCGCCAGGCGCAGGCGCTTGGCCTGGGCCACGCGGTGCTGTGCGGCCAGCGGCTGGTCGGCAACAACCCTTTCGCGGTGCTGCTGGCCGACGACCTGATGGTCGGCAAGCCGCCGGTGCTGCAGCAGATGGTCGAGCAGTTCGAGGAATGGCAGGCCTCGATCCTGGCGGTGCAGGAGGTGCCGGCCGAGCACACCCGCCGCTACGGCATCGTGGCCGGCTCGCAGATCAACGAGCGGCTGGTCGACGTCAGCAAGATGGTCGAGAAGCCGGCACCGGAAGATGCCCCCTCACGTCTGGGGGTGGCCGGCCGTTACATCCTGACACCGGGCGTGTTCCGCGAAATTGCCTCGCAGCCGCGCGGCGTGGGCGGTGAGATCCAGCTGACCGACGGCATCGCCGCGCTGCTGCGCCGCGAGAAGGTGTTCGCCTACCGTTACGAAGGCAAGCGCTACGACTGCGGCAGCAAGGAAGGCTTCCTGGAGGCCAACGTCGAGCTGGCGCTGGCGCACCCGCAACTGGGCCCGGGTTTCCGCAGCTTCCTGAAGGGGCTGTCGATCTAGCGCCGGCGCAGGTAGTGCGCGAACTCGTTGTTCGCGTTGCTCTGCTCCAGCAGTTCGTTGCCGGTCTGACGCGCAAAGGCCTGGAAGTCGCGCACCGATCCCGGGTCGGTGGCCACCACCTTCAGCACCTGGCCGCTGGCCATCTCGGCAAGCGCCTTCTTCGCCTTCAGGATCGGCAGCGGGCAGTTCAGCCCGCGGGTGTCGATTTCCTTCTGCACTTCCATCGTCGTCCTCGTTCGGGGGTTCAGCCGCGGCCGGGCAGGTCCATGAACTGCGGCTCGTGGCCTCGGCTGCGCAGCCAGTCGGCCAGCGCATAGCCGGTGCCTGCACGCCAGCAACGCACCTGCGGCGGCGCGAACAGCCGGTACTCGGCCAGTTCGAGCGACAGCCGCACCTCACCGCGGGCCAGCGCGTGGTAGGCGATGATCACCTGGTTCATGCGCTGGAAGTCATAGACGCCGATCAGGTTCAGCGCATCGACCTGCAGCGCGGTCTCTTCGGCGACCTCGCGCGCGATGCCTTCCTGCGGGCTCTCGCCGGCCTCCATGAAGCCGGTGATCAGCGCGAACATGTTGCCCTTCCAGGCGGCATTGCGGGCCAGCAACAGCTGGCCGTCGCGGTCGGCGCATTCGATGACTGCAGCCAGCACCGGCGTCGGGTTGTTCCAGTGCGTCCAGCCGCAACCGGTGCAGCGCAGCCGCTCCTTGGCGCCGCCGTCCTCCATGGCCGGCAGCCATTCCAGCGGCGTGGCGCATTGCGGGCAGAAACGGTAGTTCATGCTGGGAACACGCCGGTCGAGAGATAACGGTCGCCGCGGTCGCAGACGATGAACACGATGGTGGCGTTCTCTACCGTGCGCGCGATCTGCAGCGCCACCCAGCAGGCACCGGCGGCCGAGATGCCGGCGAACAGGCCTTCCTCGCGCGCCAGCCGGCGGGCCATGTCCTCGGCATCGGCCTGGCTGACCAGCACGATCTCGTCGACATGCTTCGGGTCGTAGATCTTCGGCAGGTAGGCCTCGGGCCACTTGCGGATGCCGGGGATGCGCGAACCCTCGCTCGGCTGCGCGCCGACGATGCGCACCGCCGGGTTCATTTCCTTCAGGTAGCGCGACACGCCTGTGATGGTGCCGGTGGTGCCCATTGCGCTGACGAAGTGCGTCACCTGCCCGGCCGTGTCGGCCCAGATCTCCGGGCCGGTGGTCTCGTAGTGGATGCGCGGGTTGTCGGGGTTGGCGAACTGGTCCAGCACGCGGCCCTTGCCGTCGGCCACCATCTGGTCGGCCAGGTCGCGGGCGTATTCCATGCCGCCGGAGCGCGGCGTCAGCACCAGCTCGGCGCCGTAGGCCTTCATGGTCTGCGCACGCTCGATCGACAGATCCTCCGGCATCACCAGGATCATCTTGTAGCCCAGCATCGCCGCGGCCATGGCCAGTGCGATGCCGGTGTTGCCCGAGGTGGCCTCGATCAAGGTGTCGCCTGGCTTGATGTCGCCGCGTTCGGCAGCGCGCTGGATCATGCTCAGCGCCGGCCGGTCCTTCACCGAGCCAGCGGGGTTGTTGCCCTCGAGCTTGCCGAGGATGACATTGCCGCGCTGCGCCTGCTCGGCGCCCGGCAGGCGCTGCAGCCGCACCAGCGGCGTGGCCCCGATGGTCTGCTGCAGGGTCTTGTAGTGCGGCGGTTTCTTGGCGGCCATGTTCGAACGTCACGCAAAGCGCACTATTGTGGCAGCGCAGCGCCTGCCGCGTGAAGGTCGCATGCCATAATCGCCGCCCTCGCGAGCCTGAAGGTCGCAGCCCTACAGCCCGGGTGGCGAAATCGGTAGACGCAGGGGACTCAAAATCCCCCGCCGCAAGGCGTGCCGGTTCGAGTCCGGCCCCGGGCACCAGTGCAGCGCCACGCCCCGAATCGCCCGCGGCAACGCCGGCGTCCGACCCCTCCGACCGCCGACGACGCCATGCCGCCGATCCCCCCGCTGACCCAGGCCCTGATGCTGATCTGCACGGCGGTGTTCTGCGTCGAGCAGTTCATCCGGCTGGACATCCTGTTCGCGCTGTGGCCGCTGCAGTCGGGCCTGTTCTGGCCCTGGCAACTGGTCAGCTACGGCTTCCTGCACGGCAGCATGCTGCACCTGTTCTTCAACATGCTGGGGCTGTGGATGTTCGGCTCCGAGCTGGAGCGGCTGTGGGGCCGCACCCGCTATGCGCAGTTCCTGCTGGCCAGCCTGCTGGCCGCGGCGCTGACGCAGCTGCTGATCACCTGGATGACGGGTTCCAATGTGCCGACGGTGGGCGCCTCGGGTGCGTTGTTTGGCCTGCTGCTGGCCTTCGGCATGCTGTTTCCCAACCGCACGATCATGCCGCTGTTCCCTCCAATTCCGATGAAGGCGCGCACCTTCGTCATCGTCTTCGGCGTGATCGAGCTGCTGTTCGGCCTGTCGGGCCGCAGCGGCGTGGCCCACTTCGCCCACCTGGGTGGCATGCTGGGCGGCTTCCTGATGATCCGCTTCTGGCGCGGCCAGGCGCCTTTCGGCAGCCGCCGGCAGCGCTGAAGCCTGCGGCGCACGCCGAATCGGCAGGCGACCTATGATGGTCGCAACGCCCTGCCGCTGGAGGTGCGCCATGCCCACCGCACTGACATCTCTGCCGCTACGCCTGCTCAGCTGCCTGGCCCTGGTGGCCAGCGCACCCGCGCTCGCGGCCGAAGGGCCCTCGGCCATCGAGGCGCAGTCGCGTGCGCTGCAGCGCGCCAGCGCTTCGGTGGTGGGGCTGCGCGCCCAGGCCGTCGAGGAC
>JAFLDH010000141.1 GCA_017302505.1 Burkholderiales bacterium
GGGCTTCGCTCCAGAGGGTAGAGGCACGCGCGCAGCGGCGCAGGACAAGAGCGTGAGTTCGAAAAACCGATTCCGAGAAATGAAGAAGCCCGCAAGTCGTGAGACTTGCGGGCTTCGGTAGTGGTGGGCCAGGGACTCCGGAACAGGGGGTGTAAGGGGCTGATTTGCGCAGAATTGCGCGGGTTCGGATTGGTGGATGCCCCCATGGATGCCCCCAAGTGGACGACATGCGGGCGGACGCCTGCGGACTCGCAGCGTATCCTCGGGCCGGGCATGTCGCCCAGGGAGATAACGATGACGAAGCCCGACCTTATTGGCGCCCTCATTCCGCACTTGGTCGCGGCCCTGCCTCATCCGTTTGATCCCGATGAAGCGCGCGCTCAGCAGGTTCTCGAGACCGCAGCGAAGTGGGCGGATCTGATCATCGCCGAGTCGAACAAGGGTAAGAAGGTCGTGACGATGACCTTGGGATAGGGCAGGGTCACGGGGCGCAGAAAGCGCCGGTGGAACACGGCGTCCGCGACGCGGAGAACGCCCCGCCCCTGCTGCCGGGGTTTTGGTGAACGGCACTCCCGGCTGATCCGCGACGGTCGGGTACAGGAGCACGCGCGGCCCGATACCGTCTGACCTCCGCGCGCTATTCGCTGCCTTCGGTGCCGTCGCCGAACATGCCGGCGAAGACGGTATCGAAGATGTCGCGCCACTCCGCGGCGCCCAGGCCGTTCTTCATGTTCTGGTCGATCATGTCGCCGATCTTGTCTTCGATGCGGCGGATCAGCTGCTCTTGATTCATGCGTCCAAGCTCCTCGCGTAAATCAGGGTTTCCCGGTTGCCGGACCGGATGTTCTGGATGCTCTGGATGTTGAAGGTCTTGCCGTCGAAGGCGATCCGCATGACGGGGGTGATGTCGTCCCGGAATCGCATCGTGAACTTGGTCGTGTCCTCTGCCTGCACTGCGGCGGCGGCGAGATATTCGCGGCCCACCAACGGCTCGACCTTGGCGAAGACGGAGACGTGATCGACCCATCCGATGATCGGCGCGCCGGTCACGGGGTCTTGCGTCATCTGCTGGGACTGGAAGGTGATCTTCCGGTTCAGCTCTTGGGCGGTGTAGGTCATATCAGGATCAGCCCTCGGTGCTTGTAGGGATCTTCCGACGGTGCATCGGCGGTCTGTGCCGCGCCCATCGCCATGGCCAGCGCCTGCAGGCCGTCTATGCGGCCCGTGGCGCGGCTCTTGTCCAGCTTCCTGCCGCCGGCCGGGTCTTTGATCGTGGTCGCGTTGGCGGCGCACATGGTCAGCACCGGGTGCATGCCGTGGGCCATGCGGGTGTTCAGCAGCTCGGCCTCGAGCGTGTCCAGGGCAGGGGCCATGTCCCGGTAGCCCTGCCCGAACGGCACCAGCGGCAGCGACAGTCCCAGGCGGTCCAGCTCGCGCTGCAGGATGTCCATGCGCCAGCGGTCGAAGGCGATGGCGTGCAGGTCCAGCCCCGCGACGATCTCGGCGATGTCCACGGCCACGGCCTCGTAGTCCACGGACGCGCCCGGAGTGGTCCGCAGGAAGCCCTGCCGTGCCCACACGTCGTAGGGCGCCCGGTCGCGCTTGGAACGCTCCACAAGCCCCTGCGAGGGCGTCCAGAAGTGCGGGAACACCTGCCAGGCGCCGGCGACCTTGCCGACCAGCACCAGCGCGGTCAGGTCGTGGCGGGCGGACAGGTCCAGGCCGCCGAAGACCGGACCCTCGAAAGGCACTGGATCCGCGCCACAGCGCTTCCACACGTCCGGCGAAACGAACGGGGCATCCGTGGACACGCGCTGATTCAGCAGCAGGTTGCGCGCGCTGTTTTCGGCGCTCGGCATGCGCTGGGCCTGGATCATCTGCTCGCGCAGGTCGTCGGTCGATCGGAACAGCCAAAGGGCCGGGTTGGCGGCCTTCCAGGCGCCTTCGTCCAGCAGGTCGCAGCCTTCCGGGGCGGTGTAGACGTGGGACACGATGCGCGGGTCGGCGGACTTGGCCGCATCGTCCAGCCAGACGCTCAGCAGGTCGGCATCGTTCGCTGCCTGCGTCGAGATGACCAGCAGCAGCGGGGCAGCGTGTGCGCCCTGCGAGGTGGTGATTGCGTCCACGAAGTCCGACTGCGGGCCGCGGACCTGACCGACCTCGTCCAGGATCGCCAGCACCGGGGACAGGCCGTGGGCGGTCTTGCCCTCGGCAGCCAGTGCCCGGAACTCGACGTTCATCGGCAGACCGATCAGTTTCTTGCCGCTGGGCACGATGCGGACCACGTCCGCCAGCACCGGCGACAGCTGCACCATCTTGGCCGCCAGTCCGAACACCAGCGCCGCTTGGTCCCGGCTCATGGCGCCGGAGACGATCTGCGAGTTGCGCACCGCCTCGGGGCCGACCAGGTGCGCCAGCAGCAGGGCAGCGATCAGGCCGGTCTTGCCGTTCTTCCTGGCCATCGTCAGGAAAGCCCTACGGGTGCCGGCGGGGTTGTCGTACACCTCGGCGATGAACTTGCGCTGGAAGTCGGCCAGCACCATCGGCTGCCCCACGCCGGCGCCCTCGGGCACCAGGCACAGGGTCTCGATGAACTCGATGACGGCAGCGGCCCGGCTCATCTCAGGCCCTCCGGATCAGGTGGTGCACGTTGCTGGCGCCGGCGGTCTCCAGGGCTTGCTCGGCGGCTCGCTCGGCCTCCAGGGCGTTCCCCTGCTCGCGTGCCCGGCCCTGCGTCGCTTCCGGGTGGACGTGCAGCAGGCGGCTCAGGGTGACGATGCGGCGGCCCAGCTTGTCCAGCAGCGCATGCTTGGGGTTGAGCTTGCCGGCGACCACGTCGCCCTCCTGGTCGATCTCCCGCTGCAGGCGCTCCACGTCGTGCTGCGCGCGCGCCAGCATCGCGGCCGTGGCCAGGTCAGTCTCGTTCCACTTGTGACGCGGCCTGTTGCGCACCAGGGCGGCCCAGAAGGGGCGCGCCTTCGCCGGGAGCCGGACGTGGGCAGGCGGCTTCAGCGGGCCTTGGGCGGCGTTCTGCGCGGCCTGGATGGCGACCTCGGCGGAATCGGATCGGGTCTGGCGCATCTCAACCTCGGCCATTGCGTTGAAGGAAAGGTCCGGGCGGCGGTCTAGCGGCGTCACCCTCCAGCGATTTTTCGTTCCAATGGCTGCGCGGATCGGTCGGCCATCCGTTCACGTCGCAGCCGTAGGGGCTGCCGTGCTGCTCGCGCATGGTCTTGGTCGAGTGGCAGCTGTGACACCTCGGGACCAGGTTCTCGGGCCGGTTGTTGCCGGGGTTGCCGTCGTCGTGGTCCACGTCGGTGGCCACGTGCTTGCAGTCCCTGCACAGCGGTTCCCGTGCCAGCACGGCAGCGCGCAGACGCTGCCAGCGGTGACTGTTGAGCGGAATCGTTCGCCTCGGGTCTGCGTCCCGTCCGCTCGGCCTGCTAGGCCGCTTCCTGCTGGCCGTCATGGTCGATGCCCTCGATGGTCGGCAGGTTCTCCAGGCGTCGCACCTCGGACCGCAGCAGCCAGCCATCGCCGATGCCTTCCTTGTAGAAGTCGGCCCGGCCCTTGGGGTCGCCGCGCAGCAGTCCCTCGGTGTTGTGCTCGATGAAGTACCGGGTGCGTGCGATCGGTCCCAGTAGCGCGCGCTCGCAGCCTTCCTCCCACATGGTCAGCCAGCGGCGCAGGGTGTGCGTCACGAACCAGCGGTTCATCTCCACGCTGTTGCTGAAGTTGGCATGGCGCAGGTCGGCCACCAGCACCGGCGGGACGCGGAAGATGCGGCAGACTTCCTCCACGCTGAACTGCCGGGACTGCAGCCACTGCGCGTCCTCGTTGCTCATGCTCAGCTGCTGGTAGGTCAGCCCGTTCTCCAGGATGGCGGTCTTGCCGCTGTTCCCGGTGCCGCTGAACTGCGCGTTCCAGCTCGTTGCCAGGCGGCCGATGGAATCGTCGGTCATGACGTTGGGCGTCTGCAGGACACCGCTCAGGCGCGCCCCGTTGGCCCAGGCGCGGTTCCCGTGCTCCTGTGCGGCCAGGACGCCGCCCAGCATCTCGCGGGCCACCTGGATCCGGCTCTTGCCCACGATGCCGTTGTCGGTGCGGTCCTTCAGGTGCAGCACCTCGTCGGCCAGCAGCGGGCGAACCTGGCCGGTCTGCGGGTCGGCCACGTCGTAGCGGATGCGCCCGCTGGGCAGCTGCAGCACGGTCACGTTGCGCGGGTGGATCGGCTCCAGCCCGGTCACGTTGCCGGCGGCGTCGGCGTGGATCTGCGCGTAGGCGTTGCCCCACAGCAGGACGTGCGCGGTCAGCTGCTCCCGGAACTCCAGGGCGGTCTGCCGCTCGTTCGGCTGGTCGTGCAGGACGCGATACAGCGGGTAATCCGGTGCGCGCGCGCGGTCGCCGTTGGCCTCCTGGCGGTACACCAGCAGGGGCAGGCCGCCGATGGTCTCGGCGATGGACTGCACGCAGCTGAAGACCGTCGAGATGGTCTCCGCGTTGCCGGGCGACACCGGCAGGCCGGCGGTAGTGCCGGAAGGGATCAGTGCCGCCCAGCTCGGGTCATTCTCGGCGCGCGTCTCGGGCTTTCGGGTCCAGGGCCACTTCATGGATACAGCTCCAGCCAGCGGAATCGGGGATCGGTCCGCAGCCCGGTGTTGGGCCGGCTGCGAAGCGCGACCGTCGTGTCGGGGTAGGCGGGCCAGCTCTGCACGATGCTGATCTCGTGCAGCTCGACCTCGTGCAGGGTGCGCAGCTCGCCTTGCCAGCTGTCGCGGATGGCGCGGAAGCCGAAGCTCACGCCGCCCAGGTCGCCGCGTTGGGCCAGGGTTTGCAGGTCGCGCCCGATGGTGGTGTCGGGCAGCTGGAGACGGAACTGGAGACCGTGCACCGTCTCCGACAGCTCCAGCGTGCCCGATTTGGTCCGGCCGAGAACCTTGGCCGGGTCGTGGTCGCTCAGGGCCAGGATGTCGCGGTTCTCGCCCAGGGTGCGGGTGAAGGCGCCCTTGGCGATCCGCTCCCGGAACTCGCCGATCCGGGTTTCCGAGTCATAGGGAGCCGCCAGCCCGACAAGCTGGCGGCCCTCCAGGTTGGCCGGAGCGAATCGACGCTCCAGGTCAGAGGCCAGGGACATCGTCGGCCAAGACGAAGGCTTCCTCGTGCCGGATGGCGATGTCGCAGGTCGCCATCGCCCTGATCAAAACGTTGCCCTTGGTGTAAGGGCCTTCCGCGAACGGATTGACCAGGATGTCCAGCTCCGACCAAATGCCCAGCAGCACCTGCGACCAGTCGCCGAAAATGACGCTGTTGTTGTCGCCGTTGGAGTCGCCGGGCGGGAGGTTGTTGGTCGTGTGCACCGGGTAGTCGCCGAGCTGGCCGCCCTGCAGCAGGAAGCCGGCACCGGCATCGCCGGTCACCTTCAGCGTGCCGCGCAGCTTGGCCTTGGCCGTCGGGTTGACCAGCCAGTTGTGGCTGCCCAGCGCGTTGGCGGTTTCCACGCCCTCGATGATCTGCAGCACCTGCGCCCAGGTCGGGCCGGCGAGCGAGCCGTTGGCGGTGCCCAGCGTGGCGATGACGCCGTCCGGCTCGTTCGCGCCGCCGCCGACGATCAGGGCCGAGTCGATCGCCTGCGCGATCTGGAAGCTCATGTCGTCACGCAGCAGCTGCTCGATGGTCGGGTCGGACTGCTGGATCAGCTGGCGGCTCATCTCCGACAGGGCGCCGACGTGCTTCGGGGTCAGGCCCACGTTGGCGAAGGTCATGTCGCTCGGGGTCAGGGCACTGTTCTCGGCGACCCAGCCGGCGACCGTACTGGTGCCGTGCTTCGGGATCGAGACGTTGCCGCGCAGGCCGCTCAGGACACGGACGCCCAGGCGACGGGCCAGCAGTGCGTTGCGAAGCGCCCCGATGTACTGGTCGCCGCGGTGGTCGGTGCCGACGAGGTCGTCCGCGCTGGTGGTGGTGTTGACGCGGCGCTCCAGCGCGGCCATCGGCATGTAGATGCCTTGGGCCGGGCGACCGTTGCGGCGGGTGACCTCGGCGTTGTACTCGGCCTCGGCGCCGTCCAGCGCGCGGCCTTCCACGCCGGCCTGCACGATGCGCAGCAGGCTCACGCGCTGCTCGAGCTGTTCCAGCTGGCGCTCGCCGGTGCCGGCGACCACGGTGCCTGCTTGGCGGCGTTCCTGGTCGTCCAGGAACTGCGCGCGCGCCTCCTGGCCTTCCAGGTCGGTGATCTCGGTCTTCAGGGTGTCGAACTTGGTCGCCTCGTCGGCGGCGAGCTGGCGGTTCTCGGCCTCGGCCTTCGCCACGATGGCGCGCGCCTCGGCCACCTTGGCGGCCTTGCGCTCGCGGATCTGCTTCAGGGTCATGCGATTCTCCGGGAGAAAGTTGGGATCCAGGCTGTCCAAGCTATGCACCGATTCAGCCGCGTCAAACACTGGACGGCTGCGGACTGGTGTGTACGGAACTGGCGTCCGCTCGCACAGGAAAGTGCGCGAACACGGGGTCATCGAGGATTCGCCAAACGTTCGCCGAACCGTTTGGGGAACCGTTCCACTAAGGGTTTCCCGAAGCCGATAGCCTGGACTCGCGAATCCTCGCGAGGGTTCTGCTACTAGCACGCGTCCAGCACGCGTGGGGCACGCGAGGTGCACGCGTCACCCGAAGGGCCTCCCAAGGGGTTTGCAATCGGCCGCCGTGGACCAGGAGCCTTTAGAGCGGTGGATCAAGAGCTGCAGAGCACGGGCAACAGCACCGCCTATGGCTAGATTGTAGAAAGGTGCCCGTCTGGCGGGGTGCTAGAACTGGCGCTTGCCTACGCTGCCGGACGAATACGGACAACCTTGCTCCCCGTTTGACGGGGTGTTGAGGCTCTTGCCACCCGTGAGACGGTCTTTCGCTCCCCGGCTGGCGGGGTACCAATCGCGTTTTTCCAGAGGTGGCTTGCCTTCGATTCGCTGGGGTGCTGGTGCTTCCCGTCGCATGCATCGATCGGCCACCAGGTGATGGCGTAGAGGTTGCAACCGACGTGTCGGCCGCCTTGGCGAGTCTTGACGATCCAGCCGTGGTCTTCCAGGTGCCGGAGCTTCTTCGGCAGCGTGTCCTTGCTGCTCCAGGTAGCACTCCGATCCTTCAGTATCTCAGCGGTCGCCGAGAGGTCGCCGTTGTTGCTGCCCTTGTACTGGCGAGCCAGCTCCATGAGGAGCTTCATGGCATAGGCGTCCATCTCGCCCCATTGCCGGGACTCCAAGACGAAATGCGGGATCTGCACGAAGGATGCCCCCGTGCGCCGGCCCGTATGTCGCCAGCGTTTGTCTGTTGCCATGCTGATTCCTCAGCGGGGCAGTGCTAGACTGGCCCCGCTCTCGATCGCCATCGAAGCGCCTACAGAAAGCCCAGCCGTTCGCCCCGGTTGGGCTTTCTCTTTTCAGGCCGCCGCACCGATTCCGGTCTCCCGTCGATAGGGGAGCATGAGCCGCTGCGCCGCCGCCCTGCGGTTCTCGTTGGTGACGGGGTCGCCGATGTCGGCATGCACTTGCGCCAGCGTCATGCAGGCCATCTCGAGGTCTGCGGGGATGCCAGTGCCAAACTCGTCTTCGATGTCGAAGCCGACGAAGTGATTGCACTCCGAAGTGGCGGAGTCGAGCGCCATCTGGAGCGGATCGTCCAGGTCGGCGGTCAGCTCGCGGAGAAACTGCTTGAAGGTGGTCAGGTCGGCGATGCTCATGCGGCCACCTGCAGGCGGCTGTCGATGACGTTCTGCAGCTCGGCTTCCGGGATCAGGGTGCGGCTGCCAATCTTGATCGTCCGGACTTCACCGGTGCGGATCAGCTCGTAGAGCGAGCTGCGACCAATGCCGAGGCGGCGGCAGGCATCGGGGATGCGGTGCGCCAGCGGCGCGGGAAGGTCGTGGATGGTGCTCATGTCGTGGATTCCGTCTTGGAGGGATGCATCGCCATCACGGCGAGGCGGGGTCAATTTAACTTCGTCCATCCCCGTCCGCAAGCGGCGCTGCGGACGAGATTGTTATGCGCAGGACTGTCCCAGTGGTCACTCAGCTCGCACGGTGACACAGTGCGGCTACGATGATTTCAGCTCCTTTCGCCAGCGGCTGCAGGCGTTCTTTACCGTTCCCTCGCTGGTGATCGCGGGGTATTTCACTGTCATCGCTCGGGCGAACGCCGCGTCACTTGCAAAGCGGGACGCGGTGCTTTGCCAGGACTCCCACTCCTTGCGGACTTCGCGCATGGCCCGACCAGCAGGGTCATTGTCCCAGCGCGCGTTCGCGGCCTTTTGGCTAAGTGTCAGGGCCGAAAGAAGTACCTTCTGCCTTTCTTCGAGCGCGGATTCCGCGACTGTCATCGCCAGCTTGAATCCAGCTGCTGCGTTCGACAGGTACCAACGCATCTCCTGCCCGTTCCAGTCATCGGCAGGAAAGATCTTGTCGACGAATCGGCGAACTTCTTCAAGATGCGAATAGCCAATGCTTGCACCGAGTCCTTTTCGAAGGATCTCAAGTTCCTGTGCATCAAGAAATCCGAAGAATTGTTCGACCCCATCGATCCGACGAACTTCATCATCAAACCACTGTTTCTCCTCTGGCGTGAGTTCGTAGGAGCTTCCGATTCGCACGGGAAGCTTGGCCACCGGAAGCCCCTTTCCCTTGGCCTCGGCAGCCCCCGCCTTGGCAGGGGCCTTCTTCAATGTCTTTTTGGTGGCCATGTCAGCCTTCGGACCGGAATCGACGTAGTACGGCTTCCTCGATCGAGGCCTGATCTAGTGCTCGTCGCTCGCACTCTTCAGCGTCTATGCGCTGCTGATGAGAACTCCTGACAAGGGCGCCGGAAGAGTTTCGCCAGCATGCAAGGGTCGGAGCGCCAGGGCGAGACATGTAGGGCAGGTCCGCCCGCGTTGGAAGGCCGACCCGCTCTGCCACTGTGGCAGCCATATCAAGCATTTGTTCCGCCCTGCGGGCGTCACCGGCCTCCATATCGATGGCTCGATGCCATTGGTCGGGCGTGTACCTGTGGTGTATCCAGCGGGATCCGGTCCGAAACGGGATGATCTGGGCGGTCATGATCTGGCCTCCTACCGGCGATTGCCGGATTTCTTGAACTCCAAGACCTTGCCGGTGTCATCGCGGCGGCGATCCAGGTAGTCGGCCCACGCCTGCATCATCTTGCGGCGTTCGGCCAGGTGCGATGTGCGGTTGTAGGCGCGCCCGTTCGGGTCGCGGACCGCGTGCGCCAACTGGTGCTCGATGTAGTCGGGGCGGAAGCCCAGCTCCTCGTCCAGCAGCGTGCGCGCGATGGCGCGGAATCCGTGGGCGGTCATCGTGGTCTTGTCGTAGCCCATGCGGCGCAGGGCGGCGTTCAGCGCGTTCTCGCTCATCGCCTTGCGCGGGTCGTGGCCACCGGGGAAGACGTGGGCGCGGTTGCCGGTGAGCGGCTGCAGGTCTTTCAGGATCGCCACCGCCTGTTTCGACAGCGGGACCAGGTGCGTCTCGCGCATCTTCATCTTGTGCGCCGGGATGCTCCATTCCTTCGCGTCCAGGTCGATCTCGGCCCACTCGGCTTGCCGTAGCTCGCCGGGGCGGACGAAGACCAGCGGCGCCAGCTGCAGCATGGCCTTGACGACGTTGCCGCCGGTGTACCCGTCGATCGCGCGCAGCAGCTCGCCCACGGCCTTCGGGTCGGTCGGGGCAGGGTAGTGCTGGGGCTTCCACGGGGCGAGGGCACCGCGCAGGTCGGCGGACGGGTCACGATCTGCCCGGCCGGTGGCGATGGCATAGCGGAAGACCTGGCCGGCGTTCTGCAGGACGCGATGGGCCGTCTCCAGTGCCCCGCGGTTCTCGATCCGGCGCAGGCAGCGGAGCAGCTCGGGCGCCTTGATCTCGGCCACGGGACGGTTGCCGATCCACGGGAACAGGTCGTTCTCCAGTCGGCCCATGATCTTGCCGGAGTGGCTGGCGGCCCAGCCGGGCGAGAACTTGCCGTGCCACTCGCGGGCGACGGCCTCGAAGTTGTTGGCGGCGCGCTCCTCACCGGCGGCCTTCTCGGCCTTCTTCTGCTCGCCTGGATCGATCCCGTTGGCCAGCAGCTTCCGGGCGGCCTCGCGCCGTGCACGCGCCTCGGCCAAGCTCACTTCCGGGTAGGTGCCATGCGCCAGCCGCTTCTCCTTGCCGGCGATGCGGTACTTCTGGCGCCACAGCTTGCTGCCCGCTGGCGTGATCTCCAGGTACAGCCCGCCGCCGTCGAACAGGCGCTGGATCTTGTCGGCCGGCTTGGCCTTGCGGATCGCAGTGTCGGAGAGGGGCATCTGGGGGCATCCGGTCTGGCCGACGTGGCCGATGCCCCCAAATCTGCCCCCACGTGCCCCCGGATTGCAACGGTCGTCCACGGACGCGGGCAAACAAAAAGGGCCTGATTCCTCGGGATTTCCCTGTGGAATCAAGCCCTTGTTGTACGTCTGCGGACTGCTGCGGACTGTTAAATGGTGGAGCCAGGGAGGATCGAACTCCCGACCTCGTCATTGCGAACGACGCGCTCTCCCAGCTGAGCTATGGCCCCGTGGCGCGGATCCGTGGACCCGTGCGGGAGGGGAATTCTAGCCTGCCGCGG
>JAFLDH010000142.1 GCA_017302505.1 Burkholderiales bacterium
GCCGCGGCACACAGCGCCGCCGCCCACAGGGCCGCGGCCGCGACGCCGCGGCGCAGCAGCTGCCTCACCTTAGGCCGGCAGCGCGGCAAAGCGCGCGCGCTGCACCTCGGCGTTGCCGAAGCTGGTGTCGATGACCATCAGCCGCTTCATGCCGTGGCCCACCACCAGCTCGTCGGTCATGCCCATGCCGCCGTGCATCTGCACCGCCTCGCCGCCGATCAGGCGGCCGGCCTTGCCGACCATCACCTTCAGCGCCAGCAGGTCGCGCAGCGCGTCGGCGCTGCGATCCTCAGCCGAGCACACCGCGCGCACCAGCAGCGCGCGGGTCTGCTCCAGCGCGGTGTACATGTCCACCAGCCGGTGCTGCAGCGCCTGGAAGCTGCCGATGGTCACGCCGAACTGATTGCGCGTCTTCACGTACTCCAGCGTGCTGGCCTGCAGCAACTGCATCACGCCGAAGGCCTCGGCACACAGCGCCAGCATCGCCTCGTGCACCGTCTGCTGCAGCAGCGCGAAGCCCTCGCCGGGCGCGCACAGCAGCTGCTCCGGTGCCACCGCCACGTTGCGGAAGCGGAAGTGCGCGACCCACTGGCCGTCCATCAACTGCAGCGGCGTGCGCTCCACCCCCGGCGCCGTGGCGTCGATGCGCACCAGGCTCAGGCCGGCGGTGTCGAAGCGGCCGCCGGCGCTGCGCGCGCTGACCACCAGCTGCTCGGCCGCGGCGCCGTTGGCCACCAGCACCTTCTCCCCATCCAGCACCAGGCCGGCGCCGGCCGGCCGCAGCGTGGTCTGCACGTCGGCCAGTTCGTGGCGGCTGTGCCGCTCCTGCCAGGCCAGCGCGCCCTGCAGCCGGCCTTCGATCAGCGCCGGCAGCAAGGCCTGATGCGGCGCGGCCGCGCGCTGCAGCAGACGGCCGAAGAGCAGCAGGTTCGGCAGGTAGGGTTCGAGCACCAGGCCCTTGCCCAGCTGCTCCAGCATCAGCGCGGTGGCCAGCGGCCCGCCGCCCAGGCCGCCATGGGCTTCGTCGAAGGGCAGGGCCAGCCAGCCCAGTTCGGCCATCTCGCGCCAGTGCGCGGCGCTGAAGCCCGGCGCCTGCGCCGCCAGCTTGCGCCGCGCGTCGAAGGGGTAGCGCTGCTGCACCCAACGGGCCACGCTGTCCTGCAGCGCGGCATCGTCTTCCGACAGGTCGAAGTTCATGCGCTGCCTCCTACAGGCCGAGCACGGCCTTGGCCGTGATGTTCTTCTGCACCTCGTTCGAGCCGCCGTAGATGGTGGCCGCGCGGCCGTACATGTAGGCGCGGCGCGCCTCGTCGCCGAAATCGTGGCCGATGGCCTGGGCGTCCAGCCCGCCGGGCAGCACCGCGCCGTACAGGCCGGCCAGCTCCATCATCACCGCCTGGATCGCCTGCTGCACCTCGCTGCCCTTGATCTTCAGCAGCGAGCTCTCGGGCCCCGGGCCCTTGCCCTTGGAGGCCTCGAACAGCGCGCGCAGCTCCATCGTCTCCAGCGCCATCAGCTCGATCTCGATGTCGGCCAGCCGGGCCTGCAGGATCGGGTCCTCGGCCAGCGGCTTGCCGCCGCAGGTCTCGCGCTGCGCCAGCTGGCGCAGCCGGCGCAGGCGGCGCTTGGAATCGCCGACGCCGGCAATGGCGGTGCGCTCGTGCGCCAGCAGCGACTTGGCATAGGTCCAGCCGCGGTCCTGTTCGCCCACCAGGTTGTCCACCGGCACGCGCACGTTGTCGAAGAACACCTCGTTCAGGCTGTGCACGCCGTCGATCGAGACGATCGGCTGCACGCGGATGCCAGGCGTCTTCATGTCGATCAGCAGGAAGCTGATGCCGTCCTGCCGGCGCGCGGCATGGTCGGTGCGCACCAGGCAGAACATCCAGTCGGCATGCTGCGCGTAGGTGGTCCAGATCTTCTGGCCGTTGACGATGTAGTGGTCGCCAGCGCGCTCGGCGCGGGTTTTCAGAGAGGCCAGGTCCGAGCCGGCGCCGGGCTCGGAATAGCCCTGGCACCACCAATCCTGCGCGCGCAGGATGCGCGGCAGGAAGCGCGCCTGCTGCGCCGCATTGCCGAACTGGATGATCACCGGCCCGACCATCTTGATGCCGAAGGGCGGCACCTCGGGCGCGCCGATGGCCGAGCGTTCCAGCTCGTACAGGTAGCGCTGGGTGGGCGTCCATTCGCAGCCGCCGTGCTGGCGGGGCCAGCCGGGCGCGACCCAGCCGCGCTCGAACAGCCGGCGCTGCCATTCGCCGATGGCCTGCGGGTAGCTGTCGTCGTCGTCCACGCGCGCCGCCAGCTCGGGCGTCCAGGCCTGCTGCAGGAAGGCGCGCACCTCGGCGCGGAAGGCGTTTTCCTCGTCGCTGAAACGGGCATCCATGCGGCGTCTCCGTCGGGGGCTCAGGCGCGGCGGTACCAGGCGACGCCGTCGGCATCGAGGCTGCGGGTGATCTCGCCGCGCTGCAGCAGGTAGTTCAGGCAGGCCTGGCTCTCGCCGGTGGCCAGGTTCAGCAGGCCGGCGTCGTTCTCGCCGATGGCACGCGCGAACAGCGCGCCGAACACGTCGATGGTGCGGCGCGGTTCGCTCAGCGACTTGCGCAGCCGCGCCAGCGTGCGCAGCTGCGTCGCCTCCAGATAGTCCAGCCGGGCGTGCAGGCCGCGGAAACACTCGTTATGGGCGGGCAGCACCAGCACGTCGTCCGGCACCTGCGCCTTGATCTTCTGCAGCGAAGCCAGCCAGTCGGCCATCGGGTTCTCGTCGGGCTCGGTCGGGTGCACCGACACGTTGGACGAGATGCGCGGCAGCACCTGGTCGCCACTGATCAAGAGCTTCAGCTCCGGGCAGTGGTAGCAGGCATGCTCCGGCGAGTGGCCGGTGCCGACGATCACCCGCCAGTCGTGCTGGCCGATGCGCAGCACCTCGCCGTCGACGATGCGGCGGTAGCTGTCGGGCATGGCATGGATGCGCTTGCCGAAGTTGCCGAAGCGCGCGCGGTAGTTCTCGATGGCGGCATCGCTCCAGCCGGCGCGGCGGTAGAAGGCCACGCCGTCGTCCGGCGCCTCGCGGCCGGTGTCGGCCATCAGCACGCGGCAGTGCATGTATTCCAGCCGCGTCATCCACAGGCGGATGTCGAACTTGCGCGTCAGCCAGCCCGCCATGCCGATGTGGTCGGGGTGCATGTGGGTGGCGAAGATGCGGCTCAGCCGCTTGCCGTCGGTGGCGCTGGCGAACAGCTGCCGCCAGGCGGCCAGGGTCTCGTCGGTGCGCATGCCGGTATCGACGATGGCCCAGCCGTCGCCATCCTCGATGCCCCAGATGTTGATGTGGTTCAGCATCATCGGCAGCGGCATGCGCATCCACACCACGCCGGGCGCCACCTGCAGCGCGGTGCCCGGATCGGGCGGCTGCGCGAAGGGGTACTCCAGCGTGGGCTTGGGCAGCCGGTCGCGCTCGCCCGACAGCGCGGCATCGGGGTTGGCGGGGGCGGCTGCCGGGTGGCTCATCGCGGGGCCATGCGGATCGCGCCGTCGCAGCGCACCGATTCGCCGTTCATGTAGCCGCAGGTGATCATGAATTCGGCCAGCTGCGCGTATTCATCCGGCTCGCCCAGGCGCTTGGGGAAGGGCACCGACGCGGCCAGCGCGTCCTTGACGTTGTCCGGCAGCCCGGCCAGCAGCGGCGTCTTGAAGATGCCCGGCAGGATGGTGTTGACGCGGATGCCTTCGCCCATCAGGTCGCGCGCGATCGGCAGCGTCATGCCGACGATGGCCGCCTTGGAAGCCGAGTACGAGGCCTGGCCGATCTGGCCGTCCTGCGCCGCCACCGACGCGGTGTTGACGATCGCGCCGCGCTCCTTGGAGCCGTAGGAGTCCTCGAGCACCGGCAGGGTCATCATGCCGGCTGCGCTCTTGGCGATGCAGCGGAAGGTGCCGACCAGGTTGATCTGGATGATGCGGTCGAAGTTGGCCGTCGGAAAGGCCTTGATCTCGCCGCTGCTCTTGTCGCGGCTGGCGGTCTTGATGGCGTTGCCGGTGCCAGCGCAGTTGACCAGGATGCGCTCCTGGCCGATCGCGGCGCGGGCCTTGGCGAAGGCGGCGTCGACCTGCTCCTCGTTGGTCACGTCGACCTTGCAGAACACGCCGCCAAGTTCCTTGGCCAGCGCCTCGCCAGCGTCGGCGTTCAGGTCGAACAGCGCGACCTTGACGCCGCTCTTCGCCAGGCGGCGGGCGGTCGCCGCGCCCAGGCCGGAAGCGCCACCGGTGATCACGGCCGAGATGTCAGATGAGAGTTTCATTGGGGTAGCCTCTATGAGTGGTTGTCACTTGCGCGACGGTTCGAAAGGTCGTGCAACGCGCTATGCTGCGCCCTCGCATTTTGTGCCCGGAATCGCCGGGCTCCACAGCAAAGGAAACGCATCATGGCTGAAGCTTATATCGTCGCCGCCGCCCGCACCGCCGGCGGCAAGCGCGGGGGCCGTTTGTCGGGCTGGCATCCGGTGGACCTGGCCGCCCAGGTGATCGATGCGCTGGTCGACCGCAGCGGCGCCGACCCGGCGCTGGTCGAGGACGTGATCATGGGCTGCGTGCTGCAGGCCGGCGAGCAGAGCGGCTGCATCGGCCGCATGGCCGGCCTGGCCTCGAAGCTGCCGCTGGACGTGCCGGGCGTCACCATCGACCGGCAATGCGGCTCGTCGCAGCAGGCGCTGCACTTTGCCGCACAGGCCGTGATGTCGGGCGCGATGGACTGCGTCATCGCCGCGGGCGTCGAGAGCATGAGCCGCATCCCGATGTCCAGCCTGGGCAAGGTCTACAAGGAGGCGGGCCTGGGCCACTACATGAGCCCGACGATCCGCCAGCGCTTCCCCGGCCCCGACTTCAGCCAGTTCATGGGCGCCGAGCTGCTGGCCGAGAAGTACAAGCTCAGCAAGGACGAGCTCGACCGCTTCTCGCTGCTGAGCCACCAGCGCGGCACCGCGGCGCTGCAGAGCGGCGCGTTCAAGGCCGAGATCGTGCCGGTGGCGGCGCGGGCGATCGAGGGCGGCGACATGGGTGAGATGCACGTGGCCGACGAAGGCGTGCGCGCCAACGCCACGCTGGAAGGCATCGCCAGCGTGAAGACGCTGCGCGAGGGCGGCTACATCAGCGCCGCCAGCGCCAGCCAGATCTGCGACGGCGCCTCCGGCGTGATGGTGGTCAACGAGAAGGGCCTGAAGGCCATCGGTGCCAAGCCGCTGGCGCGCATCCACCACATGTCGGTGCGCGGCGGCGACCCGGTGATCATGCTCGAGGCCCCGCTGCAGACCACCGAGTTCGCGCTGAAGAAGGCCGGCATGAAGATCGACGACATCGACCTGTTCGAAGTCAACGAGGCCTTCGCCTCGGTGCCGCTGGCTTGGCTGCAGTACACCAAGGCCGACCCGTCCAAGCTCAACGTCAATGGCGGCGCGATCTCGCTGGGCCACCCGCTGGGCGCTTCGGGCACCAAGCTGATGACCACGCTGGTGCACGCGCTGCATGCCCGCGGCAAGCGCTACGGCCTGCAGACCATGTGCGAAGGCGGTGGCCAGGCCAACGTGACGATCGTGGAACGCCTGTAAGCGCCGGAGCCCCGCGATGATCCCCCGCCGCCTGTTCAGCCCCGAGCACGAGGAGTTCCGCGCCTCGTTCCGCCGCTTCCTGGAGAAGGAGGTGATTCCGCACCACGAGGCCTGGGAGGAGCGGGGCTATGTCGACCGCGAGGTCTGGCAGAAGGCGGGTGAACACGGCTTCCTGTGCCCGAGCATGCCGGAGCAATACGGCGGCTCGGGCGCGGATCGGCTGTACAGCATGGCGATGATGGAGGAGACGTCCAAGGCCCGCACCACGGGCCTGGGCTTCTCGCTGCATTCGGAGATCGTCGCGCCGTATATCCTGAAGTACGGCACCGACGAGCAGAAGCAGCGCTTCTTGCCGCGCATGGCGCGCGGCGAGATCATCAGCGCCATCGCGATGAGCGAGCCGGGCGTCGGCTCCGACCTGCAGTCGGTGAAGACGAACGCGGTCAAGGACGTCGAGGGCAACTACGTGCTCAACGGCGCCAAGACCTTCATCACCAACGGCTGGAACGCCGACCTGGTGATCGTCGTCGCCAAGACCAACCCCGCGCTCGGCGCCAAGGGCACCAGCCTGCTGCTGGTGGAGCGCGGCATGAAGGGCTTCGACAAGGGCAAGCGGCTGAAGAAGCTGGGCCTGAAGGCGCAGGACACGTCCGAGCTGTTCTTCGACAACGTGCATGTGCCGGCCTCGAACCTGCTGGGCGCCGAGGGCCAAGGCTTCGTCTACCTGATGCAGGAGCTGCCCTGGGAGCGCATGCAGATCGCCATCGGCGCCACCGCGTCGGCGCAGCAGGCCATCGACGACACGATGGTCTACGTGCGCGACCGCAAGGTCTTCGGCAATGCAGTGGCCAGCTTCCAGAACACCCGGTTCAAGCTGGCCGAGCTGCAGGCGCAGGTGCAGATGGCGCGGGTCTTCGTCGACCAGTGCATGACGCTGCTGATGGACGGCCAGCTGGACGCGCCCACCGCGGCGATGGCCAAGCTGACCTGCACCGAAATCGCCGGCAAGGTGATCGACGAATGCCTGCAGCTGCACGGCGGCTATGGCTTCATGTGGGAGTATCCGATCGCCCGCGCCTATGCCGACACGCGCGTGTCGCGCATCTACGGCGGCACCAACGAGATCATGAAGGAAGTCATCGCCCGTTCGATGGGCCTGGGCAAGTAGCCGGGCCATGGAGCAGATCGATGGGCGCATGCCGGTGCTCGTCGGTTGCGGCGATGTCACCGATCTGCAGACGCCGGCAGACGCCGGCCGTTCGCCCTATGACCTGATCGCGCAGGCCGCGCGGCTGGCGCTGCAGGACAGCAGTGCGCCCGGCATCGATGCCGCCATCGACACGGTGGCGATGATCCGCAGCTTTGCCGACACCTCGCCGCGCTTTGCGACCAAGCTGGGCACCTCGGCCAACCCGCCGCGCAGCGTGGCGAAGCGGCTGGGGCTGAACGCGGCGCGGCACATCTACAGCCACAGCGGCGGCAACATGCCGCAATACCTGCTGAACCTGTTTGCCGAAGAGATCGCCGGCGGCCGGCTGCGCGCCGCGCTGCTGTGCGGCGGCGAGGCGCTGCGTACCCAGCACGGGCTGGAGCGCGCCGGCGCAGCGCCCGGCGTGTGGACCGAGGACCCAGGCGGCACGCCCGAGCTGATCGGCGACCCGCGCCGCGGCTGGAACGACCATGAAGAGCGGCACCGCATGCGCGCGGCCATCGTCATGTACCCGCTGTTCGAGAACGCGCTGCGCGGCGCGAGTGGGCGCACGATCGACACGCACGAGGCGCACATCGGCGCGCTGATGAGCCGCTTCGCGGCGGTGGCGCGCGACAACCCGCTGGCCACGCGGCGCGAAGGGCTCGGCGGTGAGCAGCTGATGACGGTGGACGCGCACAACCGCTGGATCGGCTACCCCTACCCGCGGCTGATGAATGCCAATGCCTTCATCGACCAGTCGGCGGCGGTGGTGATGACCAGCGTGGCCACCGCGCGCGAGCTGGGCATCCCGCGCGACAAGTGGGTGTTCCTGCACGGCTGCGCCGACGGTCACGACCACTGGTACGTCAGCGAGCGGGTCGACCTGCATTCCTCGCCCGCCATCCGCATGGCCTCGCGCCAGGCGCTGGCCATGGCCGGCAAGACGCTGGCCGACATCGACGTGATCGACCTGTACAGCTGCTTCGCCTCGGCGGTGCAGATCGGCTGTCAGGAGATCGGCCTGCCCGAAGACGATGCGCGCGGCCTTACCGTCACCGGCGGCTTGCCCTTCTTCGGCGGGCCGGGCAACAACTACGTGACGCATTCGATCAGCGAGATGATGCGGCGGATGCGTGCCCGGCCCGGCACCTTCGGCCTGGTGACGGCCAACGGCAACTACGTGACCAAGCATTCCTTCGGCGTCTATTCCACCGTCGCGCCGCAGGGGCCGTGGCGGCGCGAGGCGCCGGCCGTGCTGCAGGCGCAGCTGGACGCGCTGCCGAAGGCACCCTTCACCGAAACGCCGCAGGGCGCCGCCACGATCGAGACCTACACCGTGATGCATGGCAAGGACGGCCCGGACTTCGGCGTCGTCTTCGGCCGGCTGGCGGCCACCGGCCAGCGCTTCGTCGCCAATCTGCCCGACGACCCTGCCGGGCTGTGGGACCTGCAGAATCGCGACAGCCTGGGCCGCCCCGGGCAGGTGCGCCGGGCCGAGGACGGCCGCAACCTCTTCATTCCAGACTGACACCGGAGACTCACCCATGTACCCAGGCAAGTACGCCAAGCAGCACCCCGAGCGCCCCGCCTTCATCATGGCCAGCACCGGCGAAGCGGTGAGCTACCGCGAGTTCGAGGCGCGCAGCAACCGGCTGGCGCACCTGCTGCGCGCCCAGGGCCTGAAGCGGCTGGACCATTACTCCATCTTCATGGAGAACAACAACCGCTTCCTGGAGGCCTGCTCGGCCGGCTACCGCGCGGGGCTGTACTTCACCTGCATCAACAGCTTTCTCACGGCCGAGGAGCTGGCCTACATCATCAACAACAGCGAATCGCAGCTGCTGGTCACCTCCAAGGCCAAGATGGCGGTGGCGGCCGAGGCGCTGAAGAGCTGCCCGAAGATCAAGCTGTGCCTGGTGGTCGACGGCGGGCCCGGCCTGACGCGGCCCTTCAAGGACTATGCGATCGCCACCGCTGCCTATCCGGACACGCCGATCGACGACGAATGGCTGGGCACGGCGATGCTGTATTCGTCGGGCACCACCGGCCGGCCCAAGGGCATCGTGCGGCCGCTGCCCGAGACGCCGCCGTCCGAGCCGCTGCCGCTGTTCCACTTCCTGCACAAGCTGTGGCGCTACCGCGAGGACATGATCTACCTGTCGCCGGCGCCGATGTACCACTCGGCGCCCAATGCCGCGGTCAGCCTGACGCTGGGCGTCGGCGGCACGGTGATCGTCATGGAGCACTTCGACCCCGAGCAGTACCTGAGCCTGATCCCCAAGTACAAGGTCACGCACAGCCAGTTGGTGCCGACGATGTTCAGCCGCATGCTGAAGCTGCCGCCCGAGGTTCGGAACAAATACGACCGCAGCACGCTGGAGATCGCCATCCACGCCGCCGCGCCCTGCCCGGTGCAGGTGAAGGAGCAGATGATCGAGTGGTGGGGCCCGATCATCCACGAGTACTACGGCGCCACCGAGGGCCTGGGATTCACCGCCTGCGACAGCGAGCAATGGCTGGCGCACAAGGGCACGGTGGGCAAGGTGATGATCGGCGACCTGCACATCCTGGACGAGAACATGCAGCCGCTGCCGAAGGGCACGCCGGGCGAGATCTGGTTCAAGACGGCCACGCCCTTCGAGTACTTCAACGACCCCGAGCGCACGAAGGCCACGCGCTCGGCCGACGGCACGATGAGCACGGTGGGCGACGTCGGCTACGTCGATGACGACGGCTACCTGTACCTGACCGACCGCAGCACCTTCATGATCATCAGCGGCGGCGTCAACATCTACCCGCAGGAATGCGAGAACCTGCTGATCACCCACCCCAAGGTGGCCGACGCGGCGGTGTTCGGCGTGCCCGACGAGGAGATGGGCGAGCAGGTCAAGGCGGTGGTGCAGCCGATGCCCGGCGTGGCGCCGGGGCCGGCACTGGAGGCCGAACTGATCGAGTTCTGCCAGGCGCACCTGGCCAAGCTGAAGTGCCCGAAGAGCGTGGACTTCATGGACCAGCTGCCGCGCCTGCCCACCGGCAAGCTGTACAAGAAGCCGCTGCGCGAGAAGTACTGGGCTGGCCACAAGTCGCGCATCGTCTGAACGGGCGGCCCCGATGAGCGCCCCCATCGACCTGCGCAGCGACACCGTCACCCGGCCGACGCCGGCGATGCGCGAGGCCATGGCCCGTGCCGAGGTCGGCGACGACCAGTACGGCGAGGACCCCACCACCAACCGCCTGCAGGCCGAGCTGGCCGCGCTGCTGGGCAAGGAGGCCGCGCTGTGGCTGCCCAGCGGCACCATGTCCAACCAGGTGGCGGTGATGACGCTGGCCCGCCCCGGCGACGAGGTGATCACCGCGCGCGAGGCGCATGCCGGCTGGCACGAGGTGGGCGCCGCCGCAGCCAATGCCGGCGTGCAGATCGTCGAGGTGGGCAGCGGCGGTGTGTTCACGGTGGCGCAGTTTGAGGCCGCCATCAAGCCGGCCGGGCTGCCGGTGTTCCCGCTGACCACGGTGGTGGAGATCGAGAACACGCACAACCGCGCCGGCGGCGTCGTCTTCCCGCAGGACGAGGTGCAGCGCATCTGCGCGCTGGCGCGCGAGCGCGGCATCGCCAGCTTCCTGGACGGCGCGCGTTTGTGGAACGCGGCCGTGGCCAGCGGCCGCAGCGAGGCCGAGCTGGCCGCGCCCTTCGACCTGGTGTCGGTGGCCTTCAGCAAGGGCCTGGGCGCGCCGGCCGGCTCGCTGCTGGCCGGGCCGAAGGAGCTGATCGCACGCGCCAACCGCATC
>JAFLDH010000143.1 GCA_017302505.1 Burkholderiales bacterium
AGCAGGCCCAGGCCGCCGGCCACCAGCGCGCCGGCCAGCAGCGCCAGCGGCCAGGCGCTGGAGGCGGCTTCGGCAGGCATCGCTGGCAGGTGGGCATGGATGCAGCCGATTCAAGCCGCGTGGCGTGACCGGGCGTGACCGTCGCCCTAGGGTTTCCACCAAAGCCTTTGCGTTGCGTCAACCGCCTCGGGCGCTTAAGATTCACCGACCGGTCGGTAGAAAATACCACAAGCCACCGGCCGAACCCCGCCCTGCAGGAGACACGATGAGCGAACGCACGCCGCAGCAGACCGCCGAACACGTGCGCGACCGCATGCTGGCCAATGACCGCGCCACGCGCTGGTTGGGCATGGCGGTGGCCGAGATCGCGCCCGGCCGCGCGGTGCTGACGATGACCATCCGCGACGAGATGCTCAACGGCCACGACATCTGCCATGGCGGGCTGATCACCACGCTGGCCGATTCGGCCTTCGCCTTTGCCTGCAACGCCTACAACGAGCTGACGGTGGCCTCGGGCTTCACGGTGGACCTGCTGGCGCCGGGGCGGCTGGGCGATGTGCTCACCGCCACCTGCACCGAGGTGTCGAAGGCCGGCCGCACCGGGGTGTACGACTGCGAGGTGCGCAACCAGCGCGGCGAGCGCATCGCCATCTTCCGCGGCCGCTCGTACACCGCCCGCGGCAAGCCC
Source organism: Burkholderiales bacterium (assembly GCA_017302505.1). Taxonomy (GTDB): domain Bacteria; phylum Pseudomonadota; class Gammaproteobacteria; order Burkholderiales; family Burkholderiaceae_C; genus Rubrivivax. Next base: position 689 of record JAFLDH010000143.1, read on the forward strand.
GCGGTGAGCGACTGATTCGCCACAGGAGACCCGTCCCCATGCCCGTCAAGCAACCCGCCCCTGGCGACCTGGAGCCGATCGAGACCGCCAGCCGCGACGAGATCGCCGCGCTGCAGCTGAAGCGCCTGCAGTGGAGCCTGCAGCACGCCTATGCCAACGTGCCGCACTACCGCAAGGCCTTCGATGCCAAGGGCGTGCGCCCGTCGGACTGCCAGTCGCTGGCCGACCTGGCGAAGTTCCCCTTCACCAGCAAGCACGACCTGCGCGAGAACTATCCCTTCGGCATGTTTGCGGTGCCGCGCGAGCAGGTGGTGCGCGTGCACGCCAGCAGCGGCACCACCGGCAAGCCCACCGTGGTGGGCTACACCCGCAACGACATCGACAACTGGGCCGACCTGGTGGCGCGCAGCATCCGCGCCAGCGGCGGCCGGCCGGGCGACATCCTGCACGTGGCCTATGGCTACGGCCTGTTCACCGGGGGCCTGGGCGCGCACTACGGCGGCGAGCGCTTGGGCTGCACGGTGATCCCGATGAGCGGCGGCCAGACCGAGAAGCAGGTGCAGCTGATCACCGACTTCCGGCCCGACATCATCATGGTCACGCCCAGCTACATGCAGGTGATCGTGGAGGAGATGCAGCGCCAGGGCCTGGACCCGCGCGCGTCGTCCCTCAAGGTGGGCATCTTCGGCGCCGAGCCCTGGACCGAGGCGATGCGCCACGACATCGAGGTGCGCGCCGGGCTCGACGCGGTGGACATCTACGGCCTCAGCGAAGTGATGGGCCCGGGCGTGGCCAACGAATGCATCGAGGCCAAGGACGGCCCGGTGATCTGGGAGGACCATTTCTACCCCGAGATCATCGACCCGGAGACTGGCGAGGTGCTGCCCGACGGCGAAGAAGGCGAGTTGGTCTTCACCACGCTGACCAAGGAGGCGCTGCCGGTCATCCGCTACCGCACGCGCGACCTGACGCGGCTGCTGCCGCCCACCGCGCGCAGCATGCGGCGCATGGGCAAGATCGTCGGCCGCAGCGACGACATGCTGATCATCCGCGGCGTCAACGTCTTCCCGACGCAGATCGAGGAGCTGGTGCTGCAGCACGGCGCGTTGTCGGGGCAGTACCAGATGGTCGTCACGCGTTCGGGCGCGCTGGACGAGCTGCAGGTGCTGGTGGAACTGCTGCCGCACCATGCGTCGGCGCAGCGCGACGGCATCGCCCACGAGCTGCAGCACCGCATCAAGACGCTGATCGGCGTCAGCACCACGGTCAGCGTGGGCGCGCCGGATTCGATCGAACGCACGCTGGTCGGCAAGGCGCGCCGCGTCATCGACAAGCGGCCCAAGTAAACCCGGGAGAAGCGCATGTACACGCAGATGATGGACACGCAGGGCGCGGAGAAGGCCAAGGCCGTCACCACGCTGGAAGAGCAGGAGCTGATGCGCCGCTTCGACGCGCGCATCGACGACGGTGGCTTCATCGAGGCCAAGGACTGGATGCCCGAGCACTACCGCAAGACGCTGGTGCGGCAGATCAGCCAGCACGCGCATTCCGAGATCGTCGGCATGCTGCCCGAGGGCAACTGGGTCACGCGCGCGCCGACGCTGAAGCGCAAGGCGATCCTGCTGGCCAAGATCCAGGACGAAGGCGGCCACGGCCTGTACCTGTATGCCGCGGCCGAGACGCTGGGCACCAGCCGCGACCAGATGATCGACGCGCTGCACGCGGGCCGTGCCAAGTACAGCAGCATCTTCAACTACCCCACGCTGAGCTGGGCCGACGTGGGCGTGATCGGCTGGCTGGTGGACGGCGCGGCCATCATGAACCAGGTGCCGCTGTGCCGCTGCAGCTATGCGCCCTATGCGCGGGCGATGATCCGCATCTGCCGCGAGGAAAGCTTCCACCAGCGCCAGGGCTACGACGCGCTGCTGGTGATGATGCGCGACGGCACCGACGCGCAGCGCGCGATGGTGCAGGACGCGGTGAACCGCTGGTGGTGGCCCAGCCTGATGATGTTCGGTCCGCCCGACGGCGAGAGTGTGCACAGCGCGCAGAGCATGCGCTGGGGCATCAAGCGCATCAGCAACGACGACCTGCGGCAGAAGTTCATCGACGCCACCGCGCAGCAGGCCGGTGTGCTGGGCGTGACATTGCCCGACCCGCATCTCAAGTGGAACGAAGAACGCGGCCACTACGACTTCGGGCCCATTGACTGGGACGAGTTCTGGCGCGTGGTGGGCGGCGACGGCCCCTGCAACCGCGAGCGCTTGGCCGAACGTGTGAAGGCCTGGGAAGAGGGCGAATGGGTGCGCGAGGCCGCGCTGGCCCATGCCCGCAAGCAATCGATGAAGGAAGCAGCATGAGCAACGATCAAGCCACGAAGACGGAATGGCCGCTGTGGGAGGTGTTTGTCAGGACGAAGGCCGGCCTGGACCACAAGCACTGCGGCAGCCTGCATGCCGCCGACCCGAAGATGGCGCTGCAGATGGCACGCGAGGTCTACACCCGCCGCCAGGAAGGCAGCAGCATCTGGGTGGTGCGCAGCGACCAGATCATCGCCAGCGACCCGGGTGACAAGGACATGTTCTTCGACCCGATGGAGGACAAGGTGTACCGCCACCCCACCTTCTACAAGCTGCCCGACGCCGTCGACCACATGTGAGGACGCGATGCAAGCCTCGATCCAACTGCCCGACGACCCGAAGCTGCGCTACCTGCTGCGCATCGGCGACACCTGCCTGATCCTGGCGCAGCGCCTGGGCGAATGGTGCGGCCACGGGCCGATCATCGAAGAGGACATCGCGCTCAGCAACATGGCGCTGGACCTGATTGGCCAGGCGCGCGGCGTGCTCACGCTGGCCGGCGACCAGTGCCCGCAGGACTACGACGAGGACCAGCTCGCCTTCCTGCGCGAGGAGCGCGACTACCTCAACGCCACGATGGCCGAGCTGCCGCGCGGCGACTTCGCCTTCACCGTGCTGCGCAACCTGATGCTCGCCACGTGGCTCAAGCTGAGCTGGGAGCGGCTGCGCGAATCGCAGGACAGCGAGCTGGCTGCCATCGCCGCCAAGGCGCTGAAGGAAGCGCGCTACCACCAGCAGCATGCCGCCGACTGGCTGGTGCGGCTGGGTGACGGCACCGCCGAATCGCGGCGCCGCGTCGAGGCCGCGCTGGCGCAGCTGTGGCCCTACGCGGCCGAGCTCTTCGAGGCCGATGCGGTGGACGCCGCCGCCGTGGCCAGCGGCCTGGGCCCGTCGGTGGCGCAGCTGCGCGAGCCCTGGCTGGCTGAGATCAGTGCCGTCTTCGGCGAGGTGAACCTGCCGCTGCCGGCCGAAGGCCGCTTCCGCAGCACCGGGCGGCAGGGCGTGCACAGCGAGCACATGGGCTACATCCTGGCCGAGATGCAGCACCTGCAGCGCGCCTTCCCTGGGGGCGCGTGGTGAATGCCGTCGCCGACGCCACGCGTGTGCAGCAGGCCTGGGCGGTGCTGGGCGCCGTGCCCGACCCCGAAGTGCCGGCCATCTCGCTGTGCGAGCTGGGCATCGTGCGCGACGTACGCGAGCACGGCGCCGCGCTGGAGGTGGTGTTGACGCCCACCTACAGCGGCTGCCCGGCCACCGAGGTGATCGAGCGCAGCGTGGTCGAGGCCATCGATGCCGCCGGCCTGGGCCCGGCGCAGGTGACGATGCAACGCGCACCCGCCTGGACCACCGACTGGATCAGCGACGAGGGCCGGCGCAAGCTGCGCGAGTACGGCATCGCCCCGCCCGGGCCGGCAGACGCGGACGGCGCGGTGCCGATCCGCATCGTTGGCCGGCGGCTGGCGCCGGTGGCCTGCCCGCGCTGCGGCAGCGCGCACACCGAGCGGCTGTCGGCCTTCGGCTCCACTGCCTGCAAGGCGCTGTGGCGCTGCCTGGCCTGCCGCGAACCCTTCGAACACTTCAAGCCGCTATGAGCATGCCTCTGTTCCATGACCTGCGCGTGCGCAGGATCGAGCCCGACACGGCCGAGGCTTCGATCGTCACCTTCGAGGTGCCGCCCGATCTGCGCCAGGTGTTCGGCTTCACGCAGGGCCAGTACCTGACGCTGCGCAAGACCATCGACGGCCAGGACCTGCGCCGCTCGTACTCCATCTGCGCCGGCGTCGACGACGGCGAGTTGCGCGTCGGCGTGCGCAACGTGGGCTTGTTCTCGGCCTGGATCAACGAGCGGCTGCAGCCCGGCGACACCATCAGCGTGATGGCGCCGCAGGGCCGCTTCTTCGTGCCGCTGGATGCGGCGCTGAAGCGCCACCACCTGGGCGTGGCCGGCGGCAGCGGCATCACGCCGATCCTGTCGATCATGAAGACGGTGCTGGCGCGCGAGCCCTTGAGCCGCTTCACGCTGATCTACGGCAACCGGCGGCTGCAGTCCACGATGTTCAAGGAAGAGCTCGAGGACCTGAAGAACCGCTACATGACGCGGCTGGTGCTGCACCACGTGTTCAGCGACGAGCCGGCCGACGCGCCGCTGAACATGGGCCTGGTCAACCGCGACAAGATCGCCGACTTCCTGACCAGCGTACTGCCGGCCGCGGGGATCGACGAGGCCTATGTCTGCGGCCCCTTCCAGATGAACGACGAGGTCGAGGCTGCGCTGCTGGCCGGCAGCGTGCCCGAGGGCCGCATCCACATCGAGCGCTTCGGCCTGGCGCCGCAGGCCGGCGGCGCGGTGGTGCACCAGGCGCAGCCGGGTGATGCCGAAGCCGCGAAGGTGGTGATCATTCGCGACGGCTTCCGCCGTGAGATCGATTTCCACAAGGACCAGCCGAGCATCCTGGACGCGGCCTCGGCGGCGGGCATGGAGGTGCCGTTCTCCTGCACCAGCGGCGTCTGCGGCACCTGCCGCGCCAAGCTGGTGGAAGGCAAGGTGCGCATGGAGCGCAACTTTGCGCTGGAGAAGGCCGAGGTCGAGAGCGGCTTCGTGCTGTGCTGCCAGGCCCACCCGCTGACCGAGCGGGTGGTCTTGTCCTTCGACGAGCGATAGGCCCATGGCACGCGGCAGGGCGGCCAGCTACGACGAGCAGCGCGACGCCATCCTGGCGCGCGCGGCGGCGCTGTTCGCCCGCCAGGGCTACCACGCCACGTCGATGAACCAGCTGGCCGAGGCCTGCGGCCTGTCCAAGGCCACGCTGTACCACTACTACCGCGACAAGGATGCGCTGCTGGTGCAGATCGCCGAGGGCCACGTCACCCGGCTGGCGGCGCTGCTGGACGAGGTGGCCGCGCTGCGCCTGGCGCCGGAGGCGCGGCTGCGCGAGCTGATTCGCCGCATCGTCGTCGAATACGCCGACGCGCAGCATGCGCACCGCGTGCTGACCGAGGACGTGAAGTTCCTGCCTGCCCAGGACCGCGAGCGCATCCTCAATGTCGAGCGCCGCGTGGTCGCCGGCTTTGCCGACGCCGTGGGCGCACTGCGGCCGGCGCTGCGGGAGGCCGCGCTGGCCAAGCCGATGACCATGCTGCTGTTCGGCATGATCAACTGGATGTTCACCTGGATGAAGCCCGGCGGCAGCCTGAGCCATGAGGCGCTGGCGCCGCTGGTGGCCGACCTGTTCCTGGGTGGCCTGCCGGCGGTGGCGCTGCCGGAGCCGGCCACCGTGCATTGAGGCCTGCGCGGGGCATAGTGCATGCCCGCGAACGGGCGCGTACCCTCAGGTGCCTTGCGCGGGGCGGGCGACGCGCCGCCGCGAGGCGACAGCCATCAAGGCCAGGACACCGAGCCCCATCATCAACACGCTGGCGGGTTCCGGCACGACCTGGGCGACCATTGCCTGACCCATCAGTTCGTGTACCCGCGTGGTCTTGTGCGCGTCGTCCCAATTGATCCAGCCACGGGCCACGTCCAGGCTGCCACGACAGGCGACGAAGCTGTTGCACAGCGCCAGGTTCTGCGTGAAGCCATAGCCGGCCGGGTTGTTCACCATGTCGGCAATCAGCGCGTAGGCGTCGAACAACTCGATGTGCGCGGCCAGTGCGGCGTCCGCAGTCGGCACCAGGCCGCGGATGGCATCGTTAAGCTTCTGCCCAGCCTTGTCGTTGTCGCCCAGCAGGTCAGGCCTGGGTGTGCGTGTAGCCACCAGCACCTTCTTTGCGCCCAGCGTGTCGAGTTGGGAAAGCGCGGTGTTCAGATTGGTGATCGCGCCATCGATGCGCGCCTGCACATCGGCAGCGTTGGTGAAGTTCGCACCCACCAGGTCGTTCGACCCCGCCCACACGATGTACAACGCGCCCGCGTCGGCCGGGCTGCCGCCCAGGCCACTCTGGAAGGTATTCAACTGCGACAGCAAGCCGGTGTTGGCCACACCGCCGCCGACCACGTTGGTTGCACCGCTGGTGGCACCGCCCCAGGCGAAGTTCTGCAGCGGGACGCCGAACGCCTCTGCCACGTACTCGGTGACCAGCTTGCCGTTGGAACTACGCCCGCCGGGCACGCCAAAGACTCCGAACAGGTTGCCCGTATCGACGTTGCTGTCGCCGAACACGACGAGCTTGCTGGGCACGGCGGCCAGGGCATGGCCAGCGTGCAGGGAAAAAGAAAGCACCAAGCCGATGGCCGCGAGTCTGAGCTGCATGGGGTGACTCCTCCGTTGTAGTTTGGAGATCATGCCCCATGCCAGCCCACGCAAGCAAGCCGAGGTAGCGATGTCACCACCCGGGGGTGGCATGACTCCTGCTGTTCCCGCGACATGCCCGGCCCGGGTTGCACTGTCGAGGTGCGCCCCGGGCCGGCCCTTGCACCACGCCGGAGGGCGCTGCCCCGCCGGCACCACGGGAGAAGCTATATGCACCGCCGTCCGTTGCTGTGGGCCGCCGCACTGGCCCTGTCCTTCGCGCCGCTGCTGGCCCAGGCCCAGGCCGCGCTGGACGAGATCATGGCCAAGAAGGTCATCAACATCGCCATCCCCACCGACTTCCCGCCCTACGGCTACGTGGGCACCGACCTGAAGCCGCAGGGCCTGGACATCGACATGGCCAACTACATCGGCGCCAAGCTGGGCGTGAAGGTGGAGCTGGTGCCGGTGACCAGCGCCAACCGCATCCCCTACCTGCAGACCAAGAAGGCCGATCTGGTGATCAGCACGCTGGGCAAGAACCCGGACCGCGAGAAGGTCATCGACTTCACGGCCGCGTACTCGCCCTTCTTCCAGGCGGTGTTCGCGTCGAAGGGCTTGCCGATCAAGAGCGCGGCCGACCTGGCCGGCAAGACAGTGGGCGTGACGCGTGGCGCCATCGAGGACATGGAGCTGACGAAGATCGCCCCGCCCAGCGCCGACATCAAGCGCTTCGAGGACAACAACGCCACCGTCTCGGCCTTTGTCTCGGGGCAGGTGCAGGTCATCGCCACCGGCGCGTCGGTGGCCGGCAACATGATGGCGCGCAACCCGCAGTTGGGCGCCGAATACAAGTTCGTGCTGAAGGATTCGCCCAACTTCATCGGCGTGGCCAGGGGCGAGGACAAGCTGCGCCTGAAGGTGAACGAGATCATCGCCCAGGCCAAGGCCTCGGGCGACCTGGACAAGATGGCCACCAAGTGGCTGGGCCGCCCGGCTGGCGATCTGCCCAACTGAAACGCTGCTGATCCGCAGCGATGGTCGCACTGGACTTCGGTGCGGTGCTGGCGCAGTGGCCGGCGCTGCTGCGCGGCGCCGCCTTCACGCTGGGGCTGACGGCGGTGTCGGCCGTGCTCGGCGGCATCGTAGGCGTGGCCTGCGGCTGGGCGCGGGCCTGGGGGCCGGCCTGGCTGGCGCGGGCCGTGGGCGTGTACGTGGAACTGATCCGCAACACGCCCTTCATCGTGCAGCTGTTCTTCATCTTCTTCGGCCTGCCCAGCCTGGGCGTGAAGCTGACACCCGAGCTGGCGTCGGTGATCGCGATGGTGGTGAACCTGGGCGCCTATGCGGCCGAGATCGTGCGCGCCGGCATCGAGAACACGCCGCGTGGCCAGCTGGAAGCCGCGCGCAGCCTGGCATTGAACGAATGGCAGGTCTTCACCCGCGTGGTGCTGCCGCCGGCATTGGGCCGGGTGTGGCCGGCCATGGTGAGCCAGATCGTCATCGTCATGCTCGGCTCGGCGGTGTGCGGACAGATCGCCGCGCAGGAGCTCAGCTATGCCGCCAACCTGATCGCCAGCCGCAACTTCCGCAGCTTCGAGGCCTACCTGATCGCCACCGCCCTCTACCTGGGCCTGGCCATCTTCATCCGCCAGCTGCTGAACTGGGCGGGCCCGCGCTTCATCTTCGGCCGCGTGGCCACGCGCTAAAGCTGCGATGGTCGACTTCACGCTCTGGGACATCTTCCGCAACCTGCTGCTGGCCGCGCGCTGGACGGTGGTGCTGTCGCTGATCGCCTTCGTCGGCGGCGGGCTGGTGGGGCTGGGGCTGCTTCTGGCCCGGCTGGCGCGCTGGCCCGGCGCGCAGGCTTTCGTGGCTGGCTACGTGCAGGTCTTTCAGGGCACGCCACTGCTGATGCAGCTGTTCCTGGCCTACTTCGGGCTGGCGCTGTTCGGCATCAACGTCTCGGCCTGGGTGGCGGCCGGCGTGGCGCTGACGCTGTACACCAGCGCCTTCCTGACCGAGATCTGGCGCGGCTGCGTCAACGCCATTCCCAAGGGCCAGTGGGAAGCGGCCGACAGCCTGGCCTTGAGCTTCGGCGAGAAGATGCGCCACGTCATCGGCCCGCAGGCGCTGCGCATCGCGGTGCCGCCAACGGTGGGCTTCCTGGTGCAGGTGATCAAGGGCACCGCGCTGGCCAGCGTGATCGGCTTCATCGAGCTGACCAAGGCCGGCACGATGATCACCAACGCCACCTTCCGGCCCTTCACCGTCTATGCCTGCGTGGCGCTGCTGTACTTTGCGTTGTGCTTCCCGATTTCTGCCTACAGCCGACGGCTGGAAAGGAGCTTCCAACGTGGCCGCTGACGCCCCACCGATCGTGCGCATCGCGGGCTTGCGCAAGCGCTACGGCGACAACGAGGTGCTGAAGGGCATCGACCTGGAAGTGCAGCGCGGCGAGGTGATCGCCATCATCGGCAAGAGCGGCTCGGGCAAGAGCACGCTGCTGCGCTGTGTCAACGGGCTGGAGGTGTTCCAGCAGGGCACGCTGGAGGTCGACGGCCAGCCGCTGAAGCAGGGCGACGCCAAGGCGATGCGCGCGCTGCGCCAGCACGTGGGCATGATCTTCCAGAGCTTCAACCTGTTTCCGCACTTGACGGTGGGCAAGAACGTGATGCTGGCGCCCACGCTGGTGAAGAAGGCCGCCGGCGCCGAGGCGGAAGCCAGCGCGCGCAAGCTGCTGCAGCGCGTGGGCCTGGGCGAGAAGTTCGAGGCCTGGCCCGATCAGCTGTCGGGCGGGCAGCAGCAGCGCGTGGCCATTGCCCGCGCGCTGGCCATGCAGCCCAGCGTGATGCTGTGCGACGAGATCACCTCGGCGCTGGACCCCGAGCTGGTGGGCGAAGTGCTGAAGGTGGTGGAGTCGCTGGCCGAGGAAGGCATGACCCTGCTGATGGTCACGCACGAAATGAACTTCGCGCGCAAGGTGGCCGACCGTGTGGTCTTCATGCACGCCGGCCGCATCCACGAGATGGGCCCGCCGCAGGCGCTGTTCAGCGCCCCGCAGACGGCCGAGCTGCAGCAGTTCCTGTCGGCGCTGCATTAGCGACGCGGCTGGTCGGCCGCGCCGCCCTGGGCCCGATCAGGCCGCGGCGCGGGCCGACGCCTTGCGCGCCGGGGCCTTCTTGGCCGCGGCCTTGGCGGCGGCCCTCTTCACGGCGGGCCGCTTGGCAGGCACCTTCCTTG
>JAFLDH010000144.1 GCA_017302505.1 Burkholderiales bacterium
CCGCGGCGTTCGCCCGCACGCAACGCAGGGCGAGCCGCGCGCGCCGCCCCTGCGGCCCCCAGCGACGAAAGGCTCCGCGTACCCCCTATGGCGCTTCAGATCGGCATCGTCGGCCTGCCGAACGTCGGCAAGAGCACGCTCTTCAACGCGGTCAGCACGACCGCGAAGGCCGAAGCGGCGAACTACCCCTTCTGCACCATCGAGCCGAACGTCGGCACGGTGTTCGTGCCCGACGCGCGCTTCGACGCGCTCGTCGCGCTCTACAAGCCCGCGAAGGAGGTGCGCGCGACGATCGAGTTCGTCGACATCGCGGGCCTCGTGCGCGGGGCTTCGAAGGGCGAGGGCCGCGGCAACGCGTTCCTGTCGCACATCCGCGAGGTCGACGCGATCGCCCACGTCGTGCGGTGCTTCGAGAGCGAAGACATCATCCACGTAGACAACCGGGTCGACCCGGTCTCCGACATCGAGACCATCGAGACCGAGCTGATCCTGCGCGACCTCGAGACCGTCGAGAAGGCCCTCGAGAAGGCGCGCAAGCAAGCCAAGGGCGGCAAGGCCGACGACAAGCTGCTCGTCGAAGCGTGCGAGAAGGCCGTCGAGGGGCTCAACGCGGGCACCATCGCGCGGGCCATCAAGCTCAGCGACGAGCACCGCGGGGCCCTGAAGAACCTGTTTCTGCTCACCGACAAGCCGGTGTTCTTCGTGGCCAACGTCGCCGAGGGAGACCTGTCGGGCGAGGGCAACAAGCACGTGAAGGCCGTCGAGGCGCTGGCCGCCGAGCGCGGCCTGCCGGTGGTGCGCATCTCCGCGGCGATCGAGGCCGAGATCGCCTCGCTGCCGAAGGCCGAGCAGGCGGACTTTCTCGCGAGCGTGGGGCTCACCGAGCCGGGGCTGCACAACGTCGTGCGCACGGGCTACACGCTGCTCGAGCTCATCACGTTCTTCACCGCGGGCGAACCCGAGGTGCACGCGTGGCCCCTCAAGCGCGGCACCAAGGCCCCGCAGGCCGCGGGCAAGATCCACTCGGACTTCGAGCGCGGGTTCATCCGCGCCGAGGTGATCTCCTGCAAGGACCTCGTCGAGCTCAAGTCCGAGGCGGCCGCGCGCTCCGCCGGCAAGCTCGCGATCGAGGGCAAGGAGTACGTGATGCGCGACGGCGACGTGGTGCACTTTCGCTTCAACGTGTGACAGACAACGTCTCGCCCCGGGCGAGGCCGAGCCGTAGGGGGTATGCGCGATGAGCACGGAGGCATCGGGTCGTGAGGGTGGCTGGGGCGCGCTCCCGGCCCCTGCGCTGCTGGCGCTGCGCGCGGCGGCGGTGCTGGGCGAGCGCTTCTCGCTCGAGGCCCTCGCGTCGCTGACGGAGCAGAGCCCGCTGCGCGCGCTCGAGGCGCTGCAGCTCGCCGTCGACGCGGGCGTTCCGCTGACCGAGCGCGACGATGGCGCGACCGGCGAGTTCGCGCTGCCCGAGGCGCTCGTGCGCTCGCTGCGCAACGGCACGCTGCCGGCGCTCGCGCGGCGGCACCCGGACCTGCTGGTCCAGTTGATCGAGGCTGATGCGCCCCAGCTCGACCAGCTCGTGGCCCGGGAGGAGATCGACGTCGCGCTGTGCCGCACGCCGGCGCAGATCCCCCAGGGCTGGAGCTTCGAGCCGCTGCTGCCGGATCGCTTCATCGTCGTGGCCGGCCCCGACCATCCCTTGTGCAAGCGGCGCAGACTGACGGTCGAGCAGCTTCGCGGTCACGCCTGGCTGGCCATGCCGGCCGGATCGGCCGCGAGAGCGATGTTCGACGCCCTGTTCGCCGACGGCGCCGCACCGCCCCTGTGCCAGATCAGCTGCCGCATTCCGACGCTGCTGCGGGCGATGCTGCGCGCGCAGCCGCTGCTGGCGCTGATTCCGGCCAGCGTGGTCCGCCCGTTGATTGCCGATGGGGACCTTGCGCAGTTGCCCTTCGAGCACCGTCTGGAGATGGACCCGATCGGGGCGCTTTACCGTCAGGGTGACGAGCGTGCCGGCGTCCTGCGCTTTATGCAGGCCTTGAAGCCAGCCTGAGCGCCGCGGCGCCGGGCGAACATCGCCTGCTCGACGGCCATGTTGCATTGGATGGTCAGCTGCAATCGGTCCATGCGAGTTCGTTCGGCCCGGGCAATCGGTTCAAGCGGTGCCCGCGTCTGCCGTTGCTTCGCCCGGCGCCAGCGGCAAGCGCAGCGCGAGGCGCGCGCCACCTTCAGGGGCTGGCAGCGCATGCAGCGCGCCACCATGCAGCGCGGCGATGCGCTGCGCGATGGCCAGCCCAAGTCCGCCGAGCCCCCCACCCGAGCGCTTCAGCAGCCCTTCGCGCACGTTGATGCCGGCGTTCAAGCGGCGCGCCAGTTCGGCCGGCAGCCCGGCGCCACGGTCTTCGACCAGCACCTGTGCCTGCGTGCCCAGGCGCTGCAGCTGCACGCTGACTTGGGCCGGTGCGCTGCTGCCTGCATGGCGTACCGAGTTGTCGATCAGGTTCGTCAATGCGCGCTCGACGAGTTGCAGATCGCCCTCGCACTCGACACGACCCGGTGCCTCGCCGCCCAGGGCCACGGGCGCCTGCAGCTCGAACTTCTGCACCACGTCGGCCACCAGTTCGTCCAGCCTGAAGCGCTCACGATGCGGCGTCTGCTCCAGGGTCTGCAGGGCGGCCAGCTCGAACAGCTGCTGCGTCAGGCGCCGCACCTTGTCGCTCTGCGCCAGTGCCGCACGCACGTGGCGCGCATCGCGTGTGCCGGCCTGCGCCAGTGCTTCCAGGTTGCCGTGCAATGCCGTCAGCGGGGTGCGCAGGTCGTGGGCCACGCCGGCCATCAACTCTCGATGGGCCTGGTCGCGCGCGGCCTGCTCGGCCGATTGCCGGCGCAGGCGCGCCGCCATGGCGTCGAAGGAGCCGGCGATGATGCGGACTTCGTCCCCGGCGCCGTCATCGGCAGCGGGGGCGCCGCCGCCAGCCTTCGCCGGCTCGCCGATCTGAAAGGTCTGCATGCGCCGCGACAGTTCGCGCAGCGGCCGCGTCAGGCGCCGCACGACGAAGGCCCCGATCAGCAGCGTCAGGCCCAGTGCCAGCGCGGCCACCGCGCTGGCGGTCTGCCAGCTGCGCTGCAGGCCCAGTGGTGCAGCCACGCGCTCGCGCGCCTGGCCTTCGAGCACCACGTACAGGTAGCCGGGCGGCCGCGCGTCGCCGGGACGTGGCGGAAACATGGCGGCGCTGAACACCTTCTCGCCGCGCGGCGACATCGGGTCGGTGCCGCGCAGCGGCAGCGCCGCACCGGCCAGGAAGCTGCGCACCGCCGCCAGGTCCACCTGGTGGCGCTGCACCATGCCAGGTTCCCCCAGGTAGCTGGCGACGCGGCCGTCGGCGTCCAGCATGTAGACCTCGATGCCCGGGTTCACGGCCATCAGCATCCCGATCAGCGCCGCGCGTGCCGCGGCCGCGGGCTCGCCAGCGCCCGTGCCTGCAGTGGCTTCGGGCCAGTGTTCGACGATGTGCCGCGCAAGGCCGTGCGACAGGCGCTGCAGCGCTTCCTGCTCGTGCGCCGCCTCGAGCGCGCGGCCGATGCCGGCGATGACGGCGCCATAGGCCAGCAGCAGCGCCGACAAGGCCAGCGTCAGGCGCCGCGCGAACGAGCCGCTCATGGTGGCGGATCGGGCGCCGCACGGGCGGCACCGGCATCGAAGCGGTAGCCCACGCCCCAGACGGTCTGGATCCAGCGCGGCTCCTGCGGGTCGGCTTCGATCTTCTGGCGCAGCCGGTTGATGTGCGAGTTGACGGTGTGCTCGTAGCCGTCGAAGCCGTGCCCCCACACCTTGTCCAGCAGCTCGGCGCGGCTGAACACCTGGCCAGGGTGCCGCGCCAGGAAGCCGAGCAGATCGCTTTCGCGCAGGGTCAGCGGCGTGCGCGCCTGCCCCTGCACCACCTCGCGGCGCACCGGGTCGAACTGCAGGCCGTTGAAATGCAGCGCGTCGTGCGGCGGCGGCTGGCGCTGGGCGCGGCGCAGCAGCGCGCGCACGCGCGCCACCAGCTCCAGCATCGAGAACGGCTTGACCAGGTAGTCGTCGGCGCCGAGCTCCAGGCCCAGCACGCGGTGGGCCTCGGACGAACGCGCACTGACGATGATCACCGGCAGCCGTTCGCTGCGTTGCCGCAGCTGGCGGCAGATGTCCCAGCCGTCGCCTCCGGGCAGCGTCAGGTCCAGCAGCACCAGGTCCCAGTCGCGGCTGCCGATGACGCGCAGCGCCCCGCGGCTGTCGCTTTCGCGGTGCACGACGAAACCCGCCTCTGCCAGGTGCAGCTGCACCATGTCGGCAATGGCGGTGTCGTCCTCGACCAGCAGCAGCTGCGCCTTCATCCGCGCTGGGTCGGACGCAGCGGCAGACAACTTACAACCCGTCGGCGGCTGCGCGGCGGCGCCGGGCCATGAAACCCAGCGCGGCCAGGCCGCCGAGCATCAGCGCGTAGGTTTCGGGCTCGGGCACCGCCTGCACCGCGAAGTTGAAGCGCAGCACGTCGGTATCGGCGCGCAGCCGGCTGTCCAGCACATAGCCGGTGGCGGTGCTCATGCCGTTGAAGGCGGCCAGCTCGCCGAAGTTGAACGCGACCACCGAGTTCTGCGGCGTGCGCAGGTCGTTGTTGCCGCCCATGACGAAGGCGGCATGGGCCGGGTCGAAGGCTTCGGATCCCGCGTCCCAGATCTCGCCGGCCTTCACCGTGATGCTTTGGATCTGTAGCGCGCCGCCGGCACCGAATAAGGCGTATTCCTTCGGGTCGTCATTGCCGACGAAGTGGTCATTGCTGGGCACCACCATCGACGCGAAAGTGAAGTAGCGGTTGATGGCGGCATCGACCATGAAGGTGTTCATCCACATGCCCCCGGGCTGAAGCGGTGCAAAGGCCACGGTACCCAGCGTTGCCCCGGCCTCGGCCGCTGCAAAGGCCGGGAACCAGGCCGAGCCCGAGCCACCCTCGGCGATGGACACGATCGGCGCGCTTGCCGCGCTGCCCAGGTCGAAGGCATCGAAACTGCCATTGCCGAAGCCGACGTGCACTGGTGCAAAGCTGATGCCGTTGGCCGGCACGAGGCTTTCGACCGTGACCTTGAGCTGCACGGGCGCCGCCTGCGCGCCGAACGCGGCGATGCCGAGGGATAGCGCGGCCAGGGCGCGCCGGTTGAAGGTGGTGTGCGACATGAGTGGCTCCTGATGCTGTGGATCGCCCGCACCGGGGTTCCGGTACGCGGCAAGCCCATGCTCTGCCGCCGCGCTCACATCGCCATCACGCGGTGTTCACGGCGGCGTGATGGTTCGCCCCGCCGCGAGGGCCGGTTCGGCGCGGGCGCCGCGGGGTTAAGATCTATCCGAAATGAAGCTTTGATGCCCACAGCCCGCCGTGCACCTGACCACACTCACCGACTACGCCCTGCGCCTGCTGATGCATGTGGCGCAGCACCCCGACCGGCTGTGCACCATCGCCGAAGTGGCACAGCGCTACGACATCTCGCAGGCCCACCTGATGAAGGTGACCCATCGGCTGGCACTGTGCGGCTGGATCGAGACGGTGCGCGGCAAGGGCGGCGGCATGCGCCTGGCCCGGCCGGCGGCGGACATCCGCCTGGGCGCCGTGGTGCGCGACATGGAATCGGACTTTGCCCTGGTCGAATGCTTCGGCCCCGGCAAGGCCTGTGCGCTGGACGGCCAGTGCCGCCTGGCCGGCGTGCTGGACGCCGCGCTGCACGAGTTCCTGCGCCACCTCGACGGCTACACCCTGCAGGACATCCTGCCGCGTGGCCGGCCGCGGGCGCCGGGCCGGAGCGCCCTGGTCATGCTGCGGCCCTGACCCCAACCCCCTACGGAGAACCCACCCATGCCCACCGCCGCTCCCCCCATCGGCCACGAAGAACTGCTCCAGGCGCTGAACGAGCTGCTGGAGGCCGAACGCGCGGGCGCCCGTGTCGCCCGCGAAACAGCGGCCGGCATGCCGGCGGCGCCGCTGAAGAGCCTGGTGGAGGAGATCCAGGCCGACGAAGTGCGCTGGTGCAAGATGCTGATCGGCCATATCGGCGCGCTGCAGGGCGAGGCCTCCACCGCCACCGGAGCCTTCCATGCCAAGGCCATGGCCATCCCCGAGCTGGGCGAGCGGCTGGCCTTCCTGAACCGTGGCCAGGCCTGGGTGGTGCGCCGGCTGCAGGGCCTGATTCCGCGGCTGGACAACCGCGCGCTGCAGGCCGACCTGCAGGCGATGCTGGCCGCCCATGGCGAGAACATCGCGCGTGTCGACCAGCGCCTTGCCGCTTGACGGGCATCAAGTCCGGCCCGATCCGGCTGCCTAGGATTGATGTCTCCGGAATGCCTCTTCAAGGCCTTCCGCTGCCATGAACACCGTCTACCTGCAGATCGAAGAACCCTCGCGCCGGCGGGGCGCGCCGCCGCCGCGCGGCTTTGCGCTGTGGCAGCTGGGCTTCCGCCCCTTCTACCTGCTGGCCGGCAGCCTGGCGGCGCTGTCCATCCCGCTGTGGGCGCTGCAGTTCAGCGGCTGGCTGCCGCTGGCCTATCTGCAGGGCCCGGCCTGGCATGCGCACGAGATGCTGTTCGGTTTCGTCGCGGCGGTCATCGTCGGCTTCCTGTTCACCGCCGGCCGCAACTGGAGCGGCCGGCCCACGCCCACCGGTGCGGCGCTGGCGACGCTGGCGCTGTGGTGGCTGGCGGCGCGGGTGCTGCTGTTCACACCCTGGGGCTGGGCGGCGGCGGCGGCCACCGCCGGCTTCCTGCTGGCGGCTGCCATCGGGCTGGCCCGGCCGCTGTGGGCGGCCCGCAGCCGGCGCAACTACTTCTTCGTCGGCCTGCTGCTGTTGCTGGCCGCGGCCGCGCTGGCGCTGCATCTGTCGTGGCTGGGCGTGTGGCAGGCCCCGGCGGCGTTCGGCCTGCCGCTGGCGCTGGACGTGGTGCTGTTCATCATGGCGGTGATGGCCGGCCGCGTGCTGCCGATGTTCACCAACAACGGCGTGCCCGGTGCGCAGGCCCGCCGGCAGCCCGCGCTGGAACAGCTGGCGCTGGGCTCGCTGCTGCTGCTGGTGGTGGCCGACCTGGCCGGCCTGCAGGGCCTGCCGCTGGCGGGTCTGGCCGGCGTGGCAGCACTGGCTCACCTGGCGCGCTGGTGGCTCTGGCAGCCGTGGAAGACGCTGCGCACGCCGCTGGTGTGGGTGCTGCATGCGGCCTATCTGTGGATTCCCGTGCACCTCGGGCTGCGGGCCGCGGCAGCGCTGGGTGCGGTCAGTGCGTCGCTGCCCGCACATGCACTGATGGTCGGCGCCGCGGGTGGACTGATCATCGGCATGATGACGCGCACCGCACGCGGCCACACCGCACGGCCGCTGCGCGCGGACCGGGCCGACGTGGCCTGTTACCTGCTGGTGCTGGGCGCGGCGCTGGTGCGCGTGGGCCTGCCGTGGGTGGCACCGCAGCAGCTGCTGCTGGCGGTGCAGGCGTCGGCGCTGCTGTGGTCGGCCGGTTTCGGCCTGTTCGTATGGCGCTACCTGCCGGTGCTGACGCAACCGCGGCTGGACGGCCGGCCGGGTTGATGCGGTGGACTATGCCGTGCTGAAGCTGGTGCACCAGGGCAGCGTGGCGCTGTCCTTCGGCGGCTTCTTTGCCCGCGGCCTGGCTTCGCTGGCCGGTGCGCGCTGGGTGCGCGGCCGCGTCGCGCGCACGCTGCCGCATGCGGTGGACACGGTGCTGCTCGGCTCGGCCCTGGCCATGCTCTGGCTGCTGCACCTGACCCCGGCGGCGGCCCCCTGGCTGGCCGCCAAGATCGTGGGGCTGCTGCTGTACATCGCGCTGGGTATGGCCGCGCTGCGGCCCGGCCTGCCGTGGCGCTGGCGCGCGGCGGCCTGGCTGGCCGCGCTGGCGGTGTTTGGCTGGATCGTGGCCGTGGCGCTGAGCAAGAACCCCTGGGTCGGCCTGTCATGACGCGCAGCCACCGCTGGAACCTGGGCGCCAAGCTGGCCATGGTGGCCACGCCCTTCCTGGTGCTGACGCTGCTGGCCATCAGCGCCACGCTGTGGGTCTCGTGGCAGCTGGAAGGCGGTGCCGCGGCCGTCAACGAGGCCGGCCGCATGCGCATGCAGACCTACCGGATGGCGCTGTCGCTGGCCACGGCCGACGCAGCCAGCCTGCGACAGCAACTGCCGGCCTTCGAGGAAAGCCTGGTGCTGCTGCGTCGCGGCGACCCCGAGCGCCCGCTGTTCGTGCCCTGGGACGACACGGTGCGCGAGCGCTTCGCCACGGTCGAGCAGGACTGGCAGCGCTTGCGGCCCCAGTGGTCGGCGCCCGGCGCGGCCGACGCGGCGCGGCTGCGCGAGCAGGCGGCCGGCTTCGTGGCGCACATCGAAGCGCTGGTCGACGCCATCGAGGCCCACATGTCACGCTGGACCGCGCTGCAGCACCTGCTGCAGACGGTGGTGCTGGGCCTGGCGCTGGCCGGCGCGGTGGCGCTGCTGCTCACCGGCTATCGCTTCGTGCTGGAGCCGGTGCAGCAGCTGAAGCGCGCCATCGAGCGGCTGCAGGGCGGCGACTTCGACGCCCGCGTGGCCAGCACCAGCAGCGACGAGTTCGGCACGCTGGCCACCGGCTTCAACGACCTGGCTGAGCACCTGCAGTCGATGTACCGCAGCCTGGAGGCCAAGGTGGCCGACAAGACCCGCGAACTGCAGG
This sequence comes from Burkholderiales bacterium, assembly GCA_017302505.1. Taxonomy (GTDB): domain Bacteria; phylum Pseudomonadota; class Gammaproteobacteria; order Burkholderiales; family Burkholderiaceae_C; genus Rubrivivax. The sequence continues at coordinate 8,732 of JAFLDH010000144.1, forward strand.
ACAAGGGCGAGCGGCTGCAGGCGCTGTACGACATGAGCACGCTGATGGCCCAGGCCACCACGCTGGAGACGCTGGCCGACGGCTTTGCGCGCCGCATCGCGCAGGTGGCGCATGCCGACGGTGTGGCCATCCGCTGGTCCGACGAAGCCAACCGCCGCTACCTGCTGCTGGCCAGCCAGGGCCTGCCGCAGGGCATGCGGGAGGCCGAGCAATGCCTGGAGGCCGGGCATTGCAATTGCGGTGCGCCGCAGGCCGGCCCCGGCCTGCGCGTGATCCCGATCCGTGCACAGGGCGGCGCGCCGCTGCCGCATTGCGCGCAGGCCGAATTCGAATCGCTGGTAGCGCTGCCGATCCGCCTGCACGAGCGCACCATGGGCGAGCTGGAGCTGTTCTACAACGCGCAGCACACGCCATCGGCGGCCGAACAATCGCTGCTCGAGGCGCTGGCCGCGCACCTGGCCGCGGCGATGGAGAACCTGCGGCTGGACAGCCTGGCCAAGGAAGCCGCCGTCTCGCAGGAACGCAACCTGCTGGCGCGCGAGCTGCACGATTCCATCGCCCAGTCGCTGGCCTTCCTGAAGATCCAGGTGCAGCTGATGCGCGATGCGCTGGCCAGCGGCGATGCGGCGCGCATCCAGGCGGTGCTGGGCGAGATCGACGCCGGCGTGCGCGAAAGCTACGGCGACGTGCGCGAGCTGCTGCTGCATTTCCGCACCCGCGCCAATGCCGAGCAGATCGAGCCGGCGCTGCAGACCACGCTGCGCAAGTTCGAGCACCAGTCGGGCATCACCGCGCGGCTGCACATGCTGGGCCAGGGCCTGCCGCTGGCGCCCGACGTGCAGCTGCAGGTGCTGCACATCGTGCAGGAGGCGCTGTCCAACGTGCGCAAGCATGCCCATGCGCACCAGGTCTGGCTGGACGTGCAGCAGCAGCCGCAGTGGCGCTTCGAGGTGCGCGACGACGGCATTGGCTTCGACGCCGAGGACCCGGCGCGCAGCGAGGCGCACGTGGGCCTGCGCATCATGGCCGAGCGCGCCGAGCGCATCGGCGCCACGCTGGAGCTGCTGTCCACGCCAGGGCGCGGCAGCTCGATGGTGCTGACGCTGCCGCCGGCCGTGCTGCCGGCGACGGCGCCCGCGCCCGAGGAGGCCGCGGCATGACGGCACCGATCCGCATCCTGGTGGTGGACGACCACACGCTGATGCGCCGTGGCCTGACCGCCCTGCTGTCGCGCGATGCCGCGCTGCAGGTGGTGGGCGATGCGGCCGATGCCGGCAGCGCGCAGCGCCGCGCCGCCGAGCTGCAGCCCGACCTGATCCTGCTGGACAACCACCTGCCGGGGGTGAACGGCGTGGACGCCATCCCGGCGCTGCGCCAGGCCGCGCCGGCGGCGCGCATCGTCATGCTCACCGTCAGCGAGGACGAGGCCGACCTGGCCGCCGCGCTGCGTGCCGGGGCCAGCGGCTACCTGCTGAAGACCATCGAGGGCGACGACCTGCTTACCGCCATCCAGCGCGTGATGCGCGGCGGCAGCGTGGTGGCCGAGGAGATGACCGGCAAGCTGGTGGCCGCCTACCGCGGCGCGGCCACGGCGCCGGCCGAGCCGAGCACCCCCGCGCCGGCCTCGCCGATCGAGCAGCTGTCGCCGCGCGAGCGCGAGATCCTGCGCGGCATCGCCCGCGGCGCCAGCAACAAGGAGATTGCCCGCGAGCTGGGCATCGCCGAGACCACGG
>JAFLDH010000145.1 GCA_017302505.1 Burkholderiales bacterium
CCTCGCGTTTCTCGTCAGCCGCCAACGCCTGCTGGGCCAGAAGAACATAGTTCTTCGCTGGCGGGTCGCTGTCGACCCGCAGTTCGTGCTCTCCCTGATGCGGGAGAAACTTGTAGCGCTTGATGGCCGCGGCGCGGCGCACGCCCAACTCCTGCTGGATGCGGTGCAGGAACTCCTCTGCGTGCGAGGTGAGGATAACCTGCTTGCCGTGGAGCAAACCGTCCTCGAAGAAGGTACGCCAGATGCCATCGCGATGGTCGTCGTCTATCGCATTGACGACGTCATCGAAGATGACCACGGGGCAGCCCTGCGCGAGGTTCTTGGCAAGCAGAATCGCCAGACCCAAGCATTTGATGTGCCCTTCGCTGAAGACGATCAACGCGTCGTAGCGCACGCCCGGCTCGCCGGCGAACTCCACCTCGATCTTGCCGTTCTCGGCCACGGGCAACCACAGCGCGTGCAGCAGATCGCCGGGCGGATCGGCCCGGTTGAATGCGTTGTAGAGATGGCGGGCTTGGTCTCCCAGCCCCTGTAGCAGAACCCCCGGCAGAGCGGTCAGGTATGCCTGAATCTCGGGTAGGAAGCCGTCGTAGGCGGCCTTGACCCGCTGATGGTGCACCACCACCGGCATTTCGTCCGTGGCCGCCTGGATTAGGCCGCGGTTCGCGTCGTCGAACTGGGCCACGGTTTGGCGGGCGGCCGCCAGCTCCTGATCCGCAGTCGTGCGCATGGTCCGCAGCCGTTCGATCTCCAGCTGATGCTGTTGCAGGCGGTCCCGCTCCTGGGCCATCGCGCCGCGCTGGGCATTCACGTCGCGCGCCTGCGCGTCGAAGCCTTCGATGATCTGTGCGATCCGTAAGAGGGCTTGCCAGGCGCGCTGGTCCCCATTCACCCAGCCGCCGAGCCAATTGCCCGCCGACGTGGGAGGCAGCAGTGGCAGGCCCGCGGCCTGCGATTCGGCAGGACAAGCGACCCCAGCCGCCGCCACCACGCGGCGCATTTCGTCCCACAGCGCTCGGACCGCCTCGCTCAACTGCGTCCGATGCCCGGCCTCTTGCTGCTGCAGGACGGCCAGTTGCGCGAGCTGCTCCAGGCCCATTCGCGCCCTGGCGAACGGGTCCTGTGCCACAGCGGCCAGTCCGGTTCCACATGCCGGACACACGGTCGCCCCGTCCGCCAACGCTTGCACGGCCTCGTAGAGCTTCGCGTACGACACCTCGCCCGCGCGTGCCGCGAGTTGCGCGGAAGACGCTTGCCACAGTCCCTGGACGCGGTAGGCCTCTGCCAGCAACGCTTGCAGGCGGGCCTGGGTCACCTCGTGAATGGCAGGCGGGTTGGCGTCCAGCTGAGCCTGGACATACGGTAGCCGTCCTTGCTGCTGCGGCGTACCCAGCAGCCAGTCCACGCAGGCTTGATAGGTCGCGCCAGGTGACATGCGCTGCGCCAAAGCTTGTTCCAGGCCCTCGACCGCTGCGATCTTCTGCGGGTAGGCGGCGATGGTCTGTTCGGAGTTCGCCAACCGCAGGCGACGCTGCGCCAGCTGCGCCGCCTGCACGCCGGCAAGCATCAGGTCCTGACCGAGCGAGGGGTTGAAGCCGCGCACGAACTCGCTGAACTGGTCCACGCCGAACAGGGTGGCGATGAGCTGGCGCTGATCGCTCGGGGTCCGCGCGGCGATTCGGGCGAAATCGTCGAGGCGGTTCTTCTCGATGAAGCAGAAGCGATACTCAGCTTCGTCGGGCTGGACGGCCTGCGCTTCGCCCGCCGCCGTAGACGACAGGACTGGCGCGACGTGGCGGCGCAGGCGAGCGTTGTTGCAGTACGTCCGCTGGTCGACCCGCTTGGCCTGCGCTTCGCTGATCGAACCGAGCATCGCCACTTCCAAGGCTTCGCAGAAGCTGCTCTTGCCGGTGCCGTTGGCACCGTAGACCAAGGTGATGTCATGGCTGAGGTCGAACGTCTCCTGCCGCATGAATCCTCGAAACGGCCCGACTTCGAGCTGGTGCAGTCGCCCGAGCGCCGGCCCGTTTTCGGGGCCGCGCGCGTCCCCGTCGTAGGCGACAGGCATCTGCGCCAGATGCGCGATGGCCAGCGGCGCCAAGCGCGTGGAGCGCCCCCGGCGTGCAGCACCGACCTCGGCCAGTGGCTGCAGGTGATCGAGCACCAGGTGCGCCAGCCGGCGCACGTCGTCGTGCACGTGCCGCTGCGCCAAGTGCGCCAGGAACCGGTGGTACTCCGAACGTATGCTTGCCACAGCGCCCCCTCACTTGGTCAACCACTGACCGTAAGCCTCCACATCGATCATGGGGACCGTTCCACTGAACTGAAGCTGCGCGATCAGCTTGAAAAGAAACGCGGTCGCCGGCTTGTTTTCGTTGGTGTAGCTGTACGCGCCGCTGGCTTGGTCATAGAAAAAGTGCCCGTGGGCGGCAACGCATCCGATGTCCAGACGCCCCTCGGTGAGGTTTGCGTTCAGCGCCTTGTCCATGGATGGACCCAATGCAGGACTCCATTCGCTCTCGAAGGTGAGCAAGCCACCCAGAATCGGAATCAACGGCTTCGCTGGGTAGGTCCCGCCAGCGTGCGGGATCGGCAGGCTCGTGCGGTGCAGCCTGCGCACACTGGCGACCTTCTCCTGGGCATAGGCCACAAGCCCCGCGTCAGCCGTCTGCTTGGCCTCGAACACGGCGTACACGCTTTCGGCTGGAATGATCGTCTCGTTCTCGTAGGTGAAGATAAAAGGCGAATATTGCCGATCAAACACCACCACATCGATCTGCTGGCTGAAGTTCCCCAGGCTGTCCACCACATGCGCCTTGGCCGCCTGGTACCGTTTGGGCAGATAGGTATCCAGCATGTCGATCCAGACGTTCTCGCTCGCATCCCCCTTCGTACCCGGGTGACCGAAGGTCTTGCGTACTACGGACAAGCGCTGCTGGATGTCCTCATGCAGGGACGACAGGAGCTGGGAAAGCGACCACTGGGACATGCTGTACCTCGATGGGACGTGTATGGAAGCCGATGGAATCAGGACAGTGGGAACTTGGGGCCAAACAGTGCGCGCCAGGCGCGAAGCGCTTCGATATTGCGACCACGACGCGCGTGGTCGATGGCGATGCTTGCGTCTTGGCTCGCCTGGAACAGCAGCTGCTGCGCGCGCTGCTTGCGCGCGGCATCCATATCGTTGCTGATCGCCGGGCCAAGTCCGGCGGGATCCGGCCACTCGTCATGAACTCGATCGGCAAGCGTGGCAAAGAACGACTGGATCTCGCGATCGAACGATCCTCCCCAGCCGCCGTAAAGACACTCAAGGGCCATTACCTCGATCAGGAACGAGGGCTTCACCGGCTTCAGATCGCCGTGCTTGGGATTGTTGTTCCAGTACTTCACCATGCGCACGAGACCTTTCCACTCATTGGCATAGGCTTGGTGCGCTGCGGTCGCCTTGTCCTTATGGATCTCCGGGTCCGTCTTGATCCACTTTCCGGACGCCGTATCGGGGATCTCATACTGGTCGCCGGTGTCGAATGCGGGCACCGCATCCACGCTGACCACCCGGTAGTCCGTGTTGTCCTCCGCGTCGATGTGAACACCGAAATCCACGTTGATCGAGCGCGCCTGTTTGCGCACGGCCGCCGAACCGTATTTCTCCACCAATGCAGAGTGGAAATCATCCAGCACTACCGATGCGGCCTTGCCGTGGTAATGCTTCTCCGAGTCCTTCAGCACGAAGAAGATGTCGATATCCTTGAGCGGCTTCGTCTTCGTGTATCGAGCATAGGAACCGGTCAGGAAGCTGCGCGCAATGCCGAACTTGGTCTGCAGGTAGTCCCGCACTTCGTTCTGGCGTTGCGAGGCATTCTTCTGTTCGCGTTCGTTGAGTTCCAGACGCGACTTGAACTTGCGAAAAGCTTCATCGATCGACAGCATCAGCGTTGCCTCCAATATCCGGCCTGACCCGCCAGGCCGCTGTGTTCGACAGTCGAGCCTAGGCTCTGCTTGACCATTCCATCCGTCGAGCGATAACTTCCTTTGCTCCATCCCTCCACATCAGGTCGCCCTGGCTTTGTATCGAGCATTAACTTGTACTTGGCCTGCGATGGCAGCAGCCCAGCTTTCTTGATCGCGTACTTCAACTGCTCGGTATCTGTCCAGAAGCTGCCGTCGCCATCGGACCACCCATACACGATGTCGATATCCCATCGGGTCACGAGCTTGTCGGTTGCCGGGTTGTAGATCTCCAGAATCACCTTGCGCAGATCACCGGTCCCGAGCCACGTCTTGATGGCTCGGGTATTGCTCTCCCAGCGATCCGCAAAGTGCTCAGGGTCCAGCCCACTGAGCAGGATGATGTCTTTCAAGCTCTTGAGGATGTTGTCGGTCACATAGGTAACCGAGTGCGTGTACGAGTAGGTGGCGACGGTGCTCATGACTTGAGGAAACCTCCGAGGTCGAGCGACAGCGCTTGCCCAGCATCGGCCTGCGCCTGCGTGGCAATTCCTTGGCTCAAGTCCCGTGCAATGATGCGAGAACTGTGCTTTTTGAGCGCGCTTTGCACCCAGCCTAGCTGCTCCTTCGGACACGGCAGCGAGACTCCCCAGTCTCCCTTCAACGGCTCGAACCCCAAGACTTCTTAGTTGGCATCATCACCATCGATCGCGTCTTCGTCGAAGAGGCAGTAGATCCTGGTCCGTGGTCCATCGCATGTCGCAACGATGGGCGCGCTCTTGGGTGCCTGGTCGGCGATCAAGCTGGCGGCCACGCCCGTCACGGCCCTGAGTTCAGAGCGAGCCGTGCCGTCCTTGCCCTGAGTGAGCAGTTCGACAATGGCATCCCATGTCTGCAACGCATCGCGGTGCGGCGAGCTGCGAAACGTCCGGCTGACAACGGTGGTCATTTTTGCTTCCCTCCTTGAAGGCGCATTTGCTTTGCCTGTCGTATCGCACTGCGCAGGTGCTCTACGGAAAGCTTGTTCGGATCGATAGCCACTTGCGGGTCGGCCGCGAGGGCGTTGGCTACGACCTTGCGAATGGCCCGACCATCCAATCCGACGCACTCGCCAGCGCACGCGTCGAACTGGTGAGCCGAGGAAAGCTTGCCAATCCCCGGAAATGTCTTTGCCAGGCCATTCAGGCAGTCCACTAGGATCTGCTTGCAGGCATCCTTGCCGGGCAGTGGCACCTCCATCACCATGTCGCAACGAGATAGGAAGGCACTGTCGACGGCCTGTGGGAAGTTGCTGGTGGCCACGAACAGCAGATGCGGGTTGCGTTCGGCCAACATGTCCAACTGCACCAACACCGCGTCGGTGGCCCGGTGCACATCAACCGGGTTGGCTTCCAGGCTGAGCTTCGCTCGATCAGCCGCAAGCGTTTCGACCTCGTCCAGAAGGACGATCGTCGGGCCCGCCGCTGCGGATTCTGCGATCGATTGCGAGAACAGGTCTGCCACGGCGCGTTGAGTCTTTCCCATTGCAGAGCTCGTCAGCGTGTGAGGCTCCACTTCCAGCAATCGAAACTTCGCAGAAGAAAAAGATTCGGCCACACGATGCGCCAAGCCCCGTGCCAAGGAGGTCTTCCCAGTCCCCGGCGGGCCGACCAACAAGATCACGCCGTGCAGGGGGAGTACCGTGCGCTCCACCTTGGGGCGCACCGTGAAGTTGACGATCGCTTGTGACAGCAACTGTTTTTTGATGGCTTCGTCCATCACGATCGAATCCCACAAGTCACCCAGCGACTTATCCGGCAGCTTCCAGCTTCGATGGATGCCTTTCGGCAAAGTGGCGTCTGATGAAGGATTCTTGGTCATCCGTGGCTCTCGGCGGGTCAGAGAATGGTGCGATAGGTCGCCAGCACCTTGGTCGTTTGCACAAGGCCTTGGCGCAGCAGGATTTCGAGATAGCGGTCCACATCGATCGGCGGATGCTTGAGTTGGGCACGCTGGCGCTGCGCAGCCGACACTACGGCGGCCGCATCCAGATCCAGCAGGTTGTCCACAAACTCATCGGGGTGCTGCGATTCGATGCCGTACGGAGCCAGCAGATCGTTCGGGAAATCACGTTCGTTGAACGTCACAATCACGCTCGCACCGCAGCGAATCGCCGCAGCCAGGACGTGCCGATCGTTCGGATCGGGTAATGTCAGGCCTGCCACGAGCGCTTCGTAGCCCTCCACCAAGCCGTCCGGAATGGCCCTGTCCATGAGATCCGACGTCCTGTCGACCTGAACCCGGGTGAGATCGGGGCGGTTGATCAACAGATTGCGTTTCCACTCCTCATGAATGGCTTGGCTCCACCGCGCCCGGAAGCGGCCAGACAGGCCGAGCCACATCAGGAAATCCCGCAGTGGCGCGGGATATAGAACGCACGCGTCGTAGACGGCGGTGAATGGGGAATGCCTCATTCGTATCCCATTCCCAACTCTTGCGACTGCTGAGCGAGTTCGGCCATCGCCTGCTCACTGGCGCGCTCGCGCGCTTCCTTGTACTGCATCAGATCGGCGAACCTCACCCTGCGGTGCTTGCCGGTGCGATGAAATGCCAACACCCCATCTTCTAGCAGCTTGACGAAATGGGGACGGGACACGTTGAGCAAGTCCGCCGCCTCTTGGGTCGTCAGCTCTGCATGGACGGGCACCACCTTTACTGCATTGCCATCGGCCAACTCGGCCAGGATGTCGACCAGCAGGCGTAAAGCCGAGGTAGGCAGTTCCACCTGATGAGCCTGTTTGTGGTCATCAAAGATCTGGATGTGCTGCGTCTCGAACTGGGTTGCGAGGTAAGCCGCCAAGGCACGTTGACCCTGGACGGCTGCCTTAACCTCTCCCGCGGCGGGAAGGGTCATCTTGGATTGGGCAGTGGCGGTGGTCATGGGTAGCTCCTAAGCGAAAACGGTTGCAGAGCCGATCATATTCGAAACACTCGAAAAACGCAATAATCGAAACGCGACCCGGGCTTTTGTAGGTTCGCTCGCGGCATGCCCAATCCGGTCGTCCGCCAGTTCCTATTGTTTGCGGCCTAAAACAGCCCTGATCTCCACGATCACCCCATTGCTGATCACACAGGAATGGCGCGATGGTGGCTTCGATCTGGCTGCGCGCCGCGCATCGCGGCGTGCCCACTTTTCTCGTGACGGCCCTCCTGCTGGGTCAGTCCCAGATGGCCTTGGCCGAGTCTCCGGCACAGCGCCAGGAGCTGGTCGCCGCACTGCGCCAGCTCGACGCGCTGGAGCGCACCGTCGCGGACAGCGCCGCGCATGCCCCCATCCAGCCGGGCGAGCGCTACCACTTCGACTACCCGCGGCTGCTGGCTGACCTGGCGCGCGTTCGCGCCGGCATCCAGTTTCACCTGACGCCATCGCGCGCTCAGCCGCGCGACCCCTCCGAACTGGCCGGCGACTACCGCACCGAGCGGGCGGCCGAGCCGCTGCCGGCGACGACTGCGGGGGGCAAGCAATGAACGGCGCCCAGGTCTCGGCATTTCAAGCCAACAGCGGCATCGCGCCTTCCGCAATGGCGACCGTCCTGGTCGGCGTCGTGTTCGCGGTCCTGCTCGTGTGGGGCGTCTGGGCCATCCGAACGGCCTACGTGGGGTGGTCCGAGAGCCGCCTCAACCAGCGCCAGTTCCTCGGCGTCTGCATCCGCTTCGTCGCGATGTACCTCGTCCTGAGTTTCTTCCTTCTGTCCTGACCTGAAAGGCCCGACCATGCACAACCGCAACCTCACTTCCCGTTTTGCCCAGCGCGCCGCCGTGGCCCTGGGCGCCGCAGCGCTGCCCGCGCTGTCGTTCGCGCAAGGTCTGCCGCAATTGGAGAACCCCACGCGCGGCACCGGCAACGGCATCATGGAGACCATCCGCAACTACGGCTACGACATCATCATGCTCGTGGCCCTGCTGGTGGTGGCGTCGATGTTCATCGGCGTCTGCTACCACGCCTACGGGACCTACGCGGAGATCCACACCGGCCGCAAGACGTGGGGCCAGTTCGGCCTCACGGTCGCCATCGGCGCCGTGCTGCTGGTGATCGGCATCTGGCTGCTCACCGAAGCTACCGGCATCCTGTAAGCGAGGCCGGTATGTCCGAGCAGCAGCACGTCCGTGCGGACGGGACCGTGACGTTCCTTCCGCACCGGCTCAACCGCCATCCCGTTGTCGTGCGCGGCCTCACCGCCGATGAACTCTGGATTTGCTGCGGCCTGTCCGGCGCCGCCGGCCTGCTGGTCGGCGCGCCCCTGTCCTGGGTGTTCCGCACGATCGCGCTGGCGCCGACGTTCGTCGTCCTGGGTGTGGCGCTCGGCGTCTTCATCGGCGGCGGCATCCTGCGCCGCCTCAAGCGTGGGCGTCCCGACACTTGGCTGTATCGACAACTGCAATGGCGCATCGTCACGCGCCATCCGCTGATGGCAGGCTGGGTTGGTGGCCATGTGCTGATCTCGCGCTCGGGCTTCTGGTCCACCCGCAGGAGCATGCGATGAGCCGCTTCAAGAACGAGATCGCCCACCTGCAGGCGCACATCAAGACCTTGCGGCTGGGCGCGGGCGCGCTGGTCGTCGTTGCCCTGGTCATGGGCGGCGGCTGGTGGAGCGCGCCGCGCGACCTGACCATCCACGTCCCGCCCGACCTGCGCTCTGGCAGTACCCGCAAGTGGTGGGAGGTGCCGCCCGAATCGGTCTATGCGTTCACGTTCTACGTGTTCCAGACGTTGAACCGCTGGCCGACCAATGGCGAAGAGGACTACCCGCGCAACCTCCACACGCTCTCGCCGTACCTCACCCCATCCTGCCAGGCCTTCCTGCGGGCGGACTACGACTACCGCCGCTCCACCGGCGAGCTGCGCCAGCGCGTGCGCGGCATCTACGAGATTCCCGGCCGCGGCTATGGCGACGACCCCACGGCACGCGTGCGCACCGTGTCCGACCGCGACTGGGTGGTGACGCTGGACATCACGGCGGACGAGTACTACGGCGCCGAGCAGGTCAAGCGCGCCCTGGTGCGCTATCCGATCAAGGTCACGCGGGTGGATGTCGATCCCGCCCGCAACCCGTTCGGCCTGGCGCTGGACTGCTACGACGGCGCGCCCCAGCGCATCAGTGCACCGGAGCCGACGCGCCCGGCGCCGAGTGGCCTGTCTCCGCAAGCGCCTCAAGGAGGAAACACCCCATGAAGCACCCTGTACTCGCGCTGCTGGGACTGCTGGCCGTGGCCGCGGCACCCGTCGCCCATGCAGTGGAAATCCTGCGCTGGGAGCGCATGCCGCTGGCAGTGCCGCTGAAGGTCGGTCAGGAACGCATCGTGTTCATCGACCGGGACGTGCGCGTGGGCGTGCCCGCGGGCGTGGGCGAGCGCCTCCGCGTACAGAGCGCGGGCGGCGCGGTGTACCTGCGCGCCAGCGAGCCGATCGAGCCCACGCGGTTGCAACTGCAGGACGCCGACACGGGCGCGCTGATCCTGCTGGACATCGCGGCCGAACCACCCAAGGACGGCGAGGCCGAGCTGGAGCCGGTGCGCATCGTCGAGGGCAGCAGCACTCCAGCGCGCTACGGCGATCAGGCAGGCGGCGCCGACGATGCCCCAGCACGTGCCCAGGCAGGTGCTCGGACCGCGCGGCGCGAAACCCCGGTCCCTGTCGTCCTGACGCGCTTCGCCGCGCAGAACCTCTACGCGCCGTTGCGCACCGTGGAGCCGCTGCCGGGCGTCATGCGGGTCAACCTGCCCCGCGACCTCGACCTGGACACACTGATGCCAACGCTGCCCGTGCGCGCGGTCGCGCTCGCGTCGTGGCGCCTGGAGGACCAGTGGGTCACAGCCGTGCGCCTGACCAACGGCAGCGGCGGCTGGATCACGCTCGACCCGCGCGTGCTGCAAGGCGATTTCCTCACCGCCACCTTCCAGCACGAGGCGCTGGGCCCGCGCGGCACGCCCGAGGACACGACCGTCCTGTACCTGGTCACGCGCGGCCGCGGCCTCGCGCAGTCGCTGCTGCCGGCGATTCACCGCTTCGACCCTGCCCTGCATCTGCCGCAGCCGGACGGCGACGAGAACACCAAGGAGGCCCGCCATGCGCAGTAACGGCCTGCTCAAGTGGCTGATGATCCCTGTCGCCATCCTGGTGCTGTTCGTCGGTATCCGGCTGTTCTCGGGTGGAGGCAGCACGGCGCCACCCGCGGAGGACAACGGCGCCCAGCTCACGCCCGATGAAATGAAGGCTCTCGGCATCGAGGGCGATACCCCGCGCGATACCGTGGCAACCCTGGTGGCCCAGGTGAAGCAGTTGCGCACCGAGCTTCAGACCGCGCTCTCGGACAACAAGTCCCAGCGTGAAGAGAACCAGCGGCTGCGTCAGCGCGAAAACTCCATCGACCAGCGCATCAACTCGGCGCTCG
>JAFLDH010000146.1 GCA_017302505.1 Burkholderiales bacterium
AGCGTGGCCGGTCCCGCGATCGCCGATGCAGCCAACCCGCCGGACACCACCGTGCCGCCCTGGCGCAGGTCCCGCAGGTCGGCCACCGGCGGCACCACGTGGTCGTAGAAGCCGCCGTGCTCGTCGTAGGTGATGACCAGCAGCGTCTTGCGCCACAGCGCCGGGTTCGAGCGCAGCGTGTCGTATACCCCCTTCAGGAAGGCCTGGCCGTTGCGCATGTCGGCCACCGGGTGGTCGTCGTTCTGCGGAAAGTGGTGCATCGCCGGTTCGATCACCGTCAGCGGCGGCAGGTTGCCAGCGGCCACGTCTTGCGCCAGCCGGTCGATGGGCACGATCTGCCGGTCGTCGGTGGCATAGCGCGCGAACATGCGCAGCATCGTCACCGAAGGGAAGGATTCGTACACCCGCCAGTCCAGTCCCTTGCGGTTGAACAGGTCGTAGATCGAGAAGGCTCGCGACAGGTAGAAATCGTCGCCGTCGTTGTTGTCGACGATGGCCTCGCCGGCGCGGTCGTACTGCACGTCACCAGTCAGCGAGAACATGCGGTTCGGCAGCGTCGGCCCGGGGTGCGCGCAGAAGTAGCGGTCGCTGTAGGCGTAATGCTCGGCCAGGTAGCGGAAGAAGGGCAGGTCGGCGCCGTCGTACCAGCCCAGCACGTCGTGCAGCTGCACCCGTGCCTTCTCGGCCGCGCTCAGCCTGTCGTGCCGGGTCTTGAAGTTGGCCACGAAGCCCTGCGGGCTGAGCAGCGTGCGCCCGTCCGGGCCAGGCAGCCGGTGCGCCAGCTGCTCGGCCACGTCATGCAGCTCGTGGCCCACCGCCACCGGGAACTGCGTCTTCACCGTCAGCGCCGACTGGCGCAGCGGCGGCAGCGTGTAGCCGGCCTGCTGCAAGGCCTGCAGCAGCTCTGCCGACAGTCCGTCGCCGCCGTTCGGGCCGGGCAGCTGGGCCCGGTAGCCCAGCACATGGTCGAAGGAGCGGTTCTCCATCATCACCACGACGACATGGTCCACCTTGGCCAGGTTCTGCGCGGCCCAGGTATCGCCCACACGCGCCGGCATGAAGGTCCATGCATCGGGGCCCAGCTGGGTGGCCGTGCGGCCCAGCACGCCGCGGTAGATGGGCGAGGGCCGCGGGTCGGGCTCCAGCGGTGCGCCGTAGTCGAAGACGATGTCCTGGCCTTCCAGTCGCAGGCCGGTGTAGCTGAAGTCGTCGCCCATCATGACCGCCAGCATGCGCGGCACCGCCGCGGCGATGCCGGCCACGGCCTGGGTAATCTTCTCGCGGATCTCGTCGCTCTTCGTCTCTTCGACGTATTCGGCCAAGCCGGCCGCACCGAGCGTGAGCAGGCCGAAGCTCAGCACGCCGCCCGCCACGGCCGCGGTCCAATGCACGTCGACGTCGAGGAAGTCGTCGTCCATCGACACCACCGGCTGGATGCAGCCCTGCGCATCCAGCCGCAGGCCCAGCTCCAGCACCAGGCGGTTGCCGCGCAGCTTGGCGTTGGCCAGCGTGAAGCCACCGAAGCGCACCAGGATGTCGCCCTCGGTGTCCACCACGATGCGCAGCGCCGGCACCGGCGGCTGGATGCGCTGGCTGGCACCCACCGTCACCGTCAGCTTCTTCACCCGCACCTGGTTGACGATCATGCGCAGGCCGTAGTCGATGCGCTCGCTGGTGTCGGCCACCGTGTAGGTCTGGCCCTTGCGCACGTCGGCATGCGCGGTGTCCACGCCGGCGTCCTGCGGATTGCTGCGGATCGCCGAATCCAGCAGACCATGCATGTCGATGGTCTCGGCGCTCAGTTCGTCGTCGATGCGCAGGCGCAGCATCGCCCGGCCGCCTTTGTTCTCGCCAAAGAGTCGCAGCTTGCTGCCGCCGGGCCCGATCAGGGTGTCGATGCGTTGCTGCAGCGTAGCGGTGCGCAGCCGCGTGCTGGCTTGCACGGTGGCCGTCAGCCGGCTGCCGCCCTGGCTGTTGGACTGCGTGCGCACCAGCAGCGTCCACGGCAGCACCTGGCCAGCGGGGCCGCGCGAGCGGTCCAGCAACGCCGGCGTCACCGCCAGCGCCAGCTGGCCGCTGCTGCCCTGGGCCATCACGCGGCCCGATGGATCCAGCAACTGCATCGTGCCGCGCCAGCGCCGCGTGCCCAAGGGCAACACCGGCCGGATGCTCGCGTTCAACTGCCCCAGGCGAAACAGGTCGAAGGCAAAGCGCTGCTCGCCGGCATTGCCCACCAGGCCGTTCACCAGCGGCGGCGCGCTCTTGGAGTGCACCGTCTCCAGCACGCTGATGCCGACATGGCCCTTGCCCGGCCCGATCTCCACACCGTCACCGATCGCATGGCTGTGGCTCTGGCCGACCAGGCTGTAGCGCCAGCTGCCCTGCGTCACGCCGCGCGCATCGCGGTAGCGGGCCAGGTCGGCCAGCGTCACCTGGGTGCCGGTGAACTCGCGGCCGTCGGGCGCGAAGATCTTCAGCGTCACCGGCAGCGTCAGCGTCTGCGTACGGAAGGGCCCGGCGCGCGGGCGCGGCACGCCGGGCTCCGGGCCGGTGGGTTCGTTGCGCACCCGCAGCGTGTACTGCGCGCGTGCACCGCGGCTCAAGGGGCCGGGGAAGCGCAGGCGGAAGCTGCCGCTGTCGCTGCAGCGCACCACGGCGGTGTCGCCGTCGCTGTCGATGCGCAGGCGCAGCGCGTGGTCGACCAGAACGTGCCTCAGGGTGTAGGGCATGGCGGCTCTCCTGCGGGAGGGCGCAGCCTAGGCAGCTGCGTCGGCTGCCGCACTCCCTAGGATGGCCACCGCGCCATGGCCGCAGGCCGGCGGGGCCGCCGGCCGGGCGCCACAATCACGGCCATGCTGTTCCTGCTTTCACCCGCCAAGACCCTGGATTTCGAGACCCCCGTGCGTGCGCCGCTGCTGAAGAAGGCCACCGACCCAGCCTTCACCGCGCAGGCGGCCGAACTGATCGAGGTGCTGCGGCGCAAGACGCCCGCCCAGGTGGCCGCCCTGATGGATTTGTCCGACCCGCTGGCCGCGTTGAACGTGGCGCGCTATGCCACCTGGCAGCTCGAGGCCACGCCCGACAACAGCAAGCCCGCGGTGCTGGCCTTCAACGGCGATGTCTACGAAGGCCTGGACGCCCGCACGCTGAAGGCCGCCGACCTGGCCTGGGCGCAGCAGCACCTGGTGATCCTGTCGGGCCTGTACGGCGCGCTGCGCCCGCTGGACCGGCTGCAGCCCTACCGGCTGGAGATGGGCACCGCGCTAGCCACCCAGCGCGGCAAGGACCTCTATGCCTATTGGGGCGACACGGTGGCCGGCTATCTGAACGAGCGGCTCGCCGACAGCAAGGCCTCGGTGATCGTCAACCTGGCCTCGGTGGAGTACGCCCGTGTCGCGCTGCGCAAGACACTGGCCGCGCGCGTGGTGGACTGCCAGTTCGAGGACTGGAAGGGCGGCGGCTACAAGGTCATCAGCTTCTTCGCCAAGCGCGCCCGCGGGCTGATGGCCCGCCATGCCATCGAGCACCGCCTGCGCCGGCCCGAGCAGCTGCGCGGCTTCAATGCCGAGGGCTACGCGCTGGCCGAAGAGGCCTCCACGCCCGACCGGCTGGTGTTCCGCCGCCGCGTCTGACTACACGCCCGCCGGCAGCTGCAGGCTGGCAATGCGGAACACATGCCCCTCGGGGTCGGCCAGCACCGCCTGCCATTGCCGGTAGTAGGTGACGAAGGGCGCCTTCAGCACGCGCCCGCCGAGCGCCTGCGCACGCGCGGCCAGTGCATCCACCTCGGCATGCGTGTCCAGCATGAAGGTGCCGAAGGCCGTGGTCGGCAGCAGGCCTTCGGCCATGGGCGGCGGCGCGTCGGGCAGGGCCAGCAGCGCGCGCGCCTCGGGGGCGTTGAAGCCCAGCTCGCTGTCGCCGGTGTCCAGCACGCGGTAGATCGGCGAGCGCGAGGCGGTGATCTCCTCGAAGCCGAACAGCGCGGCGTAGAAGGCCATCTGCGCCGCCGGGTCGCGGCTCAGCAGGTTCAGCAGCATCTTCATCCTGCCAGCCCGTAGGTCTTGGCGGCCATCTGCTGCAGGTGCTCGCCGGCGGTGCAGGGCGCGTAGCGCGGCGGGTTGTCTGCGCTGACGCAGGTGGGCACCGGCTCCACGCGCGCCAGATAGTCGGGGCTGTAGAAGAAGGGGATCGAATGCCGCGGCTCGCCGCCGCTGTGCAGGTTGCGCACGCGGTGCGGGTTGGAGTGGTACAGGCCGTTGGTCCAGCGCGGCACCATGTCGCCCAGGTTGATCACCAGCGTGCCTTCGATCGGTGTGGCGTCGCACCAGCGGCCGTCGGGCATCTGCACCTGCAGCCCGCCGAGCCGGTCCTGCGCCAGCAGCGTGATGGCGCCCCAGTCGGTGTGGGCACCGGCGCCGAAGCTCAGCGCATCGGCATCGGCCGGGTGCGGCGGGTAGCGCAGCAGCCGCAGCGTCACCATCGGGTTGTCGCCGCTGCCGTCGAACCAGTCTTCGGGCAGGCCCAGCGACAGCGCCATCAGCTGCATGAGCCGGCGGGCCAGCGCCAGCATCGCGTCGGTGTAGGCCGCGCATTGCGGCGCCAGTGCGGGCAGCTCGGCTGGCCACTGGTTGGCGCCATAGCTGTAGTAGCCGCGTTGCACGTACGCGTGCTCGTCGGGGTAGGGCAGCCCGCAGTAGAAGCTTTCCTTCAGGTCGGGCCGGGCATGCTCGTCCAGCGTCTGCTCGCCCATTGCCTCGTAGCCGCGCATGCAGCGCGAATGCTTCAGGGAGATGGCCTGCTTGGCCGCCATCGGCAAATCGAACAGGGCGCGCGCCATCGCGAACTGCCGTTCGATCAACGCTTCGGGCACGCCATGTCCGTGCACATAGAAGAAGCCGGCCGACAGGCCCGCCTCGCGCAGCTGCTGCGCCGCCTGCGCGCTGCGCGGGCCCTGCGGCTGCAGGGCGCCCTGCAGGTCGATCAGCGGAATGTCCATGGCCCGGTGCGCCTGCGCGTTCAGGCCTTGATGCTGCGCTCGGCCAGCGGCGGCAGGAACTTGTCGCTCCACAGGCTGGCCACCGTGGCACCGGGCTTCAGGTTGAAGGCCGCCACCGTCTCGTCCAGCGTGGCCTGCAGCCGCGCCGGCGTGGCCGCGCCCCAACCGTTGGCGCGGGTGTCGGGCGTGAGCATGGTGCCGTCGACGATCAGCTTCAGGCGTTCCAGTTCCAGCTCCTCGTTGGCCAGCGGCTCGCGCGCCTTCACCGCCGCGGCCCCGGCCTTCGGGTCGGCGATGGCGTCGATCCAGCCGTGGGTGGAGGCCTTGACGAAGGCCGCCAGCGCGGCCGGCTGCTCCTGCATCACCTTGGCGCTGGTGACCAGGCCGTTGCCGTAGCTGCGCAGGCCCATCGACGAGTAGCGGAACACGGTCAGCTGGTCGGGCATCACCCCGCGCGCTTTCAGGTTCAGCAGGCCGGTGAAGAAGAAGTAGGCCGCGGCATCGAAATCGCCCTTGGCGAAGCGGGTGTCGCCGATACCGGGCTCCACGTTCTCCCAGGTCACGCTGGCCGGGTCCAGGCCGTTGGCCTTGGCGAACACCGGGAACAGCTTGCGCGAGGCATTGAAGGGCTGGCCCAGGATCTTCTTGCCCGCCAGGTCGGCCGGCTTCACGATGCCGCCGCCCTTGCGCACGATGATCGAATTGGGGTTCAGGTCGTACTGGATGGCCACCGCCGACAGGCTGCTCTGCGGGTTGGCGGTGTTGAACTCGATCATCGTCGACAGGTCGGCCGACGCGGCTTCGTAGGCGCCGCTGGCCACCAGGCTGATGGCCGCGGCCGAGCCGTTGCCGGTGTCGATGGTGATGTCCAGCCCGGCGTCCTTGTAGTAGCCGCGCTGCTGCGCCAGCAGGAAGCCCGCGCCCGAGGCTTCGATGCGCCAGCCCAGGTTGAACTTGAACTTGGTCAGCGTCTGGGCGCGCAGCGGGCGCACGCCCGCCACGCCCAGCACGGCGGCGCTGCTGGCCAGACGGATCAGGGAACGACGTTGCATCGAAGACTCCTTGGTTGGGCCCTGGGCCCGCACCGGCGCTGGGCGCCGGTGCACCGCCGCGGTGACGGCGCGGGCCACAGGCGAAGGCCTTCGCAGCAAGCGTGCCAGGGCGCGCTTCAGGCCAACCGGATGGCCACCGTGCCGGCGGTGGCCAGCAGCACCGCGGCGATCACGCGTGCGTCGATGCGTTCCTTCAGCAACGTGGCGGCGATCAGCGTGGCAAAGATCGCGCTGGTGTCGCGCAACGCCGCGGCCGGCGCGATGGGCGCGCGAGTCCACACCCACAGGATCAGCCAGTACGACAGCATGGCCGCCAGCGACATGGCCAGCGTGCGTGGCCAGCCCGTCAGCAGGCTCCGCAACTGCAGGCCGCGACGCCTTTGCAGGGCGGTCCATACCAGGCCGTTGAAGAAGGCCAGCACGCAGCCATAGGCCAGCGGTGATCCCGAGCGGCGCACGCCCTGCGCGTCGAACACCACGTAGCAGGCGGTGAAGGCCGCACCGGCCGCTGTCCACCCCAGTGCCGGCCGTGACAGCGCGCGCTTCGGCCCGCGGGCCAGCAGCAGCACCGCTGCACTGACCAGCGCCACGCCCACCAGCGCCGGCGCATGTGGCCATTCGCCGGCCACTGCAGCGGCCAGCGGCAGCACCAGCAGCACCGAGGACGCCCGCGCCATCGGGTAGGCCACGCCGAAGCCGGCGTGTTCGTAGGCGCGCAACAGCGACGTCACCGCGCCCATGTTCATCGTGGTGGACAGCAGCATCCACGGCACGGCCGCCGCGGCCGGCAGGCCGGTGAAGAGCAGCACCGGCAGCGACAGCAGCGCCGACAGCAGCATCTGCCCGGTCATCGCCTGCGTGGGCTGCGCGCTGGCCTTGACGGCCGCGTTCCAGCTGGCGTGCAGCGCGGCGCTCAGCAGCGCCGCGGCGACCAGCAGGCTGTCCATGTCAGTCGAGCTCGCGGTAGTAGAAGGTGGTGGCGCACAGCCCGCCGTGCGGCAGCAGGGCATAGCCAGGAATGCTGCCGCAACGCCGCCAGCCGGCACGCTGGTACAGGCGCTCGGCCTCGGGGCTGGCGGTGTCCAGCACCAGCAGCGTCTTGCCGTGCTGCCGCGCCTCGACATCGGCGGCGGCCAGCAGCGCGGCACCCAGGCCGCGCTGCCGCGCGCGGCGGTGCACCAGCATCTTGGCCAGGTCGGCCCGGTGCGGCTGGTTCTCGGGCTGCGCCAGCACCAGCTGCACCGTGCCGCAAATCCCGTGGGCATCGTCGGCCACCAGCAGCGCGCGCTCGCCACGGGCCACGCCTTCGGCCACCTGCTGCCAGAAGGCGCGCGCGCGCTCGAAGGCCAGCGGGTGCATGAAGCTGACCGACGCGCCGCCGGCCACGCAGTCGACCAGTACCTCGGCCAGCGCATCCAGCTCGGCGGCGGTGGGCGCCGTCAGCCGGCGCACGGTGGGGGCAGGGGACATGTTCAACTCCGCGGCCAGGCCTCGCTGCACAGCACCACCGCATAGCGGGCCGTGCGGCGGGTGGGGTTGTGATAGCTCAGCGGCTGCTCCAGCGCCATGGCCAGGCAGTCGCCGGCGTCCAGCCGGTGGCGCTGTGTGCCCAGCGTCAGGTCGATGTGGCCTTCCAGCACCCACACCTGCTGCCACACACGCGGCTGGCGCGGGCCGGTTTCATAGGTAACGCGCGCACCGGCCGGAAACTGCACCTCGACGATCTGGATCGGCGAGCCCGCGCCGGCCGGCGACACGTTGCGCCGCAGGTAGCCCGAAGCCGGATCGCGCCATTCCAGCTGATCGGCGCGGCGCGACACCGGGTCGGCGTGCGGCGCATCGGGCTCGAACAGCGAGGCCAGCGACACGTTCAGCCCCACGGCCAGCCGCTCCAGCACCACTGCGGTCGGGCTGCTCTGGCCACGCTCGATCAGCGAGATCATCGACCGGCTGACGCCGCTGCGCGCGGCCAGCTCGTCCAGTGACAGGCCCAGGCCCGCACGCAGGCCCTGCACCCGGCGGGCCAGGCGGTCGTGGAGAGGGGCGGGCTCCGTCATGCTGGAGGCATCCTCCAGGATATTGGATGGTGCGTCAAGCCGCCCAAGGCCCCGTGCCTGCGCCGCTGGCACGTGCCCTGCTAGCATGACCGCGCAGGAGTAGAAGCGTTCACTGCCTGACTCGAGGCAGCCGGAAATTGCTCTGAAGCGCCGCGCCCGCGGCCCCCTTCCACTTCATCGAGCGAGCTCTCCATGCTGACCACCCGCCAAAAGGTCTTCCGCAAGTTCTGGCATGCCACCGTGCCACTGTCGTCCCTGCAGGGCGAGGCCCCGGTGCCCTTCACGCTGCTGGGCGAAAAGATCGTGCTGTTCCTGGACGCGCAGGGTCAGCCGGCCGCGCTGCTGGACCGCTGCTGCCACCGCACCGCCCAACTCAGCAAAGGCCGCTGCGTGGGCGGCCGGCTGGAATGCGGCTACCACGGCTGGACCTACGACGGCACCGGCAAGGTGGTGCGCATCCCGCAGTACGACGAAGGCCGCTCGATCCCGGCCGAGTACTGCACGCCGGCCTTCCGTTGCGTGGCGAAGTACGGCTATGCCTGGGTGGCGCTGGAGGAGCCCATCGCACCGATACCGGACATCCCCGAGTTCGGCGCACCGGGCTGGCGCACCATCTTCCAGTTCTACGAGCGCTGGGCCACCAGCCCGCTGCGCGCGCTGGAGAACAGCTTCGACAACAGCCACTTCAGCTTCGTGCACCGCGCCACCTTCGGCGTGGCCGACCAGCCCAAGCCCAGCAAGTACGAGCTGGTGGAGAACGACACCGGCTTCTATGCCGAGACGCTGATCGCCGCCACCAACCCGCCGGCCTTCCACCGCGTCAGCGGCAGCACCGAGCCGCTGACGCAGCGGCACATGCGCAATGCCTACTACCTGCCGTTCTCGCGCCGGCTGGACATCGAATACCCGAGCGGCATCCGCCACATCATCATCAACTGCTTCACGCCCATCGACGACGGCCACATCCAGCTGGTTCAATGGCTGTTCCGCAACGACACCGAGGCCGATTGCCCCGAGGCGATGCTGATCGAGTTCGACCATGTCATCACCCGCGAGGACAAGGACATCCTCGAATCCACCGACCCCGATGCGCTGGTGGACACGCGGCGCCGCGGCGTGGAGTACTCGATGGACAGCGACCGGCCCGGCATGCTGATCCGCAAGAAGCTGATGGAACTGCTGGCCCGCCATGGCGAGGCCGAGGTGCACCGCGGCACCGTCACAATGGGTGGATGAGTTCCAGATCCATCCTGTTCGGCTTCCATGTGGTGGGCGTCCGTCTGAAGACGGCGCCGCAATCGGTGCACGAGGTGCACATCGACAGCACGCGCCGTGATGCGCGTATGCGCCAGCTGGTGGAGCGCGCCCGCGCCGCCGATGTGCGCGTGGTGGACAGCGACGACGCGCGGCTGACGCAGCTGGTGGGCAACCCGCGCCACCAGGGCGTGGCCGCCCGCGTGGACGCGCTGCCGCAGGTGCATTCGCTGGACGACCTGATGGACGCCGTGGAAGGCCCGCCGCTGGTGCTGGCGCTGGACGGCGTGACCGACCCGCACAACCTGGGCGCCTGCCTGCGCGTGGCCGACGGTGCCGGCGTGCACGCCGTGCTGGCGCCCAAGGACCATGCAGTGGGCCTGAACGCCACCGTGGCCAAGGTGGCCAGCGGCGCGGCCGAGACCGTGCCCTACCTGATGGTCACCAACCTGGTGCGCAGCCTGAACGAGCTGAAGGAACGCGACATCCGCATCGTCGGCACCAGCGACGACGCGCCGATCACCCTGTACGAGGCGGATCTGAAAGGCCCGATGGCGCTGGTGCTGGGCGCCGAAGGCAAGGGCCTGCGCCAGCTGACGCGCAAGACCTGCGACCTGCTGGTGCGCATCCCGATGCTCGGCGCCGTGGAAAGCCTGAACGTGTCGGTGGCCGCCGGCGTGTGCCTGTACGAGGCGCGGCGCCAGCGCGGGGGCCAGCCCTAGTGGCCGCCGTGCGGCGGGCTGCCTAAGATCGGTGTCGTGGGCGGTGCGCGCGCAACGCGCAGGCCGCGGTCGTCGTTGCCAATGGAGAGCCTGTCGATGAGCAATCCCGTGTGTTCCTTGTGGTGGCTGCTGGCGGCGGCGTTGGCCGGCTGGCTGTTGTGCGGCTGGTTCGCCCGGCAATACCTGCCGCGGGTCGTCGTCGGCCCGGGCCCGGCGGATGACGAGCTCCAGCGCCTGCGGACCGAACTGGCGGC
>JAFLDH010000147.1 GCA_017302505.1 Burkholderiales bacterium
CTCGGGCCTGGTGGCCTTCGGCGCGGCCACCGGCGTGATGCCGCTGGACATGCCCGAATCGGTGCTGGTGCGCTTCAAGGGCCAGATGCAGCCGGGCGTGACGCTGCGCGACCTGGTGCACGCGATTCCCTACGCCGCCATCAAGGCCGGCCTGCTGACCGTCGCCAAGGCCGGCAAGAAGAACATCTTCAGCGGCCGCATCCTCGAGATCGAGGGCCTGCCCGACCTGAAGGTGGAACAGGCCTTCGAACTGTCCGACGCCAGCGCCGAGCGCAGCGCTGCCGGCTGCACGATCAAGCTGAACAAGGAACCGATCATCGAGTACCTGAAGAGCAACGTCGTGCTGATGAAGAACATGATCGCCGACGGTTATGCCGACGCCAAGACGCTGGCCCGGCGCATCGAGAAGGTCGAGGCCTGGCTGGCCAACCCGCAGCTGCTGGAGGCCGACAAGGACGCCGAATACGCCGCGGTGATAGAGATCGACCTGAACGAGCTGAAGGAGCCGGTGCTCTGCTGCCCGAACGACCCCGACGATGCCAAGCTGCTGTCCGACGTGGCCGGCACCAAGATCGACGAGGCCTTCATCGGCAGCTGCATGACCAACATCGGCCACTTCCGCGCCGCGGCCAAGCTGCTGGGCGGGCAGCGCGACATCCCGGTCAAGCTGTGGGTGGCGCCGCCGACCAAGATGGACCAGAGCGAGCTGATCAAGGAAGGGCACTACGCCGCCTTCGGCACCGCCGGCGCGCGCACCGAGATGCCGGGCTGCAGCCTGTGCATGGGCAACCAGGCGCAGGTGCGCGAAGGCGCCACCGTGGTCTCCACCAGCACCCGCAACTTCCCGAACCGCCTGGGCAAGAACACCAACGTGTTCCTGGCCTCGGCCGAGCTGGCGGCCATCGCCAGCAAGCTGGGCAAGCTGCCGACGGTGGCCGAGTACCACGAGGCGATGGGCATCATCAACAAGGATGCCGCCAGCGTCTACAAGTACATGAACTTCGACCAGATCGAGGAGTACGCGGAGACCGCCAAGACGGTCGCCGCTTGATCGCGCGACCCGGGCGGCGGCAATAAGCCCCGCCCGGGGCCGCAGATCGGCCTTTCGCCACGGGCGACAGACGCGGCACAATGCGGGTCTCGCACCGACGCAGGGCCCCCATGAAGCACTTCCTTACCCTGTTGCTGTCCAGCGCTGCGCTGGCACTGGCCGCACCCGCATTCGCCCAGGACAAGCCGGCTCCCAAGCAGGCACCGGCCAAGCAGGCCGCCGCCAAGCCCGCGGCCTCGCCCGCCAAGGCCGCCCCCGTGCCGACGCTCAACGTCGCCGATTCGGAGCAGATGCTGGCCGCCTCCCAGGCCTACTACGGGCCCTACGAGTGCGAGTTCAAGCAGATGCTCAGCGTCTCGAAGCACCAGGTCGAAGGCTACGTGGTCGTCACCTTCAGCGCCAAGGCCTACACGATGAAGCCGGTGCGCTCGTCCACCGGCGCGCTGCGCCTGGAAGAGGTGAACAACGGCCCGATGCTGATGGTGCAGATTCCCGCCAAGTCGATGCTGATGGACACCGTGCGTGGCCGCCGCATCGTCGATGCCTGCGTGCACGAGACGCAGGCCAAGGAAGTGGCCACCGAAAGCAACGCGCTGGGCATGAACATGGCCGGGCAGGTGGACACCTCCTGCACCAAGGCCAAGTGCTGAGCGGCTTGGCTGCCGTTCAGCAGCGCGGCGCCACCTGCGCCGCATAGTCGCGCAAGCCCTGCAACAGCGCCAGCCCGGCGGCATCGGCGCCGGGCATCAGCGCATCGATGCGCGCCGCAAAGGCCGCCAGGCCCAACGCACCGCCGGCGCCTTCGCACAGCCGGGCGCGGCAATGCTCCTGCCATTGGGCCAGCTCGGGCGCCGACAGCGTGTCCGGAAAGTTGCGCGCCCGGTAGCGGAACAGCAGTTCGTCCAGCCGTGGGTCGGCAAAGGCCGGCCGCTTGTCGGCCAGCGCCTGCGGATTCAGGCCCCGCAAACGCTGCAGCGTGCGCCGGTCCTCGTTGGACAGGAAGCCGCCGTACAGGTCTTCATCCACGTCGGGCGGGCGCGGCGCTTCCGGCCGTTCGTATACCTCCGGCCACATGCCGGCCAGCAGGCCGGCATGGCGTGCCGCCACATCGGCATGGCGCAGCGCCTGGTCGGCATCCAGACCCCAGCACGCGGCCATCTCCGGGCGCAGCGTCTTCAGGTTGGCCACCACCACCGGCGACTTGTTCAGGTGGATGGTCTTGATCGGCAGCCGCGTCACGCCCTCGGGCAGATCGTCGCTGCGGGTGAACAATCGCTGGCGCAGGCTCTGCACGTTCAGCGTGGCCAGTTCCGCCGGGTCCTGCGCCAGGTCCCAGACGATCAGCTCGTTGCGGTTGGTGGGGTGCGGCGCCAGCGGCCAGACGAAGGCGATGCAGCCACGCTCGGGGCCGTACATGCCCGACACATGCAGGAAGGGCCGGCCCTGCGCCTGCGCCGCGGCGATCTCGTCCAGCACCGCGTCCTTGCGGCGCAGCCGCAGGCAGAAGTCCCACAGTTTCGGCTGCCGCGTCTTCAGCAAGCGCGCCAGCGCCACGGTGGCGCGCACGTCGGACAACGCGTCGTGCGCGTCCTCGTGCGCCAGGCCGTTGGCCCGCGTGAAATGTTCCAGCTTGAAGGACGGCCGGCCGTCGTCATGGCGCGGCCATTCGATGCCTTCCGGCCGCAGCGCATAGGCGCAGCGCAGCACGTCCAGCAGGTCCCAGCGGCCGCAGCCGTTCTGCCATTCGCGCGCATAGGGGTCGATCAGGCAGCGCCAGAACAGGAAGCGCGTCACCTCGTCGTCGAAGCGGATCGAGTTGTAGCCCACCCCCACCGTGCCGGGCTGCGCCAGCCGCTGTTCGATGGCCGCGGCAAAGGCCGCCTCGGGCAGGCCCTGGGCCAGGCACTGCTGCGGCAGGATGCCGGTGAGCAGGCAGGCCTCGGGCTCGGGCAGGAAATCCGGCGCCGGCTGGCAATAGGCCATGAACGGCGCGTCGATCGGGTTCAGGTCGGCATCGGTGCGCAGCCCGGCAAACTGCGCCGGCCGGTCGCGCCGCGGCACGCTGCCGAAGGTCTCGTAGTCGTGCCAGTAGAAGCTCAGCTCGCTCATGCACGCAAGATAACCGATGCACCCGCGTCGCAGTGGCAGGCGTCGATGGCATGATGCGGCCCCGCCCGTGACGCTGCCGACCATGAAACTGCCCTTCCCTCTGCTGGCCGGCCTGGCGGCGCTGGCCTTGTGCCATGGCCCGCTGCAGGCCCAGTCGAGCACCAGGTCGCTGGGCACGGCCAAGGACGGCGGCAAGCTGCTCAGCCGCGAGCAGTTGCGGGTCTGCCTGGCACAGCAGCAGGAGCTGGCCGCACGCAAGCCGCCGCTCGAAGCCGAGCGCGAGCGCCTGGAGCGCGAACGCCAGCAGTTCGACGCCGCCGGCCGCACGCTGGAAGCCGAGCGCGCCACCGTGGACCAGCTGCAGGCCGAAGCGGCCGACCTGCGCCGCCGCAACGACGAGCTGGCGCAGAAGATCGTCGAATTCAACGAGCGCGCGCGCAACTTCCAGGCCTCGCCCGGCTCCGGCCCCACGGCGCAGCGCCAGCAGCAGACGCTGGAGCGCGACAAGGCCGCCCTGGACAAGGCCTCGAAGGACCTGGACGCCGAGCGCGCCGATCTGGCCGCGCGGGCCGAGAAGCAGGGCAAGGCCTACAACGAGAAGGTGGCGCAGCGCAACCAGGCCGCCAGCGACTGGAACGCACGCAACGCCCAGTTCACGCGCAACGTGCAGGCCTTCGACACCAGCCTGGCCGACTGGAAGGCCGATTGCGAAGGCCGCCCCTACCGCGAGGACGACGAGAAGGCGCTGCAGGCCGGCAAGTGAGCCCGGCCAGCACCCCATCGGTCACCCCATGCAAGACACCCTCACTGGATTCGCCGCGCTGGCGCTGTTCGGCTTCGTCGTCGGCTTCGGTGTGCTGATGCTTTTCATGGTGCTGGTGCAGCCGATCTGGAGCGTCGTCGATTGCGCGATCGACCGGCGCCGCGGCACCGCGGGCAAGCTGCTGTGGGTGCTGGCGCTGATCCTGCTGTGGGGCGTGGCCAACTGGTTCTACGGCGCGTTCGCGGCTGCCAACCGAGCGTTGCGCAACCTGACCCGGCTCGCCTGGCTGCTGGCCATAGGCCTGCTGATCGCCTTTACCTTGCTGTTCAACTTGCACGCCGAGTTCCGCCGCGGCATCGAAAGGGAATGGCAGCAGTACGGCGGCGGCGTGCTGACCACGCGGATCAAGGGCGGGGCGGTGCCTGGTCCAGCGCCTGCTCCAGCAGCTTGAGCGCGGCCAGGGCGAAGGCCAGCATGTTGGCATGCCGGTCGGCCTGCCCGGTGCGCAGCAGCTGCTCCAGGCACACCGGGCCGTCCACCGCGATGCAGCTGTGTCCAGCAGGGTCGCCGTAGGTATTGCCGGTGGGGCCGGCCGCCCCAGTCTCGGCCAGGCCCCAGGTGGCGCGAAAGCGATCTCGCTGGTGGCGTGCCAGCAGCTGCGCATAGGGCGGGCTGGACGAGCGCATGCCGGCGGTGTCGTCCGAGCTCAGTGTGGTCAGCAGCCGCCGTGAGCGCCGCGTGTACAGCACCGCACCGCCGAAGTAGTAGGCCGACGCGCCAGCCCGGGCCAGCAGGGCGGCCGAGATCAATCCGGCGCCCGAGGATTCCGCCACCGCCAGCGTCTCGCCGCGGGCCGCGAGCTTGTCGCCGACGCGCTCACCCAGCGCAAGAAGAGGGCCGATGTCCATGCTGCACGCTCCGTCGAAGCCGCGCAGTATCGGGCCAGCGGGCGGGCCCGGCGCTCAGCGCGGCTTCACCGCACCGCAGTCGGCCGCCAGCCAGCGGCCGCCGCCGGCCATGCGGTAGTCGACCTGCCCCCCCGCACCCGGCTTGAAGCCAGGGATGTCTTCGGCGCCAGCCATCTTGCCCTGCCCGCCCCAGCGGCCGACCCAGGCCTTGTCACTGGTCAGCGTGAACTCGCCGCTGATATCGCCACTGAAGCCTTCGGGATCGTCGCAGCGGCCCTTGAAGCGCATCGTCGAGCCGGACACCGCCACCGGCTCGAAGCGGCACTGCGGGGCGTCTTCCTGCATCTCGGCCAGCACCTGTTTCGGATCGGTGGCCTTGGCCGCCTCGACCGGGCTCACGCATTCCTGCTGCTTGCCGCCCAGGGCCAGCGGCCCGCCCTGGGCCTTCATCATCTGTTCCGCCTGTGCGCGTTGGGCCGGCGGCATCTGCTGCAGCGCCTGTGCCATGGCCTGGCGCATCAGCGCACCCAGGTCCTGGCCGTTCACGGTGAGCTTCCAGTCCGTCTCCCACAGCCCGGGCAAGGGTGTTGGTGACAGCTTCTGGGCCCGCGCCGGCTGCAGGCCGGCGGTGGTGCCCAAGAGCAGCAAGGCCACCAGGCAGAGGGCTCGGGCCGCGGAGGGCGGGCGGGTTGCGCAAGGCAGGGGCATCGTAGGTCGTCTTTCCGCGTGTCGCCACATGGACACTCGGCACGATCTTAGCCAGGCGGCTACTGCAGCAGGTCGCCGGTGACCTCTTCCTCGCTGAGCAGGCGGATCTTCACCGGCTCGGCGCGCCAGATGTCGCGGCAGTAGTCGCGGATGCTGCGGTCGGACGAGAACTTGCCCATGCGCGCCACGTTCAGGATCGACATGCGCGTCCAGCGCTCCCGGTCGGCATAGGCCGCGCCGACCTGCGCCTGGCTGTCGATGTAGGACTCAAAGTCGCCCATCAGCCGGTAGTTGTCGCGGCCCAGCAGCGAATCGACGATCGGGCGGAACAACTCCCGGTCGCCGCGCGAGAAATGGCCTTCGGCGATCAGGTCGATCACCGCGCGCAGCTGCTCGTTGCCGCGGTACAGCGCCATCGGGTCGTAGTCGCTGCCGGGCATCCAGGTGGCATGCACCTGCTCGGCCGTCATGCCGAAGAGGAAGAAGTTCTCGGCGCCCACCTCCTCGCGGATCTCGACGTTGGCGCCGTCCAGCGTGCCGATGGTCAAGGCGCCGTTCATCGAGAACTTCATGTTGCCGGTGCCCGAGGCCTCCTTGCCGGCGGTGCTGATCTGTTCGGACAGGTCGGCGGCCGGATAGACGCGCTGGCCGTTGGTGACGTTGTAGTTGGGCAGGAAGACCACCTTCATCTTGTCGTCCAGCGCCGGGTCCTTGTTGACCACCTCGGCCACCGCGGTGATCAGCCGGATCATCAGCTTGGCGAAATGGTAGCCCGGTGCCGCCTTGCCGCCGAACACGAAGGTGCGCGGGTACACCACGGCATTCGGGTCGAACTTCAGCTGCAGGTACATCGCGATGATGTGCAGCACGTTCAGGTGCTGCCGCTTGTATTCGTGGATGCGCTTGACCTGCACGTCGAACAGCGAATGCGGGTCGATACGCACGCCGGTGATGCGCTTGACATGGTGCGCGAAGTCTTCCTTGACGCTGCGCTTGATGTAGCGCCATTCGCGGCGGAAGCCGGTGTCGTCGACGAAGGCCTCGATCTGCTTCAGCTGGTCCAGGTCGGAGATCCAGCCCTCGCCAATCGCGCCGTTCAGGAACTTGGTCAGCCGCGGGTTCGACAGCACCACCCAGCGGCGCGGCGTCACGCCGTTGGTGACGTTGGTGATGCGCGTGGGCCATAGCGCGTGGAAGTCGGCCAGCACGTCCTGCTTCAGCAGGTCGCTGTGCAGCTGGGCCACGCCATTGATGGTGTGGCTGCCGGCGCAGGCCAGGTGGGCCATGCGCACGAAGCGGCCGCCGCTCTCGTCGATCAGCGACAGCCGCGCCAGCCGCTCCAGGTCGCCGGGGAAGGCCATGCGCACTTCTTCCAGGAAGCGGGCGTTGATCTCGTAGACGATCTCCATGTGCCGCGGCAGCACGCGCGAGAACAGGCCCAGCGACCAGCGCTCCAGCGCCTCGGGCAGCAGCGTGTGGTTGGTGTAGGCGAAGGTCTTGCGCGTCACCTCCCAGGCCGGGTCCCAGTCCATGCCCTGCTCGTCCACCAGCAGACGCATCAGCTCGGCGATGGCCACCGCCGGGTGGGTGTCGTTCAGCTGCACCGCGAACTTCTCGTGGAACTTCTCCAGCGGCACCTGCTGCACGCGCATGATGCGCAGCATGTCCTGCAGCGAGCAGCTGACGAAGAAGTACTGCTGCTCCAGGCGCAGCTCCTTGCCCTGCTCCTGCTCGTCGTTCGGGTACAGCACCTTGGAGATGTTCTCGGACACCACCTTCTTCTGCACCGCGCCGTAGTAGTCGCCACGGTTGAAGGTGCCCAGGTCGAAGGACTCCGGCGCCTCGGCGCGCCACAGCCGCAGCGTGTTGGCGGTGTGGTTGCGGTAGCCCAGGATCGGCGTGTCGTAGGGCACGCCCATCACGGTGCGGCCGGCCACCCAGTTCACCTGCGTGCGGCCGTTCAGGTCCACGTAGCGCTCGACATGGCCGCCCAGCTTGATCTCCACCGCCCATTCGGGCCGCGGGATCTCCCAGGGGTTGCCGTTGCGCAGCCACTTGTCGGTCTGCTCGACCTGCCAGCCGTCGACCAGGCGCTGCGCGAAGATGCCGAACTCGTAGCGGATGCCGTAGCCGATGGACGGGATCTCCAGCGTGGCCATCGAATCCAGGTAACAGGCCGCCAGCCGGCCCAGGCCGCCGTTGCCCAGGCCCGGCTCTTCCTCCTGGGCAATCAACTCCTCGTAGCTCAGCCCGAGCTGGCGGATGGCCGCGCGCACCGGCTCCTCGATGCCCAGGTTGATCAGGTTGTTGGCCAGGTGCGGGCCCAGCAGGAACTCGGCCGACAGGTAGGCCACCGTGCGCGCGCCCTGCCGGGTGTAGGCCGCGGCGGTGCTGATCCAGCGCTGCAGCATGCGGTCGCGCACGGTGTAGGCCAGCGCCATGTAGTAGTCGTGCTTGGTGGCCAGCGCCGGGAACTTGCCCTGCACGCAGTACAGGTTGTCCAGGAAGGCGCGGCGCAGCGCGTCGCGGCTCAGACCGGTGCGGTCGGTCTCCGTCAGCAGCGGCTGGTCAAGGGAAGGCGTGTCCATGGTGGTCGTTTGTGCAATGCCCGCCGGCCGGGCTGGGTCGGATACAGCAATATCGGTGCCGCATCGGCCCGGCGGCGGCCGGCGCCCGTGCCCGGTCGACGCACCAGCTTGGGGAATTATTCCCCCCGAAGATGCGGGGGGCAACAGACCCGTTTCGCCGGTGCTTTTGTCACGGCACCGTCACGGACGGCGGTCTACACTTCGGCCTATCGAAGCGCAGAACCGGCCGCACCATTGGGCGGAGGGGGCCGCAAGCCCCGGGGAACCCGTCACCCAGCGCCAAGAGGCCGTCGCCACGCCCGACCCTCGGGCTGGTGTCCGGCAGAGGAAGCCCGCCGCCAGTCGCTGGTCGCGGGCTTTTCTTTTGCGGCCTCAGCGCCAGGCGTCGGCCAGCAGTTTCAGGCCGGTCAGGGCCATGCCGGCATAGGCCACCGCATAGAACCAGCGGGCGGCAATGCGCCGCGCCAGCCACACCCCCAGCCACACGCCCAGCGGCGCCAGCGGCATCAGCAGCACCGAAGTGGCGATGTTGGCCCGGTCGATCAGCCCCAGCCAGGCATAGGGCAGCCACTTGGCCAGGTTGACCACCGCGAAGAACACCGCGCTGGTGGCGGCGAAGGTGATCGGCTTCAGCCGCAGCGGCAGCAGGTACACGTTCAGCGGCGGACTGCCGGCATGCACGACGAAGCTGGTGAAGCCCGAGGTCGTGGCCAGGCCGAAGGCCGCCCAGCGCGGCAGCGGCGGCGCCAGCGGGCTGGGCGGAAACAGCAGCCGCTGTGCCAGGAAGGCCAGCGTCAGCAACCCCACCACGCCCGACACCGCATGGGTGGGCAGTAGGCCGAACAGCAGCGTGCCGATCAGCACGCCCAGCAGCCCGGCCGGCATCAGCTGGCGCAGCAGCACGCGGTCGCGCTCGCGCCACAGCTGCTGCAGGCCGGTCAGGTCCATCACCAGCAGCAGCGGCAGCATGATCGCCGCGGCCTGCGGCACCGGCACCACCAGCGACAGCAGCGGCGTCGCCAGCGCCCCGAAGCCGCTGAGGAAGCCGCTCTTGCCCAGCCCCATCAGCAGCACCGCCGGTACCGCCACCGCGTAGAACCAGGGGTCGGCGATGAAGGGCCAGGCCGTCGCCCAGCCGGCCAGCTCAGACAAGCTGGCAGGCCTCGTCGAAGCCCAGCCGCGGGCTGCGCGCGAACAGCTTGGCCGGGTTGCCGCGGCCCAGCGTGCAGATGAAGTTGGTGCGCACGCGGCTGCCGGGCCAGAAGGCGGCGTCCATCTTCGCGGCGTCGAAGCCGCTCATCGGCCCGCAGTCCAGGCCCAGTGCGCGAGCCGCCAGGATCAGGTAGCCGCCCTGCAGGCTGCTGTTGCGCAGTGCGGTCTCGGCCCGCCGGGCCTCGTCGCCGGCAAACCACGAACGGGCGTCCGGCGCGTGCGGGAACAGCTTCGGCAGCTGCTCGTGGAAATCCAGGTCCATGCCGATGATCATCGTCACCGGCGCCTCGCGCACCTTGTTCTGGTTGCCGGCGCTCACGCAGGCGAGCAGGCGTTCGCGCGCCTGCGCGCTGCGCACGAAGATCAGCCGCGCCGGCGAACTGTTGGCCGAGGTCGGGCCCCACTTCATCAGCTCGTAGAGCTGGCGCAGCGTGTCGTCGGAGACCGGCTCGGGCAGGTAGCCGTTCTGGGTGCGCGCCTCGGTGAAAAGCGTCTCGGTCGTGGTGATCATCGTGCAGGCAGGCGGGGCGCGGGGGCCGGGGCCACAATTGTCCGATGTTCCAACCTTCGCAGCATGACGTGCGCGCCTTCTTCTGCGGCACCTGGCGCAAGCAGCGCGCCGGCCAGCCGCTGACGCCGCTGGAGGCGCAGGCCGCGTTCTGGATCGACGAGCACCCGGAGTACCACGGCACGCTGGCCGACGAGCCGGCCGCGTTGCAGGCCGTCTATCGCGTCGAGGACGGTCGCGAGAACCCCTTCCTGCACCTGTCGATGCACCTGTCGATCCTGGAGCAGGTGGGCATCGACCAGCCCACCGGCATCCGTGCCGCGGTCGAGCACTTGGCGGCCACCGCCGGCTCGCTGCATGCGGCGCACCATCAGGTGATGGAATGCCTGGGCGAGATGGTCTGGGCCTCGCAGCGCAGCGGCCTGCCGCCCGACGGCGAGGCCTATCTGGACTGCGTGCGCCGACGCGCCTCGCGCCGTTGACCTGCCACTGTCGGGGCGGCCTCGGG
>JAFLDH010000148.1 GCA_017302505.1 Burkholderiales bacterium
CCGTTCAAGTTCGATGTGGTCAAGGACCGTGGCGCGTTGGCCCGTGTGGTGGAGGAAGGCGCGGTTGAGAACGTCTACCGCATCCAGATCATGAATCGCACGGAGGCTCCGCAGACCTACCGGGTTGCCGCCTCCGGGATCGACGGGTTGGAGGTCGTGGCAATGCCGGCCAGCGCCGGCCCGGCTGCCGTGACGTCGACGTCGGTGAGCTTGCGCCTACCATTCGTCGTGGCGCAAGGGCTCGCAGGCCGGTCGGTGCCCGTGATGTTTGCGGTCACGGGCGTGGAGCCCACCTCCGGCACCAGCGCAGACCGATCGGCCATCCAGTTCGAGAAGTCGACGTTCTTCATCCCCCGCTGAACTGCGGGGGCCCAAACTGTTGCGCGAAGGCGCGGCGCAGCAGCGCGGATGCGGTAGTGCGCGATTCGTTCGCCGAGGCTTGACAGGACTGGGTTCGCTCAGTGCTGATAGACCAGCCGACGGGCCCGACTTGGTCACCTTCGGTCGCCACCTGGTGTCTGCCGTTCAGTCAGATGAGTTGCCTTAGCACGCGGTGGGCGGTTGCTGCAATACCCGCCCACAGTAGCGTGCGCAGCGCCATCGCGCCGACGGTTCGCGTCTCGTAGGCACCACCACTCCATGCATGGACGCCGAAGGCGGCGAAGACCAGGCCGGTTGCGGCGGCGATGAAGACGGCCAGCGGTACCGCCCAGCGCCGCCGCTGCCAAAGCCCCAGACCGCAGGTCACGTAGGCGAACCCGGCGACGAAGTTGAACCAGAGCACGAAGGGCACTATGGCCCCGGCCGCCAGGCGCGCCGCTTCGCCACCGAACAGTGTGCGACCGCCGGACAGGACCGTCAGCAACCCGAAGAGCACTGCGACCCCTGCCAGTGACTTCACCAGCCAGTCCGCCTTGGATGTGCTCACACTCTTGCTCCTGGTTGACGGCTGCTGCAACCGGGCTGGATCGGGTCAGAGGCTCAAGCCTTGCCCCGCCTCTTCTTCGGTCCGGCCGTCGCGGATGTGATAAATCCGCTTGAAGGTCGGGATGATCTTCTCGTCGTGGGTTACCACGATGATGGCCGTGTGGTACAGCGTGGCCATCTGGTTGAGGATGCGCACGACGGCCAGGGCCCGTTCGCTGTCCAGCGGCGCCGTGGGCTCGTCGGCCAGGATGACCGGCGGCATGTTCGCCAGGGCGCGCGCGATCGACACGCGCTGCTGTTCACCGCCCGACAGCTCCGAAGGCTGTGCGCCGGCGCGGTGGTCCACGTCCAGAGCCTTCAGCAGTTCGCGGGCGCGTGTCCTGGCCTCGGCATTCGGTCGCCCCGCAAGCATCGGCAGCAGGGCCACGTTGTCGGTCACGTCGAGGAACGGGATCAAGTAGGGCGCCTGGAAGACGAAGCCGATGCTGTCGCGCCGCAGGGCGCGCAGGTCGGGGATCTTCCAGCCGTCGCCGTAGATGGTCTCGCCGCCCAGCACCATCCGGCCACCCGTCGGCTCGATGACCGCGCCCAGGCACTTCAGCAGCGTGCTCTTGCCGGAGCCGGATGGGCCGATGAGGCCCACCACCTCGCCAGGCGCGACCGTCATGTTCACGTCCTTCAGCGCGTCGACGGCCGTGTCGCCCTCGCCATAGCGCTTGCGAAGGTGTTCAATGCGGATGCCGAATTCGCCCACCTCAGCCTCCGATCGCCGCGGCCGGGTCGACCTTCAGCGCGACGCGGATCGCCAGCGTGCTGGCCAGCGCGCAGATCACCACCACCGCCACCAGCCCGCGCACCGCGTCGCCCGGCTCCAGCAGCACGTATTTCGGGAAGATCGGCGCCCAGAAGGTTGCCGCCACCTTGCCGACGACGAAGCCGATCAGGCCCAGTCCCAGCGCCTGCTGCAGGATCATGCCGGCGATGGTGCGATTGCGCGTGCCGATCAGCTTGAGCACCGCGATCTCGCGGATCTTGCCCAGCGTCATCGTGTAGATGATGAAGGCCACGATGGCCGCGCTGACGATGGCCAGGATCACCAGGAACATGCCGATCTGCCTGGCCGACGTGGCGATCAGCTTGGCCACGAGGATCTCTTCCATCTGCTCGCGCGTGAAGGCTTCCAGGTGCTTCCATCGGCGCACCGGTTCGGCCACCGCCTCGGCGTCGATGCCGGGCTGCACCTGCACGAGGATGGCGTTGACGTTGCGGTTGTTGGCCTGCGACGCCTGGATCGCCTCCAGCAGCCCCGGCACGCCCGGTCGGTTCAGGCTCGGGTTGGCCGCGGTGCGGGCGCGCTCGTTGACGATGGCGTCGTTGTCCTTCAGGAACTGCGCTTCCTGAGCGTCCTTCAGCGGGATGAAGACCATCGGGTCGCCCCCCGACGACACCATGCGTCGCGTCAGTCCGACGACCGTGTAGTCGTGGCGGCGGATGCGGATGCGTTCGCCCAGGGTGAAGCCCGTGCGCACGTCGGCCACGGCTTCGTAGTGGCTGCGCGTGATCTGCCGGCCAGCCACCAGGTAGCCCGGCTCGCCCGGCTGGCCGGGCTCGAAGCCAACCACCATCGCGCGCACATCGTCATCACCGCTGCCCGCCGGCGCCACGCCGCTGACCGAGGTGCGCCGCACCTGCATCGTCAGGTAGGTCACGTTGGCGGCGCGCGCCACGCCGGGCAGTCCGAGCACACTGCGCACGGCGTCGTCGCGCAGGCTCGACGATTCCGCGTAAGGTCCCTGCGTGTCCTGCTGCACCACCCACAGGTCGGCGCCGCTGTTGTTGAGCAGTGCCCGTGCGTCGTCCACCATGCCGCGGTATACCCCCGCCATGGTCAGGGTCACGCCGATCAGCAGGCCCAGGCCGATGCCGGTCAGCACGAACTTGCTCCAGGAGTGCAGGATGTCCCTGCCGGCCAGGCTGATCACGGCCGACGCCCTGCGAGCGCATCGACCACGGCGATGCGGCTGTGCTCGACGATTTCCTTCTCGCTGTGCACAACGACGGTCGTGCCGGGCTGCACGCCGTTGAGCACCTGGACCTGGCCGTCCAGGCTCGCCTGGCCGATTCTCACGGGCGCGAAGCGCAAGGTGCCGGCGTCGATCACCCAGACCCCGGTCTGCGCCTGCCTCCGCTTGATGGCGGCACTAGGCAGCAGCACCGCCTTCGCGGTCGGCGGCAGCGACAGGGTCACCTCCGCCAGTTCACCCACCGACAGGCCAGCGGGCACCTGGTCGAAGCCGATCTGCGCCACGCGTTCCTCTGTCACGCTGTCGCTGAGAGCCTCGACGCGGGCGACCTTGCCGGGGAGGGGGCGGCCCGGGTTCGAACGCAGAACGATCTGAGCAGGCAGGCCCACCGCCAAGCCGCCCGAGCGCGCTTGGTCCAAACGCACCTTGACCCATAGCGACGAGGGCTCGATCACGCGCAGCACCGCCTGCCCGGCCACGACCGTCGAGCCCGGCTCGGCATCGCGGCTGGTGACGACACCGTCGGCAGGGGCCAGCAGGCGCACGTTCGCTCGCTGCTGGCGCAGGCCGGCGCGTTCGGCCGCCAGGCGCTGCTGGTCCTGCCGGGCTGCGGCCAGGTTGGCTTCGGCCGCGGTGACGAGGGCGTCAGCCGACGCCTGCTCCTGCAGCCGTGCCTCGACGGCACCGGTGCTGATGAAGTTCTGCCGGCCCAGTTCCACGTAGCGGCGCGCATTGACGGCCGCCAGTTCCCTGCGCGCCAGCGCGTCGCGGCGCTGCGCCTCGGCAGCGGCCATGGCGCTGCCGGCACGCGCGACCGAGGCGTCGAGCGCGGCGGTGCGTTCGTCCAGGTCCACCGGGTCCATCTCCGCCAGCGGCTGGCCGGCTTTGACGGTGTCGCCGACGTCGACCACCACTGTGCGCACGCGGCCGGCCGTGGTCGGCCCGATGAGATAGCTGCGCCGGGCCTCGACCGTGCCGATGCCGAACAGCTGTGGTGTGAGCTGGCCCTCGGCCGCCTGCACGACCGTGACGCGGGTCGGCGCCAACGGCCCGGACCGCATGACCACGTAGGTCATAGCCGCGACCAGCAGGATGCCGAGCCCGATCAGCGCGAGGCGGCGCGATCGGATCGATGAGGCTTTCATCGCGCCTCCCCGAGGCCGCGCCGGTAGAGCTCGAAGATGGCGGTGGCCTGCTGGCGCATGGCCGCGGGTTTGCCGGTCAGCATCGATTGCATGACAAGACCCTGGACCAGGCCGATGAAGCTGGTGGCGGCGGCTTCGGGGTCCAGGTCCGGGCTGACCTGTCGCTGGTCGATCGATTCGGCCAGTTGGCCGAGCAGCAGCTTGCGGTAGCCCTGGAGCACGCCACGCACCTCGAGCTTGGCCGCCGAGTCGGCGGGTTGCTGGAGTTCGTGGAAGATGAACCTGGGCACTCCCGGATGCGCGATGACGAATTCGACATGCGCCCGAAACATCGCAGCCAGTGCGTCCAGAGGTGTGGCGGACTCGTCCGCCGCGGCCTGAAGCTTCCGAAGCAGGGTTTCGCGCACCCAGCGCATGGCGGCCAGCCAGATGGCGTCCTTGGTGGGGAAGTGCTTGAACACCGCACCCTGCGTGACGCCGATCGCCGCGGCGATGTCGCCGGTGGTGATCAGCGCCGGGCTCGATTCGCGCGCCAGACGCAGGGCGGCTTCAACGATCTCGGCCTGGCGTTCTTCGGTGGAGAGGCGGGTTTGCATGCTGGTCGGCGCATTCGGTAAGTCATCAGACACTTACCAATATACTCCGATTGCCGCATACCCGCTGCTGTATAGAGAAATGCACGTCGACCGCCGCTGCGCGACACTGGCGGCATGCACCTGTCGGTGCGGCAGGCGGCCCCGTCTTCCCGGCCATTTCGGCCACCACGTCACGAGAGGTCTGACATGTTCGGATTCACCACCACGCTCACGGGACTGTCCTTCGACGACGCCCTGGCCAGGACCACGGCGGCTCTCAAGGCCGAGGGGTTCGGGGTGCTGAGCGACATCGATGTCCAGCGCGCGATGAAGGAGAAGCTGGGCGCCGACATGCTGCCCTACCGCATCCTGGGCGCCTGCAATCCGCCGCTGGCACACCAGGCCTTGCAGGCCGAGCCGGACATCGGTCTGCTGCTGCCGTGCAATGTGATCGTCCGCGAGGAGGCCCCCGGCCGCGTCGTGGTCGGCTTCCTGGATCCGCAGACCATGGTCGGTCTGGTCGGAAAGCCGGGTGTGAAGACGGTAGCGGACGATGCGGAAAGCCGGCTGCGCCGAGTCTGCGAAGCCCTGGGCGGCAAACCCTCGTTGGCGGTCTGAGACGCGCGCTGCTGCTCGGACTCGATCGGAACTCTCGCGGTAACCTGGCCTGGTGCAGCCCAAGGACATCGTCATCGTCACGCCCGCGCTGGCTGACGCGAACAACGGCAACTGGCAGACGGCCCGACGCTGGGCCCGCATGCTGCGCGATTCGTACAACGTTCGCCTGGCGTCGGACTGGCATGGCGGCGACGAAGCGCTCATGATCGCGCTGCACGCCCGCCGTTCCGCCTCTTCGGTGACCGCCTGGCGGGCGCGCCGTGCCCACTGTCCGATGATCGTGGCGCTGACCGGCACTGACCTGTACCGCGACATCGCCACTGACGAGACTGCACGGTCGTCGCTGGAGGCAGCCGACCGGCTGATCGTCCTGAACGAACTGGGCATCCGATCCTTGCCGCAGGTCCTTCGGGCGAAGGCTCGGGTGATCCTGCAGTCGTGCCCAGCCTGGCGGCGGCTCAACAAGACATCGAAGCACCTGCGCGCGGTCATGGTCGGCCACCTGCGCGAGGAAAAGTCGCCTGGGACGTACTTCGAAGCGGCGCGGATGCTGGCATCGCGTCCCGACATCCTGCTCGACCATGTCGGCGCGGCGTTGGGGCCGCATTTGGGTCTCGAAGCTGCGGAGTTGATGCGGGCCTGCCTCCAGTACCGCTGGCTCGGCGGCCTGCCACACGCGAGTGTGCGCCGGAGAATCCAGGGCGCGCATGTGCTGGTCCATCCCAGCCGCATGGAGGGCGGCGCACATGTGGTCATCGAGGCCGTTCGCAGCGGCACGCCCGTGCTGGCCTCTCGCATCGATGGCAACGTGGGCCTGCTCGGTGAAGACTACGCGGGCTACTTCCGGGTGGGCGATGCCGCCGGCCTCTCCACCTTGCTGCAGCGGGTTCGGGACGAACCCGCGTTGCTGACCCGGCTCCAGGAACAGTGCGCGGAGCGTGCCGCGCTTTTCGATCCGGCGCGCGAGGCCGACTCCTTGCGCGGCGTTGTTCGCGAGCTCTTGGATGGCACTGAGGTGCTGGTCGCCAGGGAGCCTCAGCAAAGCAACCCAATCGCCCTCGGGACGCTCGCGCCCAAGGCGCCGGGATCGCCGACATGACGGGGTCCCGTCACCCGAGCTTTCCGTTGGCGCTGCTGCCGTGCGTCTCCCGACTGGAACTGCAACCAGCGCAGAGGCTGTTCCGGGCCGGCACGTCACCCCGCCACATCCACTTCATCGAGCAGGGCGCCGTGCGCCTGGTACGGCATGGCCGCCAGGGCGAGGAGGTGGTGCTCCACGATGCCCGTCCGGGCGAGTTTCTGGCGGAGGCTTCGCTGGACAGCTTGCGCTACCACTGCGACGCGGTTGCCTCTGGAGCCAGCGTCGTCCTGCGCGTCGCCAAGGCCGACTTCCAGCGGCTGTTGACCGAAGACGCGGCGTTCGAGCGCACCTGGATCGCCTTGCTTGGGGCGCAACTGCGCACAGCACGAGCCCGCATCGAGCGGCTCTCGCTGCGCAGCGCCGAAGAACGCATCCGGCACCTCCTGCTCTCCGAAGGCCGCGGCCCGCGCTGCGAGCTGGAGGTGGCCGGCACTCTCAAGGATCTGGCGCGGCAACTGGGGCTGACACACGAATCGCTGTACCGGACGCTGGCGCGGATGCAGAAGGATGGTGTCATCGATCGCCAAGGGCTTCGGCTGCGACTGACGCAGGGCGAGGCCTCGCAGCGTATGACTTGAATCATATGCCCTGCTGGCGCAGCGACTGCAAGATGCCGGCATGAGTCGTCAGAAGTCCGTACCCTTCAAGTCCTTGAAGCTCCTGTCCGCCGCAGCAGTGGCGATCCTCGCCAGCTGCGCAGCACCGGGCGGTGATCATGAGGCCCATGTCTATCCGTCGAGCCCCGCCGCCCCCGTCGGCATGGCGCATTCGCAGGCCGACGACCCCCGTGTGCTGGTGCATTTCCCCGACATGCTGCGGGCACACACCCTGGCCAACATGCGCGATCACCTGCTCGCGTTGGCCGAGATCCAGGACCAGTTGGCACGCGGCGCCTTTGACAAGGCGAGCGACATCGCCGAACAGCGGCTGGGCATGTCGTCGCTCGGTCTTCACGGCGCACACGACGTGGCGCAGTTCATGCCCCAGGGCATGCAGGCTGCCGGCACCGCGATGCACCGCAGCGCGAGCCAGTTCGCCATCGTAGCCAAGGACGCCTCGGTGACCGGTGACGTCAAGGGCAGCGTCGCGGCGCTGGCCAAGGTCACTCAGACCTGCGTGGCTTGCCACGCGGCCTATCGCATCCAGTAGCCCCGGTTCACCTAGCGTGGCGGGGTCTTCGTGTGCCTGCCGCGGTACAGGCTACTGCCTGGCGAGTCGACGCCAAGTCGCAATGAGCGCATCGGCTGCCTCGTCGATGTCTGCCACCTGCGTGGCGCGTCCGACAGACAGCCGTACGGCGCCGCTGGCCCGCGCCGCGTCGATGCCCATCGCAGCCAGCACGCCGCTCACCGCATCACGCTCGGAGTGGCAGGCGGATCCCACCGATGCTCCCACCGTGTCGGCGACCTCGGCCAGCAGGCCGCGCCCGCTGACACCGGGGAAGGAGACATGCAGCGTATTGGGCAGCCGCAGTTCCGGATGCCCGTTGAGGTGCAACCCCGGGACACCGTCTGCCAGCCGTGCATGCAAGCGTTCGCGCAGCGCTCGCAGTCGATCCGTCAGCGCTGGCAGCTCGGCTGAAGCCAGCGCCGCAGCCGCCCCGAGCGCGACGATCAGAGCGACGTTCTCCGTGCCGGGGCGCAGGCCCTGTTCCTGATCGGCGCCGTGGAGGATCGATCGGAGCGGTGTCCCGGTGCGCACGTACAACGCACCGATGCCCTTGGGTGCGCTGAACTTGTGCCCGGCCATCGTCAGCAGGTCTGCGCCCAGCGCATCGACGGACACCGGCAGCTTGCCCACCGACTGCGCGGCATCGGTATGCAGCAGGATCCCGCGCGGGCGCGTGATCGCGGCGATATCCGCGACCGGCTGCAGCGTGCCCACCTCGTTGTTGGCGTGCATCACCGAGACCAGCGCCGTGTCAGGGCGAAGGGCCTGCTCGACCGTCGCCACTGAAACCCTTCCGTGTGCGTCCACTGGGACGACCGACACCTCCCAACCCTGGTCCCGCAACGCCGCCGCCGGTGCCGCGACCGCCGGGTGCTCGATGGCACTGATCACGAGGTGCCGCCGGGATGGCCCCATGGCACGGGCCACGCCCAGCAGCGCCAGGTTGTTCGCTTCGGTCGCACAGCCGGTGAAGACGATCTCCTGAGGCCGCGCGCCAATCAGCGTGGCCACCTTCTCGCGCGCGCAGCTCACGGCGTGGGCTGCCCGGCGACCGTAGGCATGGCTGCTCGATGGGTTGCCGAACTGCGATTGCAGCCACGGCGCCAGGGCGCTGAAAACTTCCGGTGCGACCGGCGTGGTGGCGTTGTGGTCGAGGTAGATCGGGTCGGTCATGGCGCGGTTCGGGAGGCGATGATCATTTGCCGGTTATTCTAAAGGCCGTTAGAATGTAGTCCATGGACAACCGCTCCCTCAAGGATCTCTTGTACGAACAGGTCGCCCGGGTCGGCAAGGCCCTGGCCAGTCCGAAGCGGCTCGAAATCCTGGAGATGCTGGCGCAGGGCGAGAAAGCTGTCGAGACCATCGCCGGCGAGGTCGGCATCGACGTCAAACTGGCCAGTGCCCACCTGAAGGCGCTGAAGGAAGCCCGGCTCGTGCAGGTCAAGCGCGACGGCAAGCGCATGATCTACCGGCTTAGCGGCACCGATGTCGCCCACCTCGGCGTGACGCTGCGCCAGGTGGCCGAGGAGTACCTGGTTGAGTTGCGGCTGGCCCTGCAGCAGATGATGGCCGAGCCGGAGCGGCTGACGCAGGTGGGCCGCAAGGAGCTGCTGGCGCAGGCCAAGCGTGGCGAAGTCGTGGTGCTCGACGTGCGTCCGCCCGAGGAGTTCGACACCGCACACCTTCCCTATGCCCGTTCTGTACCGCTGCCCGAACTGGCGCAGCGCCTGGCCGAGCTGCCACGCGACGTGGAGATCGTCGCCTACTGCCGCGGCCCGTTCTGCCTGATGTCCGATGAGGCCGTGAAGCTGCTGCGTGAGCACGGCTACCGCGCCCGCAAGACCTTCGACGGCGTGAGCGAGTGGCAGGCCGCAGGGCTGCCTGTGACCCGGCGCTGATCGCGAAGGCTCACCCAGGAGGATCGTCATGACCTTCACCCTGTTCATCGTCAACGACGCGCCCTACGGCAACGAGCGGGCGTACAACGCGCTGCGCCTGGCCGGCGCGCTGGCCTCGCGTGACGGCCAGGCCGTGCGCCTGTTTCTGATGGCCGATGCGGTCGGCTGCGCCAAGAGCGGGCAGAAGGTGCCCGAGGGCTACTACAACGTGCAGATCATGATGGGCAAGGTAGCTCGCAAGGGCGAGATCGGCCTGTGCGGTACCTGCATGGACGCCCGCGGCCTGCGCGACGACGAGCTGATCGAAGGGGCCCAGCGCGGCACCCTTGCGCAGCTGGCGGACTGGACGGCCGAGGCCG
Source organism: Burkholderiales bacterium (assembly GCA_017302505.1). Lineage (GTDB taxonomy): Bacteria > Pseudomonadota > Gammaproteobacteria > Burkholderiales > Burkholderiaceae_C > Rubrivivax. Next base: position 9,858 of record JAFLDH010000148.1, read on the forward strand.
ACAAGGTCCTGGTCTTCTGAGTCCCGGCGGTCGCGTCCATGGTTCCCGAACTCGGCGTCATCGAGGGCTACTTCGGCCGACCGTGGGCGCACGAGGACCGCAAGCAGGTGCTGTCGCGGCTGCGGGACCTGGGCTACGCCTGGTTCCACTACGCACCCAAGGCCGACGCCTGGCTGCGCCGACGCTGGCGGGAACCGCACCCGGATGCGGTGCTCGCCGAACTGGCCGATCTGTCGGCGCACTGCCGCGGCCTCGGGATGCGTTTCGGCGTGGGCCTGAGCCCCTACGAGCTTTACCGCGACTTCAGCGGCGATGCAAAGCGTGTCTTCGTCGACAAGGTCCGGTCGCTCGACGCGATCGGCATCGACGACCTCGCGATCCTCTTCGACGACACGCGCGGCGACGTGCCGGACCTGGCTGCGCGTGAAAGCGAGATCGTCCACGCGGCGCAGGCCATCACCCGCGCGA
>JAFLDH010000149.1 GCA_017302505.1 Burkholderiales bacterium
GTGGCCCGGGCGCATCTGGCACCCCTGCGCAGCTGGCCGCACTGGCTGCAGGTGGACGCTGACGGCGTTGTGCTGCTGGCCGAACCCGCCGCGCGCCAGCAGGCGCTGGCCCAGGTCAACGCCGCGCTGCGCCAGCAGGGCTTGATCCGCGCCTGGCGCGACGAGGCCTTCAGCCTGTTCGACCCCGCCGACGGCACGCGGCTGGCGACGATGGAGCGCGCCGCGATGCGCTTCTGGGGCACGCTGACGCTGGGTGCGCATGCCACCGGCTACCTGGCCGGGCCCGATGGCCGGCCCACCCACTTGTGGATCGCGCAACGCGCGTTCACCAAGGCCACCGATCCGGGCAAGTACGACAACCTGATCGGCGGCGGCGTGCCCGCCGGTCAGAGCCCCTGGGACGCACTGGTGCGAGAAGGCTTCGAGGAAGCCGGCCTGTCGCCCGCCCAGGTGCAGCCAGCCCGCGCGGGCGGCGTGCTGTGCCTGCACCGCGACATTCCCGAAGGCCTGCAGCTGGAATGGCTGCATGCCTGGGATCTGCCGCTGCCGGCCGGCGTGGTGCCGGCCAACCAGGACGGCGAGGTGGCCGGCTTCCATTGCCTGCCGGCCGATGAGGCGCTGGCGCTGGCCGCCGGCGACGCGATGACGGTGGACGCCGCGCTGGTGACGCTGGACTTCGCGCTGCGCCACGGCCTGCTGCCGCCGGCCCAGGCGCCGGCCCTGGCCCAGGCGCTGGCGGCGCGGCGCGTTCAGAATCCGGTGATTCAAGCTTTCTGAAGCCCCGCGACAAGTGCGCTGAACCCGGCGCCCGCGGCCCGACGGCACACTGCCGAGCCTTGACCGAACCCGCCGATGAGCCCGACCCTGCCCCGCACCGCGCGCTACGACAACGTCGCCATCGCCTTCCACTGGCTGCTGGCGCTGATGATCATCGGCGCCTTCATCGTCGGCACCTACATGACGGGCCTGCCGTTCTCGATGCAGCGGCTCAAGCTCTACAACTGGCACAAGTGGGCCGGCATGACCATCCTGGCGCTGTCGGCGCTGCGCCTGCTGTGGCGTCTGACGCACCGCCCGCCGGCCGAGCCCGCCGGCCCGCACTGGCAGCAGGTGGCGGCCAAGACCGTGCACCGGCTGATGTACCTGCTGTTCTTCGCCATCCCGCTGGTCGGCTGGGCCTACAGCTCGGCGGCCGGCTTCCAGGTGGTGGTGTTCGGCGTGCTGCCGCTGCCCAACCTGCTGGACACCGACAAGGCGCTGGCCGAAAGCATCAAGCCCTGGCATGGCTGGCTGGCCTGGGCGCTGGCCGCGCTGGTGGTGCTGCACGTGGCCGCCGGCCTGAAACACCACTTCGTCGACCGCGACGGCCTGCTCCACCGCATGCGGCCCGGTCGCGCCTGAATCGCATTCCTCCAACTCCCACAGAAAGCACCATGAAAAAACTGCTGATTGCCGCCTCGCTGGGCCTGGCCCTGGCCGTCCCGGCGCACGCCGCCACCTATGCGATCGACCCGACGCACACCTTCGTGTTCTACGAGATCGGGCACTTCGGCACCTCCACCAACCGCGGCCGCTTCGACCGCAAGGAAGGCACGGTGCAGTTCGACCGCGCCGCCAAGACCGGCAAGGTGGAGATCAGCTTCGACCTGACGGCCATCAGCACCGGCGTGGCCCCGCTGGACAAGCACCTGCAGAGCGCCGATTTCTTCGACACCGCCAAGCACCCCAGCGCCAAGTTCGTCGGCGAGAAGTTCGTCTTCAGCGGCGACAAGGTGACCGAGGTGGCCGGTACGCTGACGATGCTGGGCAAGGCCCAGCCCGTGACGCTGAAGGCCACCCAGTTCAACTGCTACATGAACCCGATGCTCAAGCGCGAGGTCTGCGGCGGCGATTTCGAGACCACCATCAAGCGCAGCCAGTGGGGCATGAACTGGGGCCTGAACATGGGCGTGCCCGACGACGTGCGCCTGCTGATCCAGGTGGAAGCCGTCAAGCAGTAAGGCCGCCCGCCGGCGCCATGCAGCGGCTGTGCGCCTGCGCCGCGCTGTTGCTGGCGCAAGCCGTGGCCGCGGCGCAGCCGGTGGTCTATCGGCTGGACCCGCAGCACACCTTCGTCACCTTCGAGGTGACGCACTTCGGCACTTCCACGCTGCGCGGCCGCTGGCCCGTGGCCGAAGGCTTCGTCGAGCTGGACCGCGCGGCGCAACGGGGCTATGTGTCGCTGCGCATCGCCACCGCCCAAGTCGACACCGGCATGCCGGTCTTCGATGCCCGGCTGCGCCAGGACGACCTGCTGGCCACCGACGCCCACCCGGTGGCCTATTTCGTGGCCAGCGACTTCCGCTTCGACGGCGACCAGTTGGTGGCCGTGAACGGCGAGCTCACGCTGCGCGGCGTCAGCCAGGGCCTGGCGCTACGCGGCCAACGCTTCGGCTGCCACACCCACCCGCAACTGCGGCGCGAGGTCTGCGGCGGCGATTTCGAGGCCGAGCTGCGGCGCGGCGACTTCGGCGCCAGCTTCGGCATCCCCTTCGTGGCCAACCGGGTGCGGCTGGTGGTGCAGGTGGAAGGCATCCGCGACTAGAGTTGGGGGCATGAACCCCCCCTTGCCCCTGGGCCCGGGCCTGCACGTGCTGGAGCGCGGCTGGCTCTCGTCGAACAACGTGCTGCTGGACGATGGCGACGGTGCCACGCTGGTGGACACAGGCCACAGCGTGCATGCCGAGCAGACGCTGGCCCTGCTGCGCGGCCTGCTGGGCCCGCGGCCGCTGCGGCGCGTGCTGAACACGCATCTGCATTCCGACCATTGCGGCGGCAATGCCACGCTGCAGCGCGTGTGGGCGCCGCAGACCTTCGTGCCCGTGGGCAGCTGGGACGCGGTGCAGCGCTGGGACGTGCAGGCGCTGAGCTATGGCCCGACCGGCCAGCGCTGCGACCGCTACACCGCCCAAGGCAGCCTGCAGGCTGGCGAGACGGTGCGGGTCGGCCGCCGCCAGTGGCAGGTGCTGGCCGCGCCCGGGCACGACCCGCGCTCGGTGATGCTGTTCGACGCCGAGCACGGCGTGCTGATCTCGGCCGACGCGCTGTGGGAGCATGGCTTTGGCGTGGTCTTCCCCGAGCTGGATGGGGACGACGCTTTCGACGACGTGGGCCGCGTGCTCGACCTGATCGAGACCCTGCCGGTGCGATGCGTGATCCCCGGACATGGCGCACCCTTTGGTGACGTGGCCGGCGCGCTGCAGCGGGCGCGCACGCGGCTGGACGGCTTCCGCAGCGATCCGCTGCGCCACCTGCGCCACGGAGCGCGCGTGCTGCTGAAGTACCACCTGATGGAAGAGCGCCAGCAGCCGCTGCCGGCCGTGCGCGAGTGGCTCGCCGCCACGCCGCTGGTGGCCTCGATCTGGCGGCAGATGGGCCGGCCGATGGGTGCGCTGGCGCCCTGGGCCGAGCAGCTGCTGCAGGACATGGTGGCCAGTGGCACGCTGCAGCTGAAGGATGGGGAGGTGTTCGACCTTTGAGGCTTGCCAGTGATCAACCGGCTGACTAGGTGGCGGGGCTCGCTGGCGGAAGGCCCGCGACGGGTGCAGGAGGCCCCGATGGCGGCCCAGGGTGGCTGGCCGGGCCGGGCATCGCTGATCGAGGCACTGATCCCGCACGTCGCCGCTCCATCCACAGCAGCAAGGTCTCGTACAGCAGGTCCGGGTCCAGCGGCTTGACGATGTGGTCGTTCATGCCGGCAGCCAGACAGGACTGCCGGTCCTCGTCGAAGGCATTGGCGGTGGTTGCCAGGATCGCCGTGTTGCGGTTCATCGAGTCTGCGCGGATCGCTTGCGCGGCCTCCAGACCGTTCATCCGGGGCATCTGAATGTCCATCAGGATCAGCGCATACGCGGTCTGCCGGGCCAGTGCCAGCGCCTGCGTGCCATCTGCCGCCAGGTCGACGGTCAGGCCGGCGTCGTCCATCAGGCTGAGCGCGACCGCCTGCGATACCGGCTCGTCCTCGACCAGCAGCACGCGGGTGCCGGCGTGGTCGGCCTGCAGGCGTTGGCGGGCCGTCAGGGTGCTGGCGGCCGGCGATGCCGGCATGGCCTGCGCGGCATGCCGCAGCAAGGGAACGATGAACCAGAAGGTGCTGCCCTCACCGGGTGTGCTCGCCACGCCAATCTCGCCGCCCATCAGCCGGACCAGCTGCTTGCTGATCGCCAACCCCAGCCCGGTGCCGCCGTACTTGCGGGTCATGCTGTTGTCGGCCTGCTCGAAGGAGCGGAACAGCCGAGTCATCGCTTCGGGCTCGATGCCGATGCCGGTGTCGCTCACCTCGAAGCGCACCTGCACCGCCTCTGCGGCGTCGCCTGCGGAGCGTGCGCGCAGCACGACTTGGCCTTGCGGGGTGAACTTGATCGCGTTGCCTACCAGGTTGACCAGGATCTGGCCCAGCCGCAGCGGATCGCCCTGCAGCGGCAGGTGCATCAGTTCGTCAGGGATGTCGAAGGACAGTCGCAGGCCCTTTTCCTCTGCGGAATGGCCCAGGGTGCTGGCGACGTTCTTCACCACCGTGGCGATCTGCAGAGGGACACTCTCCAGCGCCATGTGCCCGGCGTCGATCTTGGAATAGTCGAGGATGTCGTTGAGCACGTCCAGCAGCGTCAAGGCCGAGTGCTTGGCCTTGTCCAGCTGGTCAAGCCCCTTGGCGTCGTCCATGCGGCGGCGGGCCAGCTCGATCATGCCCAGCACGCCATTCATCGGCGTGCGCAGCTCGTGGCTCATGTTGGCGAGGAACACGGTCTTGGCGCGGCTGGCGGCCTCGGCCGCATCACGGGCCTGAGCCAGGTCCTGCTGCTGGCGCGCCCTTTGCGCCAGCAGTTGGTTGAAGGCATCCACCAGGATCTTGGCCTCGCCATCGGCGCGCACGGTGATCGAACCCGTGGAGTTGTCGGGCTGGTGGCGCAGTTGCTCGACGGCGCCCACCACCGCCAGCAGTGGCTGGATGACATAGTGGGTCAGTACGGCGTACAGGATGGCCACGCCCAGCACGATGAACAGGCCGCCTACCCCGAGCACCTTGGTGATGAAGCTGGTCAGGTGGCGGTCCAGGCTTTCCTGCGCCACCGCCACCACCACCGCACCGGCAGGCACGCCGCCTGTGTCGATGATCGGCCGCACCGTGGCCGCGAAGCTGCGTTCCCGCACGGCAAAGCCGAACTGCTGCTCGGACGCATTGGCGATGGCCGCCTCCACGATCGGCAGATCTGGCAGACGCTCGCGGGCCGCCCCGGCGCGGTTCTGGAACATCACCCGGCCATCGACGCCGTAGACCGCCACGATCTCAAGGTCCTGATGGATGCCGACCACGTCGTCGCACTGATCGTCGAAGCCAACGATCTCGTCCGGGCGCAGGCCCAGCGCCAGGATGCGCTCAAACTGCGCCGCCACCTCGTGCGACACGGCAATGCTGCGCTCGGTCATCGACCGGGCATAGGCCTGGTAGAAGATGCTCGCCGCCACCAGCAGCACTGCCAGCACCGTCAGCACCAGCACGCTGCCGGCCGTCCACATCACCTTCTGGCGCAGGCTGCGCTGCACTACTTGCTCCAGTCGAACTGGGTGATGACCCGTGTGGACAGCAACAGGTCGCTGTGCACCTTGATGCCCAGCTTCTTCGCGCGTGCCAGGCTGATCACCGGCAGCCCCTTGGTGGTGGGCAGCATCGGCAGCTCGTGCGGGGGCTTGCCTTCGACCAGCACCTTGCGCGCCAGCCGGCCGGCCGCCAGACCCTGCTCGTACTCGGACACGGTGATCGCGGCCAGCGTGCCGTGATGCACCCGGTCCACCCAGAAGCCGAGGTCGGGCAAGGAGGAGTTCTCCACCGTCCAGCGCAACACGTCCTGATAGGGCACGTTCCTGCCGGCGGCGTCCTTGAAGTTGAAGATGCCGATCAGCGCGATCGCATCGGCCATCGCAGGGTAGGCCGCAATGCGCTGCTTGTACTCATCGAAGGTGCGTATCGTCTCCCAGGCCACGATGCGCACATCCGGCGGCAGCACGACCGACTTCATGCGTTGCACCACCGGCGCCCACATCGCCGCGTCGTCCAGCACCACCACCAGGCGCTGCACTGTCGGCACCATGCGCTTGAGCAGGCGCACCGACTCGGCGAAGTGTTCCTGTTCCAGCACGCCGGTCACGTTGCGGGCCTTGTCGAAGCCGTACTGCGCCGGCGCCTTGTTCACCCCGCTGAAGATCTGCAGGATCGGCGTGTCCAGGTAGTGCCGCGTGACCAGCTCCTGCGCGTCGTCGTCGGTGGTGTAGATAACCTGCGGCTTCCACTCCTCGACCAGCGCACGCGCCGCCCGGCCGCGCTCCGCCATGTGCCGGGCGTCGGAATGGCGCTTGGTGTCCAGCTCGATCACCTTGTACTCCGCCTTGACGTCGCCGAGGCCAGCCTTGAAGCCCTCCAGTTGCCCCTCCGTCCAGCGCCATGGGGTGTGGTAACTCATGGCGTGCAGAATGCGGATAGGGGGGCCGTCCCTGGGCGCATTCCACTGGCCGGTGGCGCGCGTGGTGGCCAGCAACAGGCTGGCACCGCTGGCCAGTAGCAAGTGGCGTCGGGAACGGCGAGCGGCGGACGGGGTCATGGCAGACGGGCGACGTGGCCTACTGGAGCTAGATTGACAGGATGGGGGGCGGATGGGCGTTGATGTGGGTCAACCTCCATGGTGGCTAGGCCGCACACCCCACGACGGAAATCTTGTGCGCAAGGCTTTTCGCGGGCGGTTGCGTAGTGCGGCAGCCGCTCAGCGCAGCTGTGCGTGGAGCTTCGCCAACACCGCACCGCGAAGCTGGGCACATGCAGCACACCGCCGGCCACAGGGACCGGGATCATGTAGTCGACCAGCGCACTGCCGCTGCCCCAAACGCCGCGCCAGCCGAGGGCGCCGGCCACGAGCGGCGGCGCCATCCAAGCCAGGATGCCGAAGACGACGATGCGCAGCATGCTCACCACGGCCATGCTGGCATGAACACCGCACCACCCGTGCGCACGGGCCGCGCAGCTTCGTGAACGAATCTGGCTTCGACGTGCAGAGATTCGGCGCCGGCGGCCATCAAGTCGGCTCGGCGTGGCAAGTTGCACCGACTGCGTTAGCCTGCGGGCATGCTGCAACTGTGCCTGCCCCCGCCCGAACTGCATGGCGACATCGAGTGCGCCATCGTGGTCGAGCGGGCGGCGGGTTCGCTCAGCCGGTTTCCAGCCATGCCGCGGGCCATGCTGACGCTGGCGCCTGTGCACGGTGGCGCTGCAGCGGTCAGCTTCCATGCCATGAGCACCCGTGCCGCCACCCACCGGCACCTGCAGCCGCTGCGCGCGCTGGGGCTGGTGCTTCCGCCCCACACCGCGGCCAGGCTGCTGGGCATGAGCACCGGTGCGCTGGTCGATGCCACGCTGCCCTGGGCCGCGATGGTCGGGCCTTCCGAAGCGGCGCGGCTGGACGACGCCCTGCAGCAAGCCGTCAGCGACCGGGCCAGGCTGCAGGCCTTGCAGTCGAGTCTGTCAAGGGCCCTTGAACGCGGCCCGCATCGGGTGCAGCGCGCGCGTGCCGAGGCGCTTCAGCGCCTGTGCCATGCGGTGGGGCACCAGGGGGCCCGGGCCGCCACCGAGCTGGGTCTGGGCGAGCGCCAGCTGCAGCGCCGCTGCCAGGCGCTGCTTGGCCTGACGCCGAAGCAGATGCAGCGCATCACGCGCTGGCATGCCCTGCTGTCCGGTGCCTTGCGCCAGCAGCGCATGCCCGGCGCCGATGCGGCTTTGGCGGCCGGCTACTACGACCAGTCGCACCTGGCGCGCGACGCACAGCGGCTGGCCGGCGCGCCGCTGCGTGAGCTGCTGTGCCAGGCCCATGCCGGCGGCGACTGGTGGCCGCTGGGGACACAGCGGCTGCTGGCCCGGCACAGGCCGTGAATCAGCGCCGCACGGGTGCGCTGCGCCACCACAGGTACAGCGGCAGCGCAAACGACAGGCCCACGCCGAAGGTCAGCGGCACAGCCCACCAGCGGCGCGGGCCCGCGTCGGAATCCGCGGCCACGCCGATGCAGAAGGCACCTGCCGCAAGGTACACGTCGAGCGTGATGGCGGTGGTCAGCGGGTTGGCAAAGGCGGCACCGAAGAATGCGCCGGGCGCCAGGCTGCCGCCGCCGGACAGGTGGCGGACATTGAACCACCAGGGCAGCACCAGCCCGACGATGGCAAGAATCAGCAGCAGCGCGCGCAGCGGGGCAGAGGCGGTCTTGATCATGGCGGCAGCGTAGCGGGCCCTCGCGGAGCCCTCTAGGAAAAACCCGTCAGCGCCGGCCGCGGCCCTGCGCAGGCACGACGCGCCCATGGTTTGGCATGATTCGGCCGGATGTCGAGTGCCCGTGCGATCCCTCCGCCTCCGCCCACCCGCCCCGGGGCCCCTCTGGCCCGTGGCCTGCTCCCGCGCGAACGGCTGCTGCAGCGCCTGGATGAGGCCGCCGGCTGCTGCGTCTGGCTGTCGGCGCCTGCGGGCTACGGCAAGAGCAGCCTGGCGGCGTCCTACGCCAGCGAGCGCGCTCGCCCTTGCCTGTGGTTGCGCCTGTCGCCGACGGATGCCGACCCGGCGAGCTTCTTTGCCGACCTCAGCGCCGCCGCCGGCCTGCGGCTGCCGGTACCCCAGGCCGAGCAGCTGGGCGAGATGGCGGCCTTCGCGCGGCGCTACTTTCCCGCGCTGTTCGCGGCGCTGCCGGCGCAGGCCCTGCTGGTGCTCGACGAGGCCGAATCGGTGGCCGAGCCGCTGCAGGCCGTGCTGGCCGAGGCCGTCGCCGCGCTGCTGCCGGGCCTGCGGCTGCTGATCACCGCGCGTGTCCCGCCGCCGCCGGCGCTGGCGCGCGCCCGCATCGAAGGGCGGTTGCTGATGCTCGAGGCCGAGGCGCTGTCACTGACCCGGGACGAGATCGCGGCGCTGTTCCAGCAGCGCGGGTCGCCGGCCAGCGACACCGAGGTGGATGCAGTGCACACGCGCACGCTGGGCTGGCCGGCAGCCGTGTCGCTCGCGCTGCTGGCCGGCGGGCGCGTGCCCACCGCGGACGATGCGGTGCTACGTGACTACCTGCGCCACGAAGTCTGGCCCGGCTTCGACGAGGCGACGCGGCAACACCTGCTGCTCGCGTCGCAGCTGCCCTACGTGAACGCCGCACTCGAACATGCCTGGCCACGGCTTCGCGGCACGACCACGGTGCTGGAACGCTATGCACAGCGCGGCCTGTTCGTGCTGACGGAGGGCGGCGACGGCAAGCGCCAGGTGCTGCACCCTCTGATCCGGGACTTCGTCAGGCGCATCGCCGACGAGGCCTTGCAGGCGGAACAGCGCGAGGTACTGCGGCGCGACGCCGCACGCGCCCTTGCCGACGCCGGCGACGTCGAGGCCGCCGTGCCGGCCCTGCTGGAGGCGGGCGACTTCGAGCGCGCCGTGCCGGCCTTGCTGGGGCTGGCGCCGCGGCTGGTGGCGCAGGCGCGGCTGCGCACGCTCGGCCGCTGGCTGGCGTCGATGCCGGCCGAATGGAGTGCGCGTGCGCCCGATCTGGACTACTGGCACAGCCAGGTCTGGGTGATGGCCAAGCCGGCCAAGGCGCGCGAGCTGCTGTTGCGCGCCAAGGCGGGCTATGCCGCCCGCGGCGATGCCGCCGGGCGGCTGCGCACGCTGGCCCATCTGGCGTACCTGTCGTTCGTCGACTTCGCGCCCGAGTACCCGATCACGCGCTGGCTGGATGAACTCGGCGAAGTCGCGTCGCGCTTCGACGAACTGCCCAGCGCCGAGGAAAAGGCGCAGCTGGCGGTGACCGTGGTGCACGCGCTGCTGGTCGGCGAGCCGGCGCACGCCGAGCTGCCGCGCTGGCGCCAGCGTGCGCTCGACGCCTTGCACGCGCCGATCGGGCTGCAGTTGCGTGCGCGCGTGGCCTCGGTCCTGGGCATCAACCTGCTGTGGAGCGGGCTGTTCGAGCAGCTCGGCGCGATGCACGCGCTGCTGGCGCGCAGCATCGAAAAACAGGGCCTGACCGACTACGGCCAGCTGGTGTGGGGGCTGGTCGAGCTCGATGCCTGCTGGGCCCAGGGCCGGCTGGCCGACGCCCCCGTCGTGCTGCGCCGGCTGCTGGCCACGGCCGAGCAATGCGGCATCGGGGCGCTCGCCACCTACCACCGGCTGCTTGCCAACGATGCGCAGCTGGCCGCCGGCGACCTGGCCGCGGCCGAGGCCCTGCTGGTCGAAGCCCGCGCGGCGACGCTGCCCTCG